>CALVEV010000024.1 GCA_944326685.1 Candidatus Gastranaerophilales bacterium
TTAGACATATAAAGGACAGTAATCAGACATTTTGGACTTTTCTGAAACCCTAAAATTATTTAAAATTGTTTACCAACAGCGACTTTAAGACATGTTCCTCTTTTCTGTACTGTCCTGTTTCTTTACATTAATTATTTGCGGAACTGGACTTTACCAAAATAATCATTTTATCCGTACACTTCAAAATTGGTGCGTAATTCAGCTATATTAAGAAAATCTCAATCTATCCGTACAGTCCGAAAAAAGTCCAGTTCGGCAGTTTGATTTTTTTGGAATACTTAAAATTCCGACCTAAAAAAGCCCACACAAAGCGGGCTGTCCAAAATAATCAAAGTATCCGTACAAATCAAACCGGTCGTTAAATTACATTCAAAATAATATGTTTAATCCGAACAAATTGGTTTGAATCCTTATTTCTTAATCTTTGCATGAAAAATAGGCCCGGTGGGATTCGAACCCACGACCAAAAGATTAAGAGTCTTCTGCGCTACCACTGCGCCACGAGCCTATATGGTAATAATACCAAATTTATTATTTATTATAAATGAATTATATGCCTAACTAATCAAAATATCAAGTTCTTAATCTAACATATCTTTTATTCTTTGTTGAGCATCTCTGTTCATATCATAATTAGGAGTTGATTTTTTTATATAATCATAATGACGATAATACATTCCTATATCACCAGTATTAGTCAATATTAATGTACCATGTTCGGTATTACCAGGATAAGCGATATAACTTTTTGTTTTTTGCCCATTTTCTAATTTTACAGGTGTTGTTTTTTCAAAAGTCTGATTCAATAATTTATTTCTTAAAACAGCTCTATCTGGTGTTTTATTCATTACTTTTTTTGCTTTTTGGAATAATTCTTTTGTTTCTGGTGCCATTTTTTCTGACACATATTCTAAATTTCCATGTTTGAAATTTCTAAAATTAATATTATTTTGTCTTTGTATCACTATATTCATTTATCTCTCCTCAAGTATTTATTATTTTATTTCAAGCAAATTTGATAGGAAATAATATTTAACAAAATTTTACAAGTTTTCATATAAGTGTATAATTATTTATATGGAATTTATAAAAACAAGAAAAAAATATACTATTAATTATTATGAATTAAATACTAATTCACAATTAAAGGAATCAATGTTAATGTTGTTTCTACAAGATGCAGCAACTGTTAATGCAGAAGCTAATGGATTTGGTTATTCTTGGACAGAAGCAAATAATTTAGGCTGGTTTCTTTTAAAATATAGAATAGAGTTAAAAAAATACCCTAAAAACATTGATTATATTGAAATTGAAACAGAATCAAGAGGTGCCTCTAAATTATTTGCTTATCGTGATTTTGTAATTTACAATCCTACAAATGAGATTATTGGAAGAGTTTCCAGTTGCTGGGCTTTAATTGATATGGAAACTAAATCTATGGTTTATCCAAATAAAATTAAAAATGATTTTCAAGTTTTTGAAAAAAAAGAAGATGATTTAAAATTTAACAAAATCATTACCACTTCAGAATTTAATTATCAAAAATCATATGAAGTTAGATATGATGATTTAGATGTTAATCACCACGCAAATAATTCTAATTATATTGTTTGGGCTTTAGAAACGTTACCTTATGAATTTAGATTAAAACATTCAATCAAAAATGTAGATATTCTATTAAAGAAAGATATATCTTTAGGTGAAACTGTTTTAGCTAAAGCCAATTTGAATATATCTGATAACCAGTCTATACATGTATTAATAAATAAAATTTCTCAAGAGGATTTAGGGCTTATTTGTATTGATTGGGATTAGTTTATTTCCTTTCTCCTGATGGGTCATTATAATTATATGGATCGTTAAAGTTTTTATTTACAGGTGGTGTAGTGTTTGGTGATACTTGATTCATTTGAGTTGGTTGTTGCATTCGATTACCGCTTTGATTTGGATAGTTCAATCTGTATGGGCGTTCTAATGGACTATTGTCTATAAATCGATTATTTGTATTGTTTTCTAGTGCATACGAACTGTAAGATTCAACATTTATAAGTGTAATAGCTAGTACTGATGTAATACATAACATATTAAGAATTAATTTATTCATACTTACCTCCAATAACTTACTTTTATTTTAAGTTATTTAGAGCAAAATTAATTCCCTTTTAGGGTAATTTATTTTGAAATTACAAATATTACTTCTTCAGTAAATAAATTATCAAATAATTTTTGTAAAATACTTTTTCTAACTTTAGCTTTTGTCATACATATTTTTTGTTCTATTTTGAAATCTTGAGATTTTGCAAAATCATAAAAATCATCAATAGTTAACAAATGAATATTAGGCGTATCATACCATTGAAAAGGTAGTATTCTAGATTTTGGCATTTTACCTTTAAACATTAAATAAAATCTAACTTTCCAATATCCAAAATTAGGGAAACTTACAACAACTTTATTACCAACTCTCAACATTTCTTTGATCACAAAATCTGGTTTTTCTGTTGATTGTAAAGTTTGATTCAAAACAACATAATCATATGATTTATCAGGATACTCTTTCAAACCTTCATCAATATCACCTTGAATAACAGGTAAACCTTTTTCTAAACATTTAACAATATTATCTTGATTGATATCTATACCTCTTGCATTGATACCTTTATTTTTAAGCATTTTTAAAAGAGTCCCATCTCCACAACCTAAATCAAGAACTGATAAATTAGATTCTATCATATTTGTAATTATTGAATAATTAAGATGTAATCCTTTAGATTCTATGTAGTGTTTATTCATTAACTTCCTCTTTTAGAAAACTTTTTATAATATTTGTCTGAGTTTCATATTCAAGCAAAAATGCATCATGCCCGCAAGGAGATTCTATTTCACAGAATGATACATCTTTTTTGTTTTTCATTAATGCGTTACATAATTCTTTTGATTGAGCAGTTGGAAATAACCAATCTGATGAAAAAGACATAATAAGATATTTGGCGTGTGTATTTTTAAATGCCTCTTCTAATGAGCCATATTTTGCTTCTATATCAAAATAATCAACTGCTTTTGTTATATAAAGGTAACTATTTGCATCAAATCTATCTACAAAAATCTTACCTTGATGTGCAAGATAACTTTCTACTTCAAAATCTATATCAAAACTAAAATCTGGACTATCTTTATCTTGAAATCTTCTTGCAAATTTACTATGCATAGCTTCTTCACAAAGATAAGTAATATGTCCAACCATTCTTGCGATCGCTAAACCTTTATCAGGCTTTTCTCCGTGATAATAATTCCCATTATTCCAGTTAGGATCTGAGAGGATAGCATTCCTTCCAACTGCATTAAATGCAATACTTTGAGCAGATAGTTTTGGAGTCGATGCAATAATAATTACATGGCTTACCATTTCATCGTATGATAAAGCCCATTCCATTGCTTGCATTCCGCCCATTGAGCCTCCTGCAACGCAAAGCCTTTTTACCCCAAGAAAATCTATCAGCTTTTTCTGAACTTTAACAACATCTTCAATAGTAATAACAGGAAAATCCAAGCCGTATTCTCTTCCTGTATCAGGATTTATTGATGAAGGCCCTGTTGTACCTTTACATCCACCTAACATATTTGAACAAATTACAAAATATTTATCTGTATCAAAAGCTTTACCAGAGCCTACCATATCATCCCACCAGCCAGGTTTGCTATCACCTTCGTGATAACCTGCTGCGTGAGCATCTCCTGTTAGTGCGTGTAAAAGTAATATTGCATTATCTTTTGCTTCGTTAAGTTGACCATATATTTCATAAGCAACTTCAACCTCTTTAAGCTCTCGACCTGATTCTAATTTTATTGTTTCATTAATTTTAAAATATTTTGTTTCTACTATCATTTTTATTCCTGAGAAAGTTTTATTGCATTTTCTATATCTTCAATTAGGTCATCAACGTCTTCAAGTCCAACAGATAATCTCATAAAGTCATCTCCAACACCACAAGCTTTTAGTTGTTCTTCTGATAATTGTCTATGAGTTGTTAAATAAGGATAAGTAATTATACTTCTGCTATCACCTATATTAGTTGTATGAATTGGTATAGTTAATGAATTTATAAATTTTTCACCCGCTTTTGCTCCACCTTTTAAGCCAAAACCTATTATAGAAGAACAGCCTTTAGGTGTATATTTTTTTGCTAAATCATAATATTTATTAGTTTTTAATCCAGGATAATTTACCCAATTAATACAAGGATGATTTTCTAAATATTCTGCGATTTTTAAAGCTGATTCACAGTGTCTTTGCATTCTTAAGCTTAATGTTTCTAGTCCAATTAATGTCATATAAGAATTAAATGGACTAGGGCAAGAACCATAATCTCTTAAAATTTGTGCTCTAGCTTTTACAATATATGCAGCTTTTCCAAATTGTTTTGTATACACAATTCCATGGTAAGACTCATCTGGTTCAGTTAATTCAGGAAACTTCCCTGATTTTTCCCAATCAAAATTCCCCGAATCAATAATTGCTCCACCCATTGCATTTCCGTGTCCTGATATGTATTTGGTTGTTGAATGGACAACAATATCAGCACCCCATTTGATTGGATTACACAAGTATGGAGACGGAATTGTATTATCAACAATCAATGGAATATTATATTTATGAGCTAAATTTGCAACAGCTTCTATATCTATTACATTCAATGCCGGATTACTTAATAACTCAATAAAGATACAACGAGTTTTTTCTGTAATCTCTCGTTCAAAATCTTCGACTTTTTCTCCTTTTGCAAACTTAAAATTTATACCTAGTTTTTTTAAAGAAAAACTAAATAAATTACAAGTTCCACCATACAATGTTGGTGCTGCAACAACTTCATCTCCTGCTTGCGCAATATTTAAAATTGCACATGTTGTAGCAGCCTGTCCAGAAGATAATGCTAAAGCTCCTACTCCACCTTCTAATTCTGCTAATCTAGTTTCTAAAATATTATTAGTAGGATTTGAAAGTCTTGTATAAATATCGCCTTCACATTTTAAGTCAAATAAATCAGCACCTCTTTGAACATCATCGAAATCAAATGCTGTTGTCGGATAAATAGGAACATTGATACACATATTATGCTCTTTAGGGTTATGTCCTGCATGCAATAACTTAGTATCAAATTTCATATTTATCCTCCATTTTTATACTTGAACTAATTCTTTTACTTCTCTTCTTTTTACTTTTCTTGTTGCTGTTCTAGGTAAAGGTTCTTTTGAGATAATTACCTGATTAGGTCTTTTATATGCCGCAACTCTTAATGAAAGCTTTTTAACTTCTCCTTTAATTATTGAGTTAAGAGTTTCTTCGTCATATTGTTCTACTAACTCATCTTTTGGAACAATCACAACAGCAACATCTTCTGTTCCATCTTTCGCACCAAATGTTCTTTCTAATCCTAGAACACAAACTTCTTTGAAGTATTCACTTTGTTCTAATACTGCTTCAACTTCTTCAGGGAATACCTTCTTACCACCAGATAAAACAATCAAGTTTTTAATTCTTCCAGTGATATAAACAAATCCTTTTTTGTTTATTTTAGCAATATCTCCAGTATGGAACCAACCATCTTCATCAATAACTGATGCTGTTAACTCAGGTTGATTATGATATCCTTTCATAATTGCAGGACCTCTTAAAAGTAATTCGCCTGTTTCTTCATCAACTTTTGCTTCGAAACTCTTCAGTGGACGACCTACTGATTCAGGATCTCTAAATCTTCCTGTATTTCCAGTAGCTACAGGGCTTGTTTCTGTTAACCCATATAATTGATATGTATCTATACCTATTCTTCTAAAGAATTTTTCAGCCTCAATATCTAATGGTGCTCCACCTGAAATAAAACCTCTAAAATGACCTCCTGCGAACTTATGAATATCTCTAAACATAAATCTTCTTACACTTCTAAATGGTATAAATTTAGCTATTTTAAGCTTTAATTTATACAAAAATTTAGTAATAGGAGATGTATGACTTGCTTCATTTTCAATTGCAGTTTTTAGTAATTTGATAAACGCTGGAACTGCAACCATGTATTGAATTTTCTTTTCATACATCATTTTCATAACATCTTTTGGTTTTAAACTTTGTGTATAATATACAGAAAATCCAAAGTTTAAGAATGTAGAAAAACCAACAGTCATTTCAAATAAATGGTTCATTGGTAAAATTGACAATAATCTTGCTTCTTTTGGAAATATTGGATTAAATGCAATTTTCAAATCATCAAGTTGAGATAAAATATTCCCAAATGTTGTTTCTACACCTTTTGGTTTTCCGGTTGTACCAGAAGTATAAATTATAAATAAAGTAGAATGTCTTGAACGATGAACCCATTTACAATCATAGTTCATTGGAATTGTATAAATACTTGGTAAAGTTTCATTATATGAAGGTTCATCCATGATTATAATATGTTTTAATGAAGTAATTTCTTTTTGTAATTCAAGAGCAGTGTTAACATATTTTTTTGATACCAACATAACAGTTGGATTACAATCAGAAAGAATAGATTTAAGTTCATAAATAGTTAATTTTATATCTAGAGGAACAGTAATTAAACCTGCAATGATAGATGCAAAGACGCAAGTTCCATATTCAGGTTTTGATTCAGATAAAATAGCAAGTTTTTCTCCTTTTGGAATCTGTAAATCATTTTTTAAATGGGCAGCAATTCTTCTTGATAATAAGCCTAATCCATTATATGTAAACTCTTTCCAACCATAAGTTGATTTCATTCCTAATGCAATTTTATTAGCATAATCATTGGTTCTATCTTCCAGTAACGATAATACGTTGCTAGTTCTATCTCTCATCTTACCTCCTCATATAATTCCAATTTTATTGTATATATTATATCAAACATATTATTTTTTGAGAAAATATTTACATAAATTAAAGCATTTAGAAATTCTAAATGCTTTAATTATATTATGCTTTAATTAATTGTTTAATTTCATTACGTTTTAACTTTCTTGTTGATGTTTTAGGTAAAGCTTGCTTTGACACTACAATATTAATTGGTCTTTTATATGGAGTTAATTGAGTACAAAGTCTTTTAACCTCATCTTTAATTAACTTATTTAGAGTTTCATCATCATACTTATTAATTAACTCTTCTTTTGGTACAATAACAGCCCCAATATCTTCTGTTCCATCCTTAGCACCAAAACTTCGCGAAACCCCTATAATACATACTTCAGCAAAATAATCACTTTTTTCTAATACGGCTTCAACTTCTTCTGGAAATACTTTTTTACCACCAGATAATACAATCATATTTTTTATTCTACCTGTAATATAAATATGACCATTTTTATGAATTTTAGCAATATCACCTGTATGTAACCATCCATCACTATCTATTACTGATGCGGTTAATTCTGGTTGATTATGATATCCTTTCATAACAGCTGGACCTCTTAACTGTAATTCCCCTGTTTGTTTATCAATTCTTGCTTCAAAACTTTTTAACGGAGCGCCAACTGATGCCATATCTCTAAATTTATTTGTATTTACAGATACCACAGGACTTGTTTCTGATAAACCATATCCTTGATATACCGAAATACCAATTCTATCAAAGAATTTACCTACCTCTACATCTAAAGGAGCTCCTCCTGATATACAACCAATGAAATTACCACCAAAATTTTGATGTATTGGCTTAAATAAAATTTTCTTTATTCGTTTAGAAGGAATAAATTTAGCAATATGATACATTGTACTAAAAATTGTTTGAGCCAATTTAGATTTATTTTTTATTTCTGCTTCTATTGCATTTTTTAATAATTTCAAAAATGCTGGTACAACAATCATAAACTCAATCTTTTTATCCCTCATTGTACTCAATATATCTTTTGGTTTAAGACTCTGCGTGTAATATACTGAAAATCCAAAATTCAAAAAAGTACAAAAACCAACAGTCATTTCAAATAAATGATTCATTGGCAAAATTGATAAAATTCTTACATCATCCAAAGGCAAAATTTTATCTAATGCGTATTTTAAATCTTTTAACTGTGATAACATATTACCAAAAGATATTTCTACCCCCTTTGGTGCTCCTGTAGTACCAGAAGTATAAATTATAAATAATGTAGATTTCTTTGAACGATGAACCCATTTTGAAGAATAATTATTAGGTATTGTATAAATACTTGGATATTGTTGATTATATGAAGGTTCATCCATTATAATTATATGTTTTAATGTTGGTAAATCCTTTTTAAGATCTATAGCCATTTCTAAATAATGATGAGAAACCAAAATAACTGAAGGCTCACAATCAGATAAAATAGATAATAGCTCATACTTGGTTAACTTGATATCCAATGGAACTGTAACTAAACCTGCAATAATAGATGCAAAAACACAAGTTCCATACTCTGGCTTTGATTCTGATAATATAGCCAATCTTTCACCTTTTTTTATATCTAAATCATTCATTAAATATGATGCTAATTTACGAGATGTCACCCCTAAACCTTGGTATGTAAACTCTTTCCAACCATAATAAGTTTTTATTCCTAATGCAATCTTATTTGCATAATCATTTGTCTTATCTTCTAGTAAGGATAATACATTACTTTTTCGATCTCTCATACTTCCTCCAAACACCAATAAACTTATTATATCAAATTTTTTTAATATTGCATATACCAATGAATATTTTTATAGTATTATTTTATAAAAGAATAAACATTAGAGGATTTACAAATGAAGAAAATTAAAATTGGGATGTTAGGACTAGGAACAGTAGGTTCTGGAGTTTTTAAGACATTAAAAAGATTTGACAACGTGGAAATTGTAAAAATTTGCGTAAAAAATATTAATAGGCCACGTAATATTGAAGGCTTAGATAACAGCATCTTAACAACTGATCCTTATTCAATTATAAAGAATCCTGATATTGATATTTTTGTAGAAGTAATTGGCGGTGTAAATCCTGCATGGGAATATATATCCGAAGCAATTAAATCAGGGAAACATATAGTAACAGCAAATAAAGAACTACTTGCAAAAAAAGGAAAAGAACTTTTTGAACTAGCAGAAAAACATAATAAAGTTGTGTTATATGAAGCAGCAATTGCAGGAGGAATCCCATTAATTATGCCATTAAAAACTATAATGGCAGGTAATGAAATAACTAAAATACAAGCAATTTTAAATGGAACAACTAATTATATCCTAACTAAAATGGATGTAGATGGTGCATCGTATGAAGATGTTTTAAAAGAAGCTCAAGAGCTTGGATATGCAGAAACAGACCCAACAGGTGATGTTGAAGGTTTTGATGCTGCATATAAAATCACAACTCTTGCTACAATTGCATTTAACAAAAGAGTAGATATAAATAAAGTTTATAGAGAGGGCATCTCAAAAGTTAGAGCCGAAGATATGCAACAAGCTAATGAATTAGGATACAAAATTAAACTAATTGCTAATGCTTCTATAAATGAACAAGATGAAGTAGATGTAAGAGTTCATCCTACATTAGTACCTAAAAACTCTACTTTAGCACATATAGACTATGTAACAAATGCTGTTGGAATGAAAGGATTCCCTATTGGAGATATATTACTTTCAGGCCCAGGTGCAGGAGAATTTCCGACAGCAAGTTCAGTAATTGGAGATATTTTAAACATTGCAGCAGAAATTGGAACAACAAATTACCCACTTCCAATGATGCGTTGTAAACATTCTGAAGAAGCCAAAATGATTCCAATATCTGAAACAAAAAATAAATATTATATTTCTATAACAGCCCCTAATAATACAGGAGTTATAGGAAAAATTGGAACAATTTGTGCAGATAAAAATATTAGCTTATCAAGCATAATTCAAAAAGGTGTATCAGATAACAACACCGCAGATATAACAGTGATAACTGAAATTTGTAAAGAAGCTGATATTCAAAGTGCAATATCAGAATTAAAAGATTGTAAGATTAATAGTTTAATAAGAGTAATGTAGAAAGAGGAAGTCATGTATTATCAAGGATTAATTAATAGATACAAAGAATATTTACCTGTTACTGATACAACACCAATAGTTACTTTAAATGAAGGTAATACACCTTTAATAAAAGCTGATAATCTTGCAAAAAAAATTGGATTAGATGCAAATGTATATTTAAAATTTGATGGCTGCAATCCAACAGGAAGTTTTAAAGATAGAGGAATGACAATGGCTGTAACCAAGGCTAAAGAAGCTGGTTCAAAAGCTATTATTTGTGCATCTACTGGCAACACATCAGCATCAGCGGCTGCATATGGTGCCAAAGCAGGATTAAGAACTCTTGTATTAATCCCTGATGGATATATTGCACTTGGAAAACTTTCTCAAGCAATGATGTATGGAGCTGAAATTATTGCAATTCAAGGTAATTTTGATAAAGCATTAGAATTAGTAAGAGAAATCTCTACTAAATATCCAATTACACTTGTAAATTCAGTAAACCCATATAGAATCGAAGGTCAAAAAACTGCAGCATTTGAAATATGTGATGATTTAGGAAAAGCCCCTGATTATCATTTTATCCCTGTTGGAAATGCTGGAAATATAACTGCATATTGGAAAGGTTATACAGAATTTTATAAACTAGGTAAAATTAAAGCATTACCACAAATGATGGGTTATGAAGCTGAAGGAGCAGCTGCAATTGTAAAAAATCAAAGAATAATGAATCCAGAAACATTAGCAACAGCTATAAGAATAGGAAATCCTGCAAGTTGGGATAAAGCTGTTGCTGCAAGAGATGAAAGTAACGGATTAATTGGTTGCGTAACTGATGAAAAAATTGTTGATGCATATAAATTATTAGCATCTAGTGAAGGTATCTTTGCAGAACCTGCAAGTGCAGCTTCTGTTGCAGGTTTAATTCAAGCTCATCATAGAGGACTTGTTAAAGAAGGCTCTGATATCGTTTGCGTATTAACTGGAAATGGACTAAAAGACCCAGATAATGCTATTAAATATGCAAATGCAGAAGTTCAAAAAACTACAGCTGAAATGGATGATGTTTTAAAATTAATTGGTGTATAAATTTAATGGCATCCAATTTTGATTTTTTGAAAACTGTAGATAAAAAACTGTTCGACTTAATTGAAACAGCCGAACAGTTGTATCGTGATGAATATTTTGATCAATGTATTGTTCAAACAAGAAAATTTGCAGAAAATATTTGTAAAAAACTTCTTGGAGGGAAAAAAACAACTGAAAAAACTTTTGATGAAATGTTAGCGACCTTATGTGACAAATCAACAGGGTCTCAACAAGAAAAAGAAATTATTGAAGATTTATATTTTATCAAAAGAGAAGGAAATAAATCAGCTCACAATTCTAATCAAGCTTTACCTGCGTCTACAGCATTAGAATGTTTACAAAGAGCCTTTGAAGTTGGTATAAATTTTGCATTTTCAAGAAATCCTAATAAAACAAAATTATTAAAATTAGAATTTGATATTGAACTTTTAATTACGGGAGAAAAAACAAAAAAGACATTGAAAGAAAAGTATCTTGATGCAAAAGAAAAAAATAAATCAACAAAAGAAGAAATAGATATTGAAATACATTCCCCTAAGTCACATAAAAGAAAGAAAAATAATAATTTAATAGGTGGCATTATCCTATTTATTTTAATCATAATATATATATGTTGCGTTTTTATAAAATAAAATAAGCGGTTAATTACTTAACCGCTTATTTATTATTTATTCAAGTTAATTATTGATCAATATTAAATCTATCAGCAATATGCAATGTATCTATTTGCTCTTGTAAAGCTCTATAAACGCTATCACCGATATCCATATGATGTAATCCACCTCTTCTACCTTCGTGAGCAGCGAAACCAATAGGAGCAAAATCAGAACCTAATCTAGTATCAATTGCTCTATCTCTTAAGTAACCTAGAATTAATGCAGAATCTTCATCTAAGCCACCTAAATCAGTTCCATCACCACCACCAGGGAATGTAGGATAGAAGATAATTCGATCTACATTAACTGCACTACCAGTTATTGATGGTCTTAACTCTCCACTATTGATTATTGTATTTAAAACATTAATGTATAAATCATTACCATTAGTGAAACCTGTTGAATCTGCTGTAGTGTTTAAAATATGACCGATTTCAAAGTCATTGAATTGTAAGTGTCCAGTTTCAACATTTTTAGCTTCAATGTATTGAGCTCCATTTACTGTAATATTATTAGCTTTTGTAGAATCGCCATTAATTGCAACAAATCCAGAATCTTTAGAAGCTGAAATTGTTAAATCTCCATTAATATTATTTGAACCAGTAAATGTTACATCACCTTTTGAATTCATTCCAACATTAGAATTGTAGTTTGAATTGTTAGTAGTAATATTTGCACCATTGAAGTTTACATTTTTACCATTAACAACATTGTTATTTGTTAAATTATCAATAACTACATTTCCATCAGTTGTAATATTAACAGAATTAGCTGCGTTTAATGACATTTTAGAACTATTGTTAATTGTAATATTACCTTTAGTATCTAAATTAACATTATTGCCAGCATTTGCATTAATGAAGTTAGCATTTGAGTTCTTGATGTTAACATCATTACCTGCATTTGCTTTTAAGTCTCCATTAATATTTGTATTTTCAATATTTACATTTGCTTTATTATTTTTACCGCTAGCTTTGATATCAGCGTTACCTTTTATAGTACTTCCTTTTACTGTTACTGCACCATATTGAGATTCTAAATTAGCATCTCCGTTAGATTTTGAATTATTAAATCTAACATTATATTTAGCTTTAGCATCAACAGAACCAACTTCAGAAGAAGTAATACCTACTTCATTTTGTAATGATTCTGCTGTTAGTTTATTACCAACTTTAGAATTTAGTAATCCTACTTTTCCGTGAGCTTTTGCTGTTAGGTTGTTAGCAATATTAGAATCTTCAAAGTTTAAGCTTCCGCCTTTTGTAGAATCAAAATCAGCGTTTTGAGCATTTGCTTTTATCTTACCTTCATATCTAGTGTTTTTAGATACGATGTTTCCATTTTGAGCTGTAATAGTGCTGTTTCCTTGGATAGAACCACCTTTAACATCATTACCAGCATCAATTGTTATATTTCCTTTTGATGAATTTAATTCAAGGTTTCTACCTGCAACAACTTTACTTAAGTTGATGTCATTCGCTGCGTAAGCTTTTACATCAAAACCAGCCATAATATTGCCAGAAGTTGTGATGCTTCCATCAGCTTGAGTAAGCAAGTTACCTGCAACGTTAGCACCTTTATTGATTTTTAAATCTCCATCTGAAGATAATCTTAAATTACCTTTAGTTGTTTCTGGTGTAACAAATGTTACGTTACCGTTAGAATGAACACTTGCAAGTCCTGCAGTTAATGATTCTACTCTACCACCAGAGATATTGATTGCATTTTGTAAATTCCAATCATATCCAACTTTATCCATTGCTGGATATATGTTATCTAATGATGCAATGTTATTTGCAACATTGAAATTGTATGTATTACCATCTAATAATGCATTTGTTTGAGCTAATAAAGAACCATTTTTTGCTGTCATATTAATTTGGTCAGCAACAACGTTTCCTATAATTCCAATATTTTTATTATTAGATGTTGCATTCATAACATTTGAAGTTACATTATTTAACCAAACATTATTATCTGCTGTTATATTTGCAATTCCATTAATGATAGCATTATCAACGTTAGCATCACCACCTGCATTTATAGTTACATCTCCATCAGAGATTGTGTTATAGAATTGTGTTCTTCCACCTGATGTAATATTTGCACTACCTACGTGACCTTTGCCTGCAGCAGATGCTCCAAATGATACTCTATCGCCAGCAGTTGCATTAAATGCATTATCTACATTTGTGTCATATACAACTACTGATTCTTTAGCATTTGCATTAACTTGTCCCATATGAGATTCGTTAATATGAATGCTTTTATCTGAGTTTAAATTTGCTTTTTCTGTAATATTTGATTTATTGAATTTTAAGTCTCCGATAATTCTAGTGAATGTCGCATTTTTTGCATCTGCATAAATGTAACCACCAAAACTAGAATTTTTTGAAGTTATATTACCTTTAGTTGCATTTAGTGTTGAATAACTAGCAACTGATGAATCAGAGATTGAAATATTATTGTTTTCAGCAGTCATTTTTGCGGTACTAGCTATGTCTGTATCCCACATAGTAATACCTTTATTACCTTTTAAATCTACTGAACCAATTGTAGTTTTCTTATTATCTGATCCACCAATACGAACTTCTCCTTCTTTAGAAGTTGCTTTAAATAATTTACCTACAGTAGATTCCCATAAGTGAATATTACCTTTAGATTCTGCTGTTAAGTTACCAGATACGTTAGAATGTATAATATTTAGTCTTTCTTCTGCACCTGTGAATGAAGCATTTCTAGCTTCAACTTTAGTATCGCCAATTAAATTAGAATTTGTAGATTTTACATCTAAACCAGATTTTAAATTAGCGTTACCTTTAATATCTGAATTATTAATAATTATGTTTTGTTTTGCGTCTGCTGTAAGTGAACCAACTTGAGTGCGTTTATCTTGACCATTTAAGCTTACATTACCATTATCAGCTTTAGCATTAACATTATTACCAACATTAGCTTGCCATAATGCTACACTACCACCTGAATGTGCATTTAAATTACCATCAATAGTTGTGTTACTTACTGTAATTTGAGCATCATTAGCATTTGTTGCTGTTAGTTTTGCATTTCCGTGAACGTTAGAATATGCAATATATAAATCATGAGGAGGATCTGTTTGCATAGCATCTGAAGGAACACCAACACTATGTTCTCCTGTAAACTTAGCTGTTAAGTCTTTTGCAAAATCTGAGAACCAGATTTTTACGCCATTCTTTGCTGTAAAGTCAGCATTGCCATCGACATTCGCATTTTTTATAGATACATGACCATCAGTTGATTCTGCAGTAAAGTCTTCTTTAACATCAGCTTTTACAAAATTCAAATTATCTTTTGAATGTGCTTTAACCCATTCTGTTGAAGATACGATTATATCACCACCAATTGTTGTTGATTTTTTATATTCATCTGATGTTTGATTTGGTTTTTTACTGCTATATCCTATTAAAATATTTCCATCACCTGATTTATCTGTATCAGCGATTAATGTTGCATTCTTTGCTACTGAACCACCATTTAATTGGATTGCGCCTTTATGTGTTGTTACTTCTAAATTTCCTCCTACTGTTGAATCACGCATTGCTAATGATGCATATGTTGTTACTCCATCA
The DNA here is from genome assembly GCA_944326685.1 of Candidatus Gastranaerophilales bacterium. GTDB lineage: Bacteria > Cyanobacteriota > Vampirovibrionia > Gastranaerophilales > Gastranaerophilaceae > UMGS1585. Next base: position 15,345 of record CALVEV010000024.1, read on the forward strand.
TCTTGAAGAACTAACTGATCACCTGCGGTTACTTTTACATTATTAGCAATATTTGAATTGATAATATTTGTATATTTACGAGATTTTGTATCTAAATTCTTTGTATTTAATTTTTCAATTACTGCTATATCATTTGAATTTACATTTGTATCTTTTGTTACTGTTGTATTTCTAAGGTGTGTTCCTTTACCTGATACAATATCTAAATTTCCATGAACTGTTGTTTTTGTATCACCAACGGTATTAAAAGTTGTTTCTCCACCTGTTGTAACTTTTGTATCACTATTAAATGTAGAACCAAAAACATCTGCATGTCCTTTATTTACTACTAAATTAACAGTTCCTTTATTTGTTGATAGTGAAGAATTTGCAATTTTTATATATTCATATTTTTCTTTTGGAATAGATGGAGCTGCTGCCTCAGCAGTATATGTTGCACCATCTGTAGTTTTTAAAACTATATCGCCACCTTCTGCTCTTGCTGTAAGGTTTGCGTTATATATATTTATTCCTTTCGCAATAATATTAATTGCGCCACTACTTATAGAACCTCCATCTAAGGAAATTACACTATAAACATCATTTTTGAATTTTCCATCTTTTAATAAATTATCAATATCTAACTTATTTCCATCAAAGAATTTTTCGTAATATTTATTTGAATATAAATCTTGAGCTGTAAGAATTAATGCGCCAGCAGTTTCAAAAACACCACCTGACATAACCATACCATTTGGGTTTGAAATAATTATACTTCCAGAACCATCTGATGTAACTAAACCTGAAAAAGTAGACATTCCATTTAATACATTATTTAAAACGGCATGACTTCCATTATTAAAGTTTAATGACTGGTTGTGTAAAACATTTAATATATCCCAGTTAATTACAGTATCTTTATTGAAATCTAAACTTGCATTAGTACCATCTGTATTAACGCCAGTTAAACCATCTGTGTGATCTTTTATTACTGCACCACCTTGACCATCAACTTTATCAAGGACATCCGACCCTGCAAAAGCTCCTTCTGCAAATGTTGCTTGTAAAGTTAATAATGAAAAGCACATAAAACTTGCTAATAATTTTTTTAATAAATCTTTCATTCCTACACCCTTTATATTGTTTTATTATTAATTCCGACTACCTTAAATATAGAATTCTAGCTATATTTGTTCAATAATTCTACCATGTAAAAATTCCTAAAGATTTTTTTTTGACATTTACATGTATATTTTTTTACATTTATTAACAACTAAAAAATACAAAATAAAAAGACAACCTTTAATTAAAGATTGTCTTTTATTTTATTTTGGATTTAAAAATTATTCCCAAATACTTTTAGTTGGTGTAGTTTCTACATCTTCAAAAGCAGATCTTCTTCCACCAGTCCATCCACCTTCGCCAGCACCTGATGCTGCTCTTAATGATTTAGGATTTTCTAGTTCTATAACTTTTACTGTTGGTTTTTTATAAGTTAGTAAAACTTTATTTTGATCTGCTAATGCTTGAGCACCTTTATTTCCTTCAGCAACTTTTGCTGTTGATTTTGCTACTACGTTTTTTACTGCTTTTGCTGTTTTTGCTACTGGAGCTTTTACAGCCATTCCTGCTTTGATACCTTGTACTGTTGGCATAATATATTCCTCCTTTGCCTATTATCATAAAATTCAATAAATAATTGAATGTACTAACTATAATAACCAAACAAAAAATAATTTGCTATTTATATTTATATTATTTAACATATTGTAATATTTTATAAATATTTAATTAAAATGGTAGCAATAACTGGGAATATGGATAATATAACTAATACATTTGTTATTCCATAATGCTGAGCGGTTAAACCTATTAATGATAATGCTATAGCTACTACCCCCCAGGCAAAACCATTCATGAATCCTGCAACAACACTTTTATACTTAGGTAACAATGTTTGTCCCATTACCATTGTTACTGGTTGAGCTAACATCGTTGTAAAACCAATAATAACAAATGTTATTATTGAAAATATTGGATGATGAATATAAGTTACGGAAAATAAAATAATCAATGGAAGAGTTGCAGTCATGGAAAAATATAATAATTGTTTTGTACCTAATAATAACTCTATTTTATGACTACATAATGAACCAAAACCTCCTGCTATTATAAATAAAAATAAAGCAATCCCAATATAAAAAGGAGAATATCCCATATCTTTCCATAAAAATGGTAATAATGTACAACAACTTGTTGTTACCAAAACTTTCATCATTGATATTATCATTAAATAATTCATCTTCTTATTGGTTAATATAGTATAGAAAGTTTCTTTAAAAGTTTTATACTCTGGTTTTTTTTCAATATTTGATAATTTTGGAACAAATATAAACATGGTTAATGCCAATGATAAACCCATTATTGATAATACAGGCATGTTTTCCATTCCTAAATATTGAGTAACTGATGCTGCAATTAAAGGCCCAAAAGAATAACCTATAGACCCCATACTTATAAAAAAGCCCATATCATCTGCACAGGTATTATTGATTGTAGCAAACCTATTAACAAATCCGCTTGCCTGAGGATGGTAAAAACTGCTACCTATACTGCCTAAAATCATAAATAAAATTAAAAAATAGATATTCTTAGCCAATGGTGCTAATGGTATAAATATAGAACTTAATATTAAACCCCAAAATATAAATACTCTTTTTAGCATGTTATCAGCAAAAAATCCAAATATTGGTTGTAACAATGATGAAAAAATATTAGAAATACTAATAACAACTGTAGCCATTGCTAGTGTTATTCCTAATTTTGCAGCAATAAATGGCATTATCGGATTTAATATACCAGTATATATATCATTTACAAAATGTCCTGCTGATAACCATTTAACTGCAATCTTATTTTTATTCATGAAGCTCCTTAAAACTTTAATAATACTTTGATTGTATCTTTTTCTTTATTCGCATTAAAAGCATTCTCTGCATCATCTATTGAATATATTTTAGAAATAAATTGACTAAAATCTATTCGATTATTTTTTAATAATCTTAGAGCAGGGCCAAATTGACCACAGCGAGAACCTAAAACAGTTATTTCATTAATTACGATTGGTGCCAAATTTAATTCTTTACCTGTCGCGATTGTGCTTTTTAAAACCAAAACTCCTCTTGGTTTTACAAGATTCAATGAAGTTTCAAACCCAGAAACAGAACCTGTTGCTTCTACTACAACATCATAATTATTTAAAATCTCAGTTTGTGACAATAATTGAGTCTGCACACCTTGTGCTCTTGCAATATTAAGTTTATTTTCATGCTTTCCTATCAAAGTAACATTTAAATTTTGAGCATTTAATGTTAGTGCAATAGTTAAACCTAATTTTCCATCGCCTAAAACTGCAACTTTTTGACTTGGATCAATATGCAACTGTTCAGTAATTTCACAAGCAGCAGCTAAAGGCTCTACAAATACTGCTTGTTCATCTGAAACATTTTCTGGAACTTCAAATAATATATTTGTCGGTAGTGTAATATACTCGGCAAAACAACCGTCTTTTTTCCAAATCCCTATAGTATGTCGATTTGGACAATGTCTATAATTTTTAACTGCACACCAAGGACACTCAGGATCATTACATCCATAACTTATTTCTGCTACAACTCTTTTTCCAACTAAAGACTTGCCTTCAGAGTTTACATCTTCTACAATACCTATAAATTCATGACCCAAAATACCATTATACCCCATGTAGCCTTTTACAATTTCTGCATCAGTATTACAAATACCAGCTAATGAAACTTTTATTAAAGCCTCTCCTTTTTGCGGGATTGGTTTCGGATAGTCATTTTTAAGTGTTAAACCTTCTTCATTATTAAAAATTAATGCTTTCATCTTCTTATACTCCTTTTTCTTAATTGTAAACCAACGAAATTTAAAAGTCTAATTATACTACTCCAATTGGTTTAATTTTTTAAATATAATTAAACTTATATAATTTATTACCGTAGCAAAAATAGACTACATTTAATCGGAGCAGACATTATGGATATTTTTGCAATAATTGGTTTATTTTTAGGTCTTGGTTTCATCTTGGTTGGTCAAGCACTTGAAGGTGGAAACATTGGACAGTTAATTCAAATAACTGCAGCATTTATTGTTTTAGGAGGTACATCTGGAGGTATTGTTTTAAGTTTTCCTCCTAGTGTATTAAGAGAGGCTGTACTACTTTTCAAAGATATTATATTCCCACCTAAAGTTGATTTACAAGAACTAATTGCAGAAATAGTTAATTTTTCAACTAAAGCAAGAAAAGAAGGTGTTATTGCTTTAGAAAAAGAAGCAATAAATGCATCTGATCCGCTTCTAAGATTTGGACTTGAAATAGTAGCAGATGGTACTGATCCGACACTTGTTCGTTCAATGCTTGAAACTCAACTTGAGCAATTGGAAAATAAAGTTATGTCAGCTGCTAAAGTTTATGAAGCATTTGGGGGCTTTTCACCTACTCTTGGTATTGTTGGGGCAGTAATGGGACTTATCCAAGTTATGCAGAACTTATCTGACCCTTCTAAATTAGGAGAAGGTATTGCTGTAGCTTTCGTTGCTACTATTTATGGTTTAGTTGTTGCAAACTTATACATGATTCCTTGTTTTAACAGATTAAAAGGTATTTATGCAAAAGTATTTTTAGCAAAAAATGTTATGATTGAAGGAGTGCTTGCTATACAAGCTGGAGAAAGTCCTACTCTTATTTCAAGAAAATTAGGCGCATTCATTTTAGGCGCAAAAGCAAATGATAATCAAAACTAAAGGATAAAATAAATGGCCAAAAAGAATAAAGCACCTGAGCATGAAAACTTAGAACGTTGGTTGGTTTCTTATTCCGACTTTATAACATTATTATTTGCTACATTCGTAGTTTTATATGCTCTATCTCAAACTGATGTAGCAGAACTTAGCAAAATTGATGAATCATTACAAAAAGCATTTTCTCAAGTTTCTATTCTTCAAGGGAATGACGGAGTTCTTGATTCTGGACAAAGCATTTTAGATTCATCCGCGGGGAATGCTTTTATTCAAGAGCTAATGGCTGAATATATTAGTGCAAAGTACGAATCTCAATCTTTCGAACAAATTGAAAAATCTATTAATGAACTAAAGAAAGATGGAGAAATTGATGGAGTTCAAGCAGAAATTACAGATCAAGGATTATTAATTTCTTTTGATGAAAAATATCTATTCGGGTCTGGTTCTGCAGAACTAACTCCACAAGCAAAAAAACTTATTGATAAAATTGGGGTTTTAATATATGAAAAATTTGTAATGCATTGTATTAGGGTTGAAGGACATACAGATAGCATGCCAATATCATCTGCTAAATATCCATCTAATTGGGAATTATCAAGTGCTAGAGCATGTACAATTGTAAGATACTTGATTAATAGGTTCAAATTTAACCCTAAACTATTTACTGCAGTTGGATTTGCAGATACAAGACCAGTTAAAAATGCAAAAAATAATATTGCATTAAATAGAAGAGTTGAAATTATGATACTTAAAAATAAATTTAATGCCTTAGAAAAAGTTGAAAATCCTGTTCTTTCAATGAGTAAAGAAGAACAAGTGGAACTACAATCTAAAAGAAAACAATTAGTTTCACAAATTAAAGAAGAACACAATATTTCACCTGCGGCAAAAGCACTTATGAATTCTTCTAAAATAGATAAAAAGAAAATTATTGATATGAGAAATTATGCTGAAAGCCAAGGTATTCAATTAGATAACAAAGATTTATATAATAGCCTTGAACCTTCTAAAAATAATAACACAACACTTGAACAACAGTTACCACAGAATACAGATTTTGAACTATGATTGAATATTATATCGGATTATCATTAGCACCATCTGCTACTATAGAAACAGGAATTGCGGTATTAGATACAAACAATACTCTTATTCTTGTGGATAAATTTTTTACAATGAAAGATGTGCAACATTTTTTTGATAATTACTCTTCATTAACATACTCTAAAATTTGCGTATCACTACCTTGGGATAATACACTAATGACTGGGAAATGGAGAATTCTATCAAAGCCATATCAATTAATCAATACAACCAATAAACTTGATTTTATAAATGTTGATAACTGGACACAACGTTTCTCTACAAGAGGCTGTGATTACTTCTCTAATCTTGTTGATAATGGTATCGAAATATCAAGATATGATTTATACTTATCAAAATTAAAATTAAATTTATACTCGAACTACAAACAACGCTCTCCTGCTGATTGTAAGTTTTTACAAAACATTCTTAAAACAGAATTTGGATTTAATGACATACCAACAAATATGATTCCAGCAGGAGCCCTTGAAGCTATGATAGGAGCTTTAGTTGCACGAGAAAAAGCTCTTGGAAACTTTGAAACTCTTTATAAATTTAAAGGACTTGATGTTGTAAATGTACTTGATGCTGATTTAGTTTATAAAGCTCCTTTAACCCCTCTAGAGTAAGGACAGGATTTACATAATCAAATTTTCTTCCCATATAATTTGATATAAGCCCTGATAAACCACCTGTTGCGACTATTGTTGCTCGTTCTCCAAGTTCTTGTTCGCATTGTAAGATTAATCCTTCTACCATACAAGCAGTCCCGCGTATTACACCTGATAATATTGCATCTATTGTATTATCACCTATTGCTGTTTCAGAAATTGTTGCATCTAAATTAGGTAACTTTGAAGTACATTTACTCAAAGAATTTAATTGGGTATTAATACCTGGAGCAATTACCCCACCTACAAATTCTCCTTCTTTATTTACAATATCAAAAGTATTAGCAGTTCCAAAATCAACAACAATCACTGGTAATTTATATAATCTTGAAGCCGCAATACCATTAGCTATCCTATCAGCACCAATTTCATTATTATCTTTAAGTTTTAATTTGATACCTATATCTAAATTAGTTGATAAAATCAAACCCTCTACAGAATAAATGGACTTAACTGCCTCAAATAAGGTCATATCAAGCCCGTTCACTACAGATGCTATTATACAATCTGTAACTTTTATATCTCCAACAGTATCAAATAGTAATTGCTCATATTTTTTGTTAGAAAAATGAATATTTGAAGGTATTCGTTTTACTTCTAACAATTTATCATTACTATAGATACCAATTGTTATACTTGTATTTCCAATATCTAATGCTAATAACATACATCACCCTTTATGGGTTTATTGTATATCAAACATTATTATTGTAAATATTACTATTGGTTAAATGCAGACGATGAACTATTGGTTGCATCTGAAGCTGTTGGATTCATTATTCCTTGAGCAAGAAAATTGCCAAGTTGATTTGCCAAATTAGCCAATGGATTTGTAGATTTTCTTATTGGTTCATCCTCTTCGTCTTTATCTTTACGTATAATTACTCCTCCAGAATAATCAAACTTTGAACCTGTTGTTTGTACGCCATCAAATCTCATGGGTTATCCTCCGTAAAATAAGGGTTACTTATATATAAAGTATATACCTTTTAAATAATTGCCTTATTTTATTCTTTTTGCGTTACAAAACTTTACATTAAAGATTATAGATAGTTGGCAAGTATTGATCTTACATAGTTTTGAGTTTCTTTATATGGAGGAACACCATCATATTTTTTTACTGCATTTGGACCTGCATTATATGCAGCCAATGCTAAAATAATATTTCCATTAAATCTATCTAACATAGATTTAACATACTTAACTCCACCTTCAATATTTTGTCTAACATCCATTGGATCTGTTACACCAAGACCTTTTGCTGTTGATGGCATTAATTGCATTAACCCTAATGCCCCTGCTTTTGATTTTGCATTTGGATTAAATCCTGATTCTTGTTTAACAAGAGCTTCAATCAACTTTGGATCAACATCATATTTATTTGAAACTTCGTTTATAATTCCTAATATTTCTGTTTTAGAAGGTCGTTTTGAAATATTTATATTAGAAGGAATTCCTGGATTGTATAAAGATGCATTTACTTTTTCTGCTGCTTTATTTTTTAATAACATTCCAAATTGAGATTTTGCAGTTGATTTTAGTACATTATCAAATGACTGTACAGAATCTTTTGGAGGCAAATTAATTTGATTGTTTTTTACAATTGCTTGCTGACCAGTCAAACTATTAACGTAATTATTCATTTGAGTATAACGTTGCATAGCTTTAGCTTGTCCGCTTGAATTTAATAAACCTTGTAACATTTCTGAAAACATGTACCTTACCTCACCTCAATTAAGATGACGACCTTTTAACAGATATCTTTAATACACACGTTTAAATATCCACTAAATGTATTAAGGATTTTCTAAAAAATGTCAAACTTAGGTATATAAATATAAGATTTTTTTAAATATGGAGTTATAAACATATTCTCCCGATTAAGAAATATATTCTGCCCGTTATCAATATCGCCGGAACAATAAGTTGAGGTATCAATTGAGCAGGCAGAATATACGGGAGATAAAATCCCTAATAAGCAGACGATTAATAATACTTTCATACTTCCTGTGTTCATATTTTAAGAATACACGAAGTTTTTTATTTAATAATCTACAACTTAACTAATACTTTATGGGGATATTTAATGAACAAGAGTTTTGGCAAATTCAATTGATTCATCTGTAACTTCGCCACTTGCAAGTTCTGCCAATGCTTTTAGTTTATCAGACTCATTTAATATGTATATACCAACTTGCGTACTATCACCTTGAACTTTTTTAACATATATATGTTTATCAGCTTTTGAAGCTATAATTGCTTGATGAGTTATCATTATGATTTGACAATTTTCTGATAATTCTGATATTTCTTCTGCAACTTTTTGAGATGTTTTTCCTGAAATTCCTGTATCAATTTCATCAAATATAACTGTATCAATATCGTCGTGTTGTGCAAATATTGTTTTTAATGCCAACATAACCCTTGATATTTCACCACCTGAAGCAACTTTAGCTAAAGGTCTTAATGGTTCTGATACATTTGTTGATATTAAAAACTCAACATCATCCATTCCATATTTATTTAATGATGTTTCCTGTACATCAATTTTGAATTGAACTTTAGGTAGTTCTAATTTTTCTAACTTTTCCACAATTAAACTTGACAATACTTCTGAATACATCTTTCTTTTTTCGGAAATATCTTTAGCTAATTTAGTTAAATTTGAAGTTACTATTGAAAGTTTTTGTTCTAATTCTTCAATATTTGATTCAAAATTTTGAATTGAAGAATATTCTTCTTGTAATTGTTCTAATGTTTTTAAGACATTTTCTAATGATGAACCATATTTTCTTTTGAGTTTATCTAAATTAAATAATCTTTCTTGTATTTCATTTAAACGTTCAGTATCGTTATCTAAAGATTGAGAATAATCTCTTAAAGATGATGCAAGATCTTTCAATATTTCTGTCGCATTTATTAATTCAGCTTCAGAATCTTCTAAATTTGAATCCATACGAGATGCTTTTGATAAATTCATTTTTAATTGAGATAATGCATTCAAAATAGAATCATCATCATTGCTTATAGTCCAAGCAACTGAACCTGTTAATTCCTTTAATTTCTCTGCATTATCCAATACTGCTAGTTCATTTTCTAATTTAACATCCTCATCTATTGATTGAATATTAGCAGATTCAATTTCATCTATTTGAAATTTTAAAAATTCAATTTGATTTTCTGATAAAGTATTTGCATTCTTTGCATTATCTAATTTTTGTTTTAGCTCAACATAATCTGAATATAATGAAGAATATTCTTCGAATAGATTTGCACAAGTAGCTTTTGCATAAGAATCAAGTAAATTGATATGATATTTAGGTTGCATAAATGAATATGTTTGATGTTGTGAATGTATATCAATAAACCTATCTCTTAAAATTTTTATAAAATCTTGATTTACTAATGTGCCATTAACTCTGGAACGAGAACCTGAATTTGTAATTTCTCTTGATATTATTAATTCATTTCCGTAATTTTCTATACCATTTTCTTCTAATAAATCATTTATTGGCTGATTTAAAAACAAAGATAGTTCTATATATGCTCTGTCACAACCTGTCTTGATACATTCTTTTGTAGTTTTCGCACCAAAAACAACATCTATTGCACCAATTAAAATACTTTTACCTGAACCTGTTTCCCCTGTTATAATATTCAATTTATTAGAAAATTCAAGTTCTAGCTTGTCAATTAATATATAATTTTGAACTAATATTTTATTTAACATACCACTAAGTTATCGTAAATTTTTAATAAAATCAATCTTATTCAGAAACATATCCAAAATTTTTAAGGACTTTATCATTTTTACGCCAATCTTTTTCAATTTTAACCTGTAATGATAAAAATACTTTTTTTTCAACTATCTTTTCTAAATCTAGTCGAGCTTCTGTCCCGATTTTCTTCAATAAAGAGCCACCTTTACCTATTAAAATTCCCTTTTGACTTTTATGTTCACAATAAATATTTGCATAAATTCTATCAATTTCATCTGTTTCTTCATATTTTTCAACTTTGATTGCTACAGAATGAGGAATTTCTTCTTTTGTATTTAAAAGAATTTTTTCTCTTACAATTTCCTCTACTATTGCTCTCATACTTTCTTCAGTTACGACATCTTCTGGGTACAATAATTCTCCCTCTGGTAAGTAACTCATTATCATATCTATTAATTTATTTTTATTTTTACCTGTTTTGGCTGATATTTTTATTACAGGTTTTTCTTCATCAAATAATGCTTGATATGATTTATAGTTTTCTGTTATTTTGTCTTGATTAGAAATTTTATCTAACTTATTCATTACAAGAACAACTGGAACACTAGTTTTTGAAATAACATTTTCGACAATCCACTTATCACCTTTTCCTGCTGGTTCTGAGCCATCAACTAAAAATAATACTAAATCAGAATCAGGAACAGAAACCTTTGCTTCATCAAGTAAAAATTCGCCAAATTTATTAATTGGTTTATGAATTCCAGGAGTATCAACAAATACAATTTGACCGACTTCATTTGTTAATATTCCCTTTATACGCTTTCTTGTTGTTTGTGCCTTATCAGTTGCTATAACAATTTTTTGTCCCAATACTTGATTAAGCATTGTAGATTTACCAACATTTGGACGCCCTATTATTGATACAAAACCACTTCTCATTTTATGCCTTACCTAATTTCATAATTATATACTATTTGCCACTTTACCCCTTTACTGTAAAGTTTTTGAACATTAAAACTTGAATATCACCAGGATTTAATTCTATTCCTATTTTACCTGATTGTATTTCTGGCTTAATATTTCTTGTTAAGCGAAGATTTATACATTTATTTTTAGAACTTATACCTCTTACTTTAACAATAGCTTTTGCAGGATTTGAAAAATCCAAATTTCCTATAACTATTACAGAAAAATCTCCATTAGAACGAGCATAAGCAAATATATTCTTTAAATTTGTTTTTAATGGAATAAATTTCATAGTTGATAAATCTTCCGCATAATAATTTTTAAATTTATTAGCCATTACAAATTCATCATATATTGATTTATCATTTCCACCTGGTTTTCTTGAAAAATTAAATAAATCAAATTTTCCTTTATGATTAAAATAATACTCATCATCAGTATATGTTATTGATGCTTTTTTGTTAGCCCAAGAATAATCATAATCATCACCAGTTGCAAAACCATCAACATAATAAGAATTCAATGGTAATGTACTATTTAACCATATTATCATTTTTGAAAAATCTGCACCTTTTAACAATATAGGACTTGTTTCATCATGAGTTGTAAAACTTCCAATAACTGTTTTTCTTTGTTTATCATATATTTTTTGATTGAATTTTATAGAATCCATTAATTCTTTAGATGTTTTCCAATCTTTTAAATTGAAGAAATCAGCATAATACCCATCAAAACCTGCATTTAACAATTTATCATATGTTGTAAATGGTGCATATTTTGATGGAGCTTCGGTCCAGGCATTAGATGCTTCTGCTAAAAACATAAATTCAGAATCTTTTTCTCTTGCATATTTTATCAACTTATTCCAAAACGCATATGTTCTCATTGTTGCAACATCAGCTCTTATACCATCAGCCCCTATATCCATCATTAAATCAACAAATTTTTTATGTTGATAATACATATCCTCATCAATTTGACCATTTTTACCGGTATACAAAACCCTTACATCTGTCCAATCTAATGGTATTATAGGCTGACCTGATTCATCTTTTACAAAATACTCAGGATGAGTAATAAATAAATCATAAGCTCCACAACTTGGTAAATCTACTATGACTCTTATATTTCTTTTATGACATTCTTTTATAAACTGTTTGGCTTGTTCTTCTACTGATAAAGATGAGTCTGGAGATTTCAATTGAGAATTTAATGTTGTGAAATCAGAAATTGCATACAAAGAACCTGCATTACCTAAAGCTTTTAACTTTCCTACAGGGGTAATTGGTAAAATATGCAATGTATTTATACCCATTTTCTTTAATTCATCAAGTCTCTCTATTGCATTTAGAAAATTCCCGCTTTCTTCATCATTATCAATTATTTCATTTTGATTCAAATCTTTTGCATTAAATGTTCTTATGTTAATTACATATATAATTGACTCATTTTGCAAAAATAGGCTTCTTAAATCATTATTCCATTTCCCATTTACCATTTGGGCTTGAGAAATATTTGCTGATAAAAATAAAACTGAAATTAATGTTAATAATATTTTTTTCATAGCTATCTCCAATTTAATTTTAAGATACCATGAAGTTTAAGAAATAAGTAATATTTTTAACATATATTTATAAAATTTTTAAATATATTTATACCATCCTCTGTTAAAATTGCCTCAGGATGAAATTGAACACCATAAACAGGATATTTATCTATTTTTAAACCCATTAACACATTATCTTTAGTATGAGCTATTGGGATTATTGGACTTTTTATATTTTTTACTATTAAAGAATGATATCTTGTTGCTTTAAAGCCTTGTTTATAGCCATTAAATAAAGGCTCTTGTTCTTCGAAATAAATTTCTGAGCATTTCCCATGCATTGGCTGTTCAGATTCAACAATATTTGCCCCAAAAAATTCTGCAATTGCTTGAAAACCTAAGCAAACACCTAATATCTTTTTTTCTTTATAAAAATTCTTTATAACATCTAAAGTTATACCTGCATTTCTAGGATTTGATGGCCCAGGAGATAAAATTATAGATTCAAACTCCATTTTTTTTAATTCATCAATTGTTATACTATCATTTTCAAATACTTTTATATCGTGACCCAATATTTTAAAATATTCAACAATGTTATAAGTAAATGAATCATAATTATCAATTAAAATCATAATTCAACCTCAACCATTCCTCTAACAGAATTCACGCAATATATTTTTTCTGCTGTTTCTAAATCTTCTTTATATAAAACTTTTTCTTTTACTTTTTTGTTATCAATTAAATACTGCCTGTAACACCCATTTAATAAACCACAATCAACAGGTGGGGTATATAAAACTCCATTAATTTGTACAACTATATTTGACCTTGTACCTTCTGTAATTTCACCTTTTTCATTATAAAAAATTATATCGAAATAATCATCTAATATGAATTCATACCAAGGTCTAAAGGTTGTTTTGTGCTTCAAGAAAATATTTTTTGAATTTACTGAACTATTTGATAATATTATCTTATTTGTTTTAATTTCATTTATTTTTCTATACTCAATCTTTGAAAAACCATTTTTAGATCGGACATATCTTGCGATACAATCTTTTGATGTGTCAAAATTAAAATCCTGTTCATTAAAATCAAAACCTAATTCTTTTGCTGAGTTTTTAATTCGATTTTTATGATAATCATATAATTGAACTTCTCCATTTTTTATTAAAACAGTTTCAAGAAGATTAAATTTTACATCTTTATCTAAAATTTTCTTTTTAGTAACTGTTTCATCCCATTCCTCCAAGACATCAGAATCCCATACTATTGCACCACCAACAAAATAATTATAAAATTTCTTATCATCAAATCTATTTTTTTGTAAAATTCTTATTGGAACACTAAATATACACTCATCCTTTGATAAATAACCAATTGCCCCACAATATATCCCTCTATTATATTGTTCTAAATCATCTATAATATTCATTGTTGATATTTTAGGAGCACCAGTAATTGACCCACAAGGAAATATTGCTTTTAATACATCATATAAAGTTATATCTTTTTCTAATTCAGCTGAAATTTCTGATGTCATTTGAAATACTGTTGGGTGAGCTTCGATATTAAATAATTTATCAACTTTTACAGTTCCCGTTTTAGCTATTTTGCTTAAATCATTCCTTAGTAAGTCAACTATCATTACATTTTCTGCTTGATTTTTTTCATCATTTTTCAAAAAGTTATATTGTTTAAAATCTTCATCTTCTGTTTCTCCTCTTGGAGCAGTTCCCTTCATTGGTTTTGTTGTTATTATATTACCTTCTATTTTGAAAAATAATTCAGGAGAAAAAGATAATAATTCTTCCCACTCATTTGCTATATAAGTATTATAAGGAGTCTTTTGCGTTGGTAATAAATAATTATATAAAGATAAACTATCAGCATTAGAATATACTCTATAAGGATAAGTATAATTTACCTCATATGTATTTCCATGCGCTATCTCAAATTTTATTCTTTCTATTGCTTTTTTATAAGAACTATAGGTTAATTCTGATTCCGTATATATACTAGCTTGTTTACGGGGAATATAAGGAACATATTCTGTGAACTCATCATAAACTTCAAAATACAATAATGGTAAATCTGTTTTTATTTTTTTATTCAAAAAAACATTTTTAGCATCATATCTTATGTAACCTAATAAAAAAAATCCTTTATTCTTGTATTCTTCAATTTTTGAGAAAACTAATCTAAACTCTTCATCTGAAAAAGCTACTATTTTATCTATTGGTGCTAAAAAGCATTTATTATGATATATTTGCATAAATTATAATACTTTCATCCTTGTAAAAGGCCAGAATAAAAATACTGCTTTGCCAACAAATCTATCTTCAGGTAAAAATCCCCAAAAACGACTATCCTGTGAGTTTCCTCTATTATCACCCATCATAAAATATTGTCCCTGAGGAACAATAAAAGGTCCGCAATACATTCTGTCATCACATGGAATTGAATCAAAATCACTTAAGATATAGTCTTCTTCTAATGGTTTATCATTAATATAAACAAAATAACGACCTCTTGAATTTCTTTTAATTTCAAGTTTATCACCAGGCATTCCAACTACACGTTTGATATACGCAATATCTTTACAGAAAAAGCCTGTTAATCTTCTAAAAATTCCCCCTGCTGATTCATCTAATTCAACAAATGGAGGATAAAATACCATTATATCACCTCGTTTTGGAGTCGAATAAAACCTCGAAAATCTTTCAACAAATATTCTATCACCTTCTATTAATGTTGGTCTCATAGAACCTGAAGGTATCCATCTAATTTCACCAATAAAAAATCTTATAATTGTAACCATTACAACAACAAAAACAATTGTATCTATTGTTTCTTTTAAAAAAGGTTTAATCTCTTTTTTTATTTTTTCTATTTCCATAATTTATCAATAAGCCCTATCAAATAATCCTTATATATATCGTTATCAAAATTTTTAATTATATCTTTTGCTTTCTCGCAATAATTATGAATTAAATCTAAAGTTTTTTCAATAGCAACATCATTATATTCAATAGAATTTAACAATATTATTGGAGCTGTATAAATTTTATCTTTTATATCTTGAGAATCAATGATTCCTTGCTTGTAATCATCCAAATCATTTTTTATTTGAAATGCTATACCATAATTTAAGGCAAACTCTCTTGATTCATTTATCATTTCGGATTTGCTATATAATGCCATTGAAACCATACAAGCTTTAAAAAGTTCTGCAGTCTTATATTGAGTTTTTATTAAATATTCTTCTAATGTAGGAATTTTACCTTTTGAAAAATACTGCTGACTTTCGCCTATACACATTTTTGAAATTGTTTCAAAAAATATTTTTAGAATATCATTATTATTTAATTCCAATAACTCTTTTGTTGCTAAAGAAATAAGATAATCACCTACTATTACGGCTAACTTATTATCATATTTAAAATTTATTGACTTATCCCCACGTCTTAAAACACTTCCATCAATTGCATCATCATGTATTAATGAAGCATTATGAATTAATTCTGTAGCGGTAAGGATTTTATATTGTTCTTCAGATATATTACCCTTAAAAAATAAACAGGATAGAAGACTTCTTATCATTTTAGATTCTTGAGATAAAAAATTATAAAGAATATCTTTTAACTCTGATGAATCAATATTGAGATTCAAAAGTCTTGATTTTATACACTCTAAGTGATTTGATACAGGCACTAAAGTCAAATTCATACTTATGAGTTTAACACAAATTCTAATATGGTTATACTAAGCTACCTATCGTATTAAGTTATATGTTCAAAACTTCTTTTGCACATGATACAGCAACATCTGTTACATAATCCATATCAGCCTCATCTATTATAAGAGGAGGATTGAAATAAATTACATCTCCTAAAGGTCTTAAAAGAACCCCCTTATCTAAAGCTTTCTTATATATTTGATAACCTAGTCTTAGTTTTCCATCAAAAGATTCCTTTGTTTTGGTATCTTTCACTAGTTCTATCGCATTTATTAAACCTAAATCTCTAATATCTCCAACATGAGGTAATTTTGAGAATTTTTCTTTAATCATTTTATTAAATATAGGAGCTTTTTTATTTGCATTCTCAATAATTTTTTCATCTTCAAGAATATTAAGAACTTCAATAGCTGCAGAACACCCAAGTGGGTTCCCTGCATAAGTATGCGAATGCATAAATGCTTTACCTTCTAAATAATCCGAATAAAACGCATCATATATTTCTTGAGTAGTTATAGCTATAGACATTGGCATATAACCACCGGTTAAACCTTTTGATACACACATAATATCAGGAGAAACCTCTGCCCAATCGAACGCAAACATTTTACCTGTTCGTCCATAGCCTGTCGCTATCTCATCAGCTATTAAATGAACATTGTATTCATCACATAATGCTCTTAATTTTTTCAAATAAACAGGTGAATACATTTTCATGCCTGCAGAGCCTTGTAATAAAGGTTCAACAATCATTGCAGCAGTTTCATTTCCAAATTCTTTAAAAGCTTTTTCTGTCCTTTCAAAACATTCAGCATTACAAGTTTTATAATGCTTGCAATATGGACATCTATAACAATCTGGTTTGTCAATTCTAATAATATCTAACAATAATGGCTTATATAATTTTGTATATAAATCACAATCCCCAACTGCTAAAGCAGCAAGAGTTTCCCCATGATATGCTTCTGTCATCGCCATAAATCGAATTTTTTGAGGATTACCTGTTTGCTTATGATACTGAAAACTCATCTTTAATGCCATTTCAATAGATGATGAACCATTATCTGCAAAATTAAATTTACATAGACCTTTAGGTATTTTATCCATTAATTTTTGACATAAAGTAATTGCAGTCTTATGTGAAAAATTAGCAAAAATTACATGTTCTAATGTATCTAATTGCTTTTTTATTGCGTTACTTATTCTTGGATTACAATGTCCTAATAAATTACACCACCAAGAACTTACAACATCTTTATAACACTTCCCATCTATATCATATAAATTTATACCTTTTGCATGATCTATTACAATTGGAGGAAATCCTTCATAATCCTTCATTTGAGAACAAGGATGCCATATATATTTCAAATCTTCTTCTTGCCATTTATTCATAATTACACTTCCTCAAATATTGTGTTATTTATATCTATATCAGTATCATTCTTTTTAACTTTTGCTAATATTTTTAAACCTGTTAAATCTTCAATAACTCTAGCATTGTCTTCATACATAAAATTATCGACATAATTATTTAAGATAATTCCAATAATAGGAATATCTCTATTTTTAGCATATTCAACAGTTAAAAGAACTGAATTTATAGTTCCAAGACCACCATCTGCAACTATAATAATTGACGTATTCATATCTTTTATTAAATCATTCATTAAATAATTATTTTTAAGATTGATTGGACAAGTTATTCCTCCTGCCCCTTCAATTAAAAGATAATCATATTCTCTTTTTTTATTATCATAATCTTCCAATATTTTATCTTTTGATATTTCTTGATTTTGTCTTTCTGCTGCAAGATGAGGAGATACAGCTTCTTCAAAGCAGTATGAAAGACAATTCATGGGCTTACAATTTAATCCTGAAGTGTCAATTACTTGTTTACAATCTCCAGGAATAAGTTCATTATTTTTTCTTATCGCCCCACTCAAAACAGGTTTATAATATCCACAATTTAAACCCAACTCTCTCATTTTTTTGACAATCAGAGCTGAAACGTAAGTTTTTCCTATGTCAGTTCCGGTTGCTGTAATAAATAAACATTTTGTCATTTTAAGCCTCCGTTACTTTCATTATAGTCTAATCAAATTTAAAATTATAAAAATCTTTTTCTAAAAATACTAAAAATGGTATTAATTCCAATCTTCCAATAAGCATATTGAATACTAATATAAACTTGGATAATGAATGCATTGATGCAAAACTACTCATCGGTCCAATTATGTGTCCGAATCCAGGCCCAATATTACCAATAGAAGTAACAGAACTTGAAATACCTATAACAATATCTTTTTCAAGAATTGCTATTGCAAACATTGAAAATAATATGATCGCTAGATAAAACATTACAAAGCCAATTGTTTGATTTAAAACATCAGGCTGAACAATATTTTCATTAACTTTAACATTAACAACTGCATTTGGATGTATTATTTTTCTTAATGCCATTCTCATCATTTTGTATATAAGCATCCAACGAACAATTTTTATACCTCCACCTGTAGAACTAGCACAGCCTCCTGTAAACATTGCTAAAAACAATAATACTTGAGATTCAAAACTCCATTTTGCAAAGTCAATACTAGCACTTCCTGTTGATGTCATTAACGAAATTACTTGATAGCAACCATGAGTAATTGCCTCAAATATTTTATAATGATCATTTAACACAAGAGAAGTTATTACAAGAACAGATATACCTGCAAATATCCCAAAATAAACTCTAAACTCTTCATTTTTCCAAAACAATAATGGATTTAACTTTGTGTATGCTCTATGCTGTAAATTAAAACTTGAACCTGCTAAAAATATAAACACCATTATAACCCAGGTAATATAATTAGAATGATATCCCATTGTACTTTCTGGATTTGGAGAAAAACCACCAGCTGCAACGGTTGCCATACTATTACATATTGCATCAAATATTGGCATTTTACCTATTAATAATAGAATTATTTCTAAAACCGTAAGTCCTGCATAAACAACCCATAATGAAGATGCTGTACTTCGAATTCTAGGTGTAAATTTATCTTCTGTAGGACCAGGAGATTCAGCAAAAAACATTTGACGTCCTGCTATAGCAAATTGAGGTAAGATTGCAATAAATAACACGATAATACCCATACCACCTAACCACTGAGTAAAACAACGCCAAAATAAAATTGCATGTGGTTGCGAAAAATTAGTTAATATAGTTGCTCCAGTCGTAGTGATTCCTGATACAGATTCAAACAAAGAATCAATAAAAGACATACCTCCAAAATAATAAGGCAATGAAGCAGTCAAACCTGCTAGAACCCAAGAGGTTGTTACTATAAATAAACCTTCATTTCTTTTAATATCATTTAAATTTTTAACCCCTTTAATTATACCTATCTTTTTTAGAATATAACCAAATGAAATAGCCAAAATTGCAGTAAACAAGAATGGCAACATTGAATAATATTCTTTGAATATTATTGAAAAAATTATAGGAGAACAAACTAAAATCCCGAAATATGTTAATATTAGTCCAAAACTATATATTAAATAACTTATTCTCATTAGTTCCCCTTAAAAAATTCCTTAATTTGAGGTGCATTTATGTTAGTTGTAAATATTATTAATGTGTCTTTTTTCATTACAAGTGTATCACCCTTAGGAATAATAACTCTATTACGTCTTTTAATAGTACCGACAATCGCTTTCACTGGCATTCTTAAATCTTTAATTTTTATATCTTCAAAAGTTTCAGGAACTATTATTTCTAATACCTCGCCTTGACCTTGTTCAACAGTTGCAAGAATATCAACATTAGTTTCATATAAATCATTCTTTACTTCATTTAATGCAGCATTGTTAGGAGATACTGCAACATCTATACCAACTTTTTCAAATAAAGGTATATTCAAATTCTTAGAAACCCTTGAAATAACTCTTTTAACACCTAATTGTTTTGCTAATAGAGAACATAATAAATTTTTCTCATCGTTGTTTGTAACACTTACAACAACATCACAATCACTAATTTCTTCTTCATCTAATAATGATAAATTTGTACCATCACCATTAATAACAAGAGTATTAGATAATTCTTGAGCTAAAATTTCACATCTTTGTATATTCTTTTCAATTACTTTTGCTTTAATTTTTATTTCTTCAAGATTTCTAGCAAGCATTAAACCAATTGTTCCGCCACCAATTATACATACAGATTTAACAAATTCTTTTTCATGGAAAAAAGTACCAGCTAACTTATCTAATTGGTGAGCTAACCCCATAAATATAACTTTATCATCTTGTTCGAATATAGTTTCACCTGTTGGTATAAACAATTCAGAATCCCTTGTTATACCAACAATAATAGTATGTTCAGGAAAAGCACAATCTCTAATTTTTTGATTAAGTAAAACAGATTTTTCATTAAGCTTGTATTCTAATAATCTAGCCTTACCATCTGCAAAATTTTCTACATCTAAAGCTTGAGCAACAGTTATAATTCTAAATATTTCTTGTGTTAATAATTCTGCAGACCAAATTATATAGTCAATAAACATATCACAAGAATAATCACTTTCTTTATTTTCTAATGTTGATTTATATTCTTCCTTACCAACAAAACATATAGTTTTAATTCCTGAGACTCTTTTAGCAGCCAAACAAGCAACTATATTTAACTCATCTGAATCGGTACAAGATAAAAACACATCAGCATTCCTTATATCAGCTTGTTTAAGAGTATCAATACTTGTAGCATTACCTTGAACATACCCGATATCTAATTTATTGAAATCCTTTGTGATGTTATCTTCGTTATCAATAATTGTAACGTCGTGGTCTTCAAAAAACTCAGTTGCTATTAAACAACCTAATTCTGTCGCACCAAATATTATTATTTTCATGCCTTTGAATATACTTCAAGGGACAAAAGAAGTCAATTACATACATATTTTGTAAACCCTCTTCACAAGAACACGTTGTTGAGTTACAATAGGAAGAAATAAGGAGCTTTATAATGAGCGAAGATAAAATAGTACGTTTAGGTTCAAAAAAACACGAAAAAAAACACAAAGAACACGAAGTTCAGAATGAACATTTACACGAAGAAAATCACATTAAAGAACCTATTTATTGTAGTTTTTGCGGACGTCCAAATACACAAGTTGTTAAAATGGTTCAAGGACCTGGTGTTAATATATGTTCTGAATGTACAATGATTGCTGTTCAGTATTTAATTTTAAATGATAGAATGCCTTCAGCTGAAGCACAAGCAATACTTGATGCTTTCTGGGGTAAATGTAGGTGATAAATGAATAAGATTCAAATTAAAGCAGAAATTTTAACGTTAATTACAAAATTACAAACAACTACAGCAGTTTCAGATGAAATGTTTGCTCTTCTTGATGCTGAAGAAGACAAGCAAGCTGTTATGGATGTTTTATTAAAAGAACTTGCTAGAGCTAAAGAACAAAAAGCTTTTGTAATTTGTTATATGCTTACAAGATTATTTAATAAAGATATGCTTAATTCTTCTCTTAGAGAATTTATCAGAACCCCCAAAATTAATGATTATGCAAAAATGGTAGCATTCAATCTTTTAAGAGATATTGGAAGTGAAATACAATACGATGAAGTAAATGGTTATTTTACTGAGTTTGAACAAATTGTAGACGAAGAAACAAAGCAACTTCTAAACACTGCTATTATGAATCCAGAAGCTCAAATCGATTTTATGGATTTCTTATTAGCATTACCACCTGAAGAACAAATGATTTTAATTAAATCATTAAACGAAGATTATAGCCACGATGCTCTTGCTAATATACTAATTCCAATATTCTTATATAATCCAAAATCTGATTTGGCAAAAGAAGTTATTACTTTATTAGCAAATTCAAAATCTCAATTAGCATTTCACGCTTTTGAAGATGCTAAAGAATATGTATCAGAAGATTTATTCCCTTTAATTAATAAAGGATTATCAACTCTAAAAATAGCAGGTGTAAGAGTTGACAACACTATTGAATTTTACAAAGAAATACTAAAAGCATCTAAACCTTATAAATCATATATTAGTTATCCTGATGGGCACGGGAACAATGCAATAGTATTCTCTAGAAAAAGACCTGATGAGACATTGCAATTTGTTGCAATGGTAATCAACGATAAATATGGAGTCCTAGATTGTTTTGGGTTTAATGAAATAACTGAGTTTGATTTTAGTCGAATTATTGACAGATTTTTCGGAGAAAATGGAAAAGTTGAAATTGATCCAAGAGTTTTAAAATATCTAATTGATGAAGCTGAAAAATTATCAAGATACAATATGGATGTTCTACCTTATGAATATGTTTGTTGGAAAAACATACTACTTGATATAGAACCTAAACAACCTAACTGTAGTATTGCACCAAAAGAAATAACTAAAGAAGAAATAGATAATATAGCATTATTGGATTTTGTCCAACATTGGTTCTATGATACTGAAACATCTGATGGTTTTAAAGTTTTTATTGAAAAATTAAATAAAGAACTTTTAAAAAATGAATTCAATGTAGATTATGATAATTATATTAAAGCCCACTTTGAAACGGTATATACTGAAGAAGAAAAAATATTATGGGACAGAAGATTCTATTTTTCAGCATACTTAAGTGAATTAAGAGCAAAGAATTCTGAGTCTCAATTATTATTATCATTACAAGGTAACACTGAATTTCTAAGAAATATTCTAAGAAAAAGTATTTATGAATATTACGTTGGTCAACGTTGGTTACTAGCAAATACAAAGAATACAAAATCAATGTTTAACAGAAACAATGATAAAGGCTCTATTGGACTTGAATTAATGCAACTTGATATGATTATTGCATCAATTGAAAATATATGGGTTAAAGCATAATATGAACAAAATTATGGCTTTAGATATCGGGACAAAACGAATTGGAGTTGCATTAAGTGATTTTCTCCATATAACCGCTAATGCTCACTCTTGCGTATTAAGAGAGCCTGAAAATGAAGCAATAAGCAAAATAATTGAAATAGCAAAAGAAAATAAAGTTGAAACAATTGTTATAGGTGTTCCTGTAAATATGGATGGTTCTTATGGATTCCAATCGGAGGATTGCAAAACTTTTGCTGGTAAATTAAAAGATTTTGATATAGTATTTGAAGATGAACGATTAACATCAGAACAAGCTGAAGAAAATCTAAGAAAACGAAAAATTGATTTTCGCAAAAATAAAGAACTTGTTGATATTGAAAGTGCTTGTATAATTTTAGAACAATATTTAAGAAAGTGAGACATAATATGACTGCAGATATGAACGAAGACCAAATTATTGAAACAGTAACTGAAGATGGCGAAGTTGTCCAATTCAAATTATTTGACATCATTGAATTTGAAGAAAAAGAATATGCTTTACTTTTACCAATAGAAGAAAATGATGATGAGGATAGCGAAATTGTTTTAATGCGTCTTACTAAAGAAGATGATGACTACTTATTTGAAACAATTGACGATGATGATGAATTTGAAAGAGTATCAGAATATATTGAAAGTATAGATGATGAGGAATAAGTAATTGTTAGAAAAATTTACTGAACAATCTGTAAATACAGTATCTGAATCGCAAAATTATGCGATAGAACTAGGAAGTTCTGAAGTTTCTCCAGAGCATTTATTATATGCGTTAGTTAAAGAAGCAAAAGGAATTCCTTTAAGATTATTTAAAAACGCAAATATAACAATAGAAAACATTGATGAACAAATAAAAAAATATGTTTCTCAATCTTCTAACAAATTTTCACAACTTCCATTTAATAATAATTATAAAGAAATTCTCAAAAAATCTATGGATATGGCAAAAATTTCAGGGCACCAAAATATAATGTTTGAACATTTATTTTTAGCTCTATTGTCAGATAAAAATTCAAATATTCAAAGAATTTTAGAAGAATTTGATTTTGATACATTCAAAGCAAAAGATTTATTAAGTAAACTTGTTCAAAAGAAACAAAAACGTTTAGAACATCCTGAAGGAGAGGAAAAAGAACGAAAAAATATTGTAGATTATATTTATGACGACTCAGAAGTTGCTCCAATATTTGCACGAGCAATATCAAAATTATCTACATCTGATTATGAAATATTAGGTACTGAACAAATATTAGCATCTATTTTAGAAGATTCCGATTCAAATTTATCAAAAATATTTGAAACTTTTGGAGTCACAGCATTAAGTTTTGATGAGCAATTAAAAACAATTAATTCTAGAACAGCAGAATATGATTCTAAAAGAGTTGTATTTACTCCAAAAGCATTTGTTGCAATGAGTACAGCTCTTCAGATTGCAAAAGAATTAGGGTCATCAAAAGTTTTACCTGAACATTTAGCATTAGGTATTTTAAAAAGCAAAAAAGGTGTAGCATATGATGTTCTTGAACAATTAAATGTAAAAGAAGAAGACTTAGTTAATGCAATCATAAAACCTATTGAAAAACAAATGCCAGAAACACTTGTTATACTTAAATTAGCAAAAGAAGAAGCTAGAAGAATTGGGAAAAAAGTAGTTGGAACAGAAATGCTTCTTTTAGGTATAATTTCAGAAGGTGCTGGTGTTGGAGCTAGAGTTTTAAATAAATTAGAAATAACATTACAAGATGCAAGAAAAATCATTGAATCTCAATTAGGTTATGGAAATGATTATTTTGATAGTGAAATCGTTTTCACTAAACGTGCTAAAGCGGTTCTTGAAAGAGCTTGGGAACTAGCGAAAAAAGAAAATAGGGATAGAATTGCATCAGAAGATTTATTGTTGGCTATTACAGCAGACCCATCAGCACTTGCGATGAAAATATTAGAACAACTTGGTGTCGATGCTGTAGAAATTAAATATGGTATATTAAAAGAGATTGAATAATTTTGAAAGATAAGATTTTATATTTTCTAAATAAGCATAATCTTTATAATAAAACACTTATTGTTGGTTTTTCTGGTGGACACGATTCAATGTGCCTTTTAGATATATTATATAAATTAGAAAATACAACAAATATAAAATTAATTGCAGCACATTTCAATCATAATTGGCGAGGAGAAGAGTCAAAACAAGAACAAGATGTTTGTAGAAAATTTTGTGAAGATAGAAATATTACTTTTTATACTAAAACAGCATCTCTTAATATGAAACAATCAGAAGCAGTCGCAAGAGCAATGCGATATGATTTTTTTGATAAAGCAATAAAAGAATTTAATGCTGATGGATTAATAACTGCGCATAATAAAAATGACAATGCCGAAACTGTTTTATATAGAATAATAAAAGGCACAGGAGTAAAAGGGTTAAAAGGTATTGCCGAAAAAAGAGATTACATATATAGACCACTATTAGATATAACAAGAGATGAAATTGATTCATACTGCGCAGATAATAATTTAATTCCAAATAATGATTCATCTAATGAAAATATAAAATATAAAAGAAATTTTATAAGACATAAATTATTACCATTAGCAACAGAAATTAACGAAAATGCAATCGATTCTATAGTTTCTTTATCAAAAATTGCAACAGATGAATCAAGTATTATTGATGAATATATGAAATACATCAAATCAGCAGTAATGCAAGATGCGAGTATATTAACACCTAATTATCTAGCATTATCTGAACCTGTAAAACGAAGATTATTATATGATTTGATAACATCATATAATATTGATTATGATTCTGAAAAAATCTATAATTTGTATGAATTTATAAAAGATAATATATCCTCAAATAGTGGAGTTAAAATATCACTAACTAAAGGGTTATGGTTATATGTAAGCTCTAGAATTATAGAAATTATTACAAAAACAGAAAAAGTAGAAGATGAAATTTTAGTTAGATTAGAAGGGACTTATGAAATAGGTAATAAAATTTTTGAAATTTCAACATATGCAGGTGAAAATATTGAAGAATTTCCTGATGACAATTCATATACTGCATTTATAAATCTTGGTGATATAGATTTAGATTTCACTTTAAGAACTCGCAGAGATGGAGATATTATTAACCCTTTAGGTATGACTGGAAGCATGAAATTAAAAAAATATTTAATTTCTAAATCGGTTCCACAACATAAAAAAGATGATTTAATTTTATTATGCAAAGATAATGAAGTTCTTTGGGTTGCAGGATTAGGTTTAAGTAATAAAATTCATGTAAAAGATACACCTACTCATAAAATTAGCTTAAGAGGTAAAAAATTATGATGATAACACCAGATGATATACATGTTTTATATTCAGAAGAAGATCTTCAAAAAAGAATAAAAGCATTGGCTGAAGAACTAAATAAACACTATAACGGAGAAGAAATTTTTGCAGTATGTGTACTTAAAGGTTCTGTTATGTTCTTCACTGATTTAGTAAAACATTTAACAATGCCTTTGAAAATGGAATTTATTAGATTGTCTAGTTACGGTTCAAATTACTCTTCATCAGGAAAAGTTAAAGCCGTAAATTTATCTTTACCAGACATAAATGATAAAAATGTCTTAATAGTAGAAGATATAATTGATACAGGGCATACAGCTAAATTTTTATTAGATTTTATTGGACACAATTTTAAAACTAAATCTACAAAATTCTGTTCTTTATTAAACAAAAAATCAAAAAGAGTTGTTGATGTGGATGCGGACTTTTCTGGTTTTATTGTTGAAGATAAATTTTTAGTAGGTTATGGATTAGACTTTGAAGGTTTTTACCGTAATATCCCATATATAGGTTATGTCGATGTATAATGTAGCTTTTATTCCTGTAAGAAAAGGAAGTAAATCAATTATTAATAAAAATATAAGCCCAGTAAATAATAAACCATTAATATACTGGACAACCTTAGCAGCTCAAGTATCTAATCTTGATAAAGTTTATGTTTCAACTGATGGAGAAGATATAAAAAAGACTGTAGAAGAATTTGGTTTTAGTAAAGTTGAAGTAATATCAAGAAGTGAATATTCTTCATCAGACACAGCAACCTCAGAAACAGCATTGATAGAATTTTGCGAAAATTATAAATTTGATAATGTCGTATTCTTACAAGCAACATCTCCATTAACTACTGCTGTAGACATAAATAAAGCATTAGAAAAATATTTGAAATCCGATAAGAAATCATTAATTTCTGCTGTAAAACGATCACAATTTATATGGGGTGTAAATGGAGAGCCATTAAATTATAATCCACAAAACAGGCCAAGAAGACAAGATTGGGATGGATATTATATTGAAAATGGAGCTTTTTATATTTCATCAAGAGAAAATATTTTGAAATCACAATGCAGAATAACTCCTCCTGTAGATTTTTGGGAAATGAATGATAAAACACTATTTGAAATAGATAATCCTCAAGATATTAAATTAATTGAAAAACTATTTAATTAAATTTATTCATTTGTCTTTTCATTTAAAATAGTTATAATAATAAAATATAGAGATTTATTAAGAGAGTGATTATGAAAAGATTTATATTAACATTATTATCAATAATATTTATAACAACACCTGCGTTCTCTTGGGGAGATCCAGAACCTGTTCCTCCAACAGTTAAATTACCGTCTAAATATACACCAGAGTATATCAAATACATAACAGAAGAATACAAATGTACAGGGAAACATGAACTTATTTATGTCGCTATAGATATGTTAAAAGGTACAGAAGGAGATTTTTCAAGAAAAGCATTATTAGGAAATAACTTATCAGGTTATCCGGTAAAAATAGAATTTAAAGATTTATCAACAATAAACAAAGATTATGCGGATTTCGATGCTATAGGTTGGAAAAAAAGAAATAAATTATATATTTATATAAATCCCAAACATCAATATGCACCACCAGGAGCTCTTGCAGCATTATTAGCACATGAAGCTTTGCATCAAGATGAATATAATTCATTGTCTGAAGAAACTTATGCTTGGACTATGGAAGCTGCAGTTTGGTGTGAAATGAGAGATTTATATCCTGAATCAAATAAAGAAGATGATCCTTTAGTTAAACGTGAAAACACCTTAAAACAATTATTTGAAAAAGGCGGATACACAAATCAATACATTAAAAAAGCAGTATATGCGAATAAAGGATATCAAGGACTACCATTGACATCTCCAGGTTTTCAAGAACTATAAAAATAATTACCTTATTGTGTATTGATTAATATTTTTCCTTGATGTTAAATTAACTTATGATAAAAAAACAAGGTTTCATTTTTATATTAACAATATTGATATTATTTATTGCCAATCAATTATTTGTAGGCTTTTTATCAGGACCGCCAAACCTTAATCCTGATAACCTTACAAATAAAACACAAATTAAACCTCAAAAATTATTTGAAAGAACTTGGAAAGAGATAAATTCTGGATTTTATGATTCAACTCTAAATTCTCAAGATTGGTCATATTGGAAAAAGCATTATAAAGGCAAAATAAAAACAGATGAAGATGCTAAAGTTGCAATAGATACAATGATAGCAAGTTTGGATGATGATTATTCTAAGTACTTGAATAAAAAAGAATATGCAGAACAAAATAGTTCTATAGAATCTAAAATTTCAGGTATCGGAGTAAACATAATGAACGATGCAGGAAAAATAATTGTATTTAGTGTTTTAGATAATACTCCAGCTAAAGAAGCAGGAATTAAAGCTAACGATATAATACTTAAAGTTGATGGTAAAAATGTCAGTGGAATGAATATTGCAGATGTTGCAAGCTTAGTTCGAGGTAAAGAAGGCTCAACAGTTACACTTGAAATCCAAAGAAAAAACAAAAAGATTATAAAATCAGTTAAAAGAAAATCAATAAAAATTGAATCTGTCAAATCTTCTGTAAAAAAAGATATTGGATACATACAAATATCCAGTTTTATCGCAACATCAACCCCAACTGAATTTCTAACAGCGTTAGAAAAAACAAAAGATACTAAAGGGCTAATACTAGACTTGAGAGGAAACACAGGAGGCTTATTAGCAAATGCCATTTTTGTTGCTAATATGTTTTTAGATAAAGGAACTATCGTTAACATTGTTTCACGAGATGGCAAAGTTGAAAATATTAAAGCTCAAAATAGTTCAATAATAATTGATAAGCCTGTTGTGATATTAGTAGATGGAGCGAGTGCAAGTGCAAGTGAAATTTTATCAGGAGCATTAAAAGATCATCATAAAGCCGTACTTGTCGGAACAAAAACATTTGGTAAAGGAATGGTTCAAAGAATTATACCATTACCAAACTCAACAGGTTTAAACCTTACAATAGCAAAATATTTGACTCCTAATGGTTCGGATATAAATAAAAAAGGTATTACCCCTGACTATATTATTAAATATAGCGAAAAAGACTTTATTGCACATAAAGACCCACAAAGAGAAAAAGCTGAAAAATTACTATCAGAAATGATTGTTAAATAATATGCTATAATTAACATATGAACGAACAATTAGCTGAAACATTAAAACTAATTCCAACATTATCTGGTTGTTATATTTATTATAATAACGAAAATGAAGTTATTTATGTCGGAAAAGCTAAAAATTTAAAAAGAAGAGTATACAGCTATTTCCATAAAAAACATGATAGTGTAAAAGTTGCTGTTCTTGTTTCACAAATTGAAAGAATGGAATATATTATTACAGATTCTGAAGTTGAAGCTTTAATTTTAGAATCTCACTTAATAAAAAAATATAAACCAAAATACAATATATTACTAAAGGATGATAAAAAATATCCATATTTTCTAATCACTGCAGAAGATTATCCAAGAATTACAATTGTCAGAAAAAAGAATATGAATCCAGAAAAAGGGAAATATTATGGACCATATACTGATATAAGAGCTATGCATTCTACATTGGATTTTCTAAAAAAGATATTTCCACTAAAACAATGCAAAACGCCAAAATTTTCTAATAGACCTTGCCTTTATTATCATATTGGTCGTTGTATGGCTCCTTGTCAAAATAAAATTTCATCAGAAGATTACAAAGCATTAGTTTCACAAGTTGAATTATTTTTAGCAGGAAGACAATCTGAGCTATTAAAAAAATTAAAAGAAGAAATGGAAAAATATGCTTCAAATGAACAGTTTGAAAAAGCAGCAAAACTAAGAGATAGTTATTTAGATTTACAAAAAACATTAGAACGACAAAAAGTAGTCTTTGAAAATACTAAATTAAACCAAGATATAATCGCTACAATCCATGAAGATGGAATTTTAGCAATTACTATTCTTTTAATTAGAGAAGGTAGACTAATCGATAAAAAGGATTTTACATATTTTGAAGAAAATGAAGATACAACTGAACTATTTAAAACATTTTTTAGGGAATACTATTCTAATTTAATGTTAGAATTCCCTGATAAAATTGTATCAAATGACTTAGAAAATATTGGAGAAAAAGAACTCTATCAAGAATGGTTAAAAATATTATCAGGAAAAAATATAAAAATAAGTTACGGGAAAACCCAACGAGGGAAAGAGTTAACAGAACTTGCACATAAAAATGCTAAAAATTTACTTGAAACCGCAAAAATAAAAAAACTTACAAGTATAAGAAATGATTTTAATGAGATTGGTTCATATCTAATGGAAAAACTAAAATTAAGAACTTTTCCACACCGAATTGAATGTTATGATATATCTCATATTCAAGGAACAAATACAGTCGCATCAATGGTAGTATTTGAAAATGGGCAATCTAAGAAATCAGAATATCGTCGTTTTAAAGTTAAAACAACAGAAGGAAAACCTGATGATTTTCTTTCAATGAAAGAAGTTTTATCAAGACGACTTGCTCGTATGGGAGAACCAAAATGGGCTAAGCCTAATCTTATTATTATTGATGGTGGAAAAGGACAGTTATCTTCAGTTATGGAAATAGTTGAAGAAATTGGAATGAATGATATCGATTTTGTATCTTTAGCAAAAAGAGAAGAAGAAGTATTTTTACCTCATCAATCAGAATCTATAAGAATCCCAATGGATTCAAACGTAATGTTTTTAATCCAAAGAATAAGAGATGAAGCACATAGATTTGCAATTACATACCATAGAAAATTACGTTCAAAATCTGCAATTAAAGACTAACTATTAAGTAATTCATCAATACCTGTATCTTCCCAATTGAAAATTTTGGTATTAGCGTAATTCAATAAATTGAAAGGAGTTAAATTATCTAAATCTTCAAAAGCCTTTGTATAATTATTTTTCTTAGAATCCATTAAGAGATATGGGATTTTAGCATCTTTAGCAAGATTTTCTACTTTTGGATCATATGATATAGCCAATGTTTTTATTCCATATTTTAAACCTAATAGACAAGCATGAAATCTCATTGCTATTAAATAATCATACTCAGAAACTCTTTGAATTATCTGATCATTTGTTAAATTTTGTACTAATTTAACATTTACTGTTGGATTTTTTTTCTTCAATTTATTTATAAATACTTGTGATATTCCTACATCTTCTGCATCTTGAAATGCAATCAATTCAATTTCTCTATCACTAAATTTCAAAGCTATTTGTTTTATAATCTCATCGAATAATTCATCTGTTAAAGTATGGAATTTTCTTAATTGAATACCTATTTTTCTAGTTTTGCGACGTTCTGGCAATTGTAAGTCAAAAATTGGATCACAAACTAATTTAGCATGGTTAATTCCCCAACTTTTCAATAATTCTAAACTTTTTTCATCTCGCACTGATATATATTTACATTTTTTTAATGCTTTTTTAGCAATAAATCTACCCCAAAAGCCATTTATAGGACCTATCCCTTGCGCAAATATGATTACATCTTTCTTTAAAGATGCAAACATAAATATCAAACCGCAATAATACAATAAACTTTTATTACTTGTCACATTTTGAAGTAAACTTCCACCACCAGATATTAAAACATCAAATTCATTTAATTTTTTCATTATTAATTCAGGATTAAAAGAATTTATAGAATTTACACCATGAATACTTGCAGTTTTCTTAGGATTAGCAGATAAAACAGTTATATCATTACCTTTTAAATGAGATAATAAAACATTTAAAATTGCTTCGTCGCCGTAATTATCAAACCCATAATATCCTGAAATTAATATTTTTTTCATTACAACCTCAATAATTCTTCAGATGTAGGAATATCTTTAATTTGTCCCATTCTATCTATATATATACCAGCTTGTTTTGCTGCTATCTGAGCAGCTTCTAATGGCTTATAACCATTTGTTATTGCTGATAAAAAACCACCATTAAACACATCCCCAGCACCCATTGTATGAATAGCTTTATGCTCATTATAAAACGGACAAAATTCAGTATTTCCATTATAATTAACAAAATAGCCATTATCTAAATGTGATTTTACAACAATTAATTTTACACCATAATCCGTAAAATAATTTACAATCTTTTCAATTGATGTAAGTTCATATAAAGACTCAGCATCATTCTTTAAACTCATAAATAAAACATCAATATTCTCAATTATATCTTCCAAATATTCTTTTGTATCGTAAGTTGTCATAAAAGAAGATGTATAATTAGGATCATACGCAGTTATTATATCATTAGCTTTAGCATACTCATAAACTTTTTTAACCAATTGATTTGACTGCATTGACAAAGACTGAGTTATCCCTGTAGAATAAATCGCTCTAGCAGAATTAATATAATCCTCATTAAAATCATTTAAACTTAAATTGTTACTTGCAACTTTTCTTCTATATGTAATTAATTCATTCTTATCAGAACGACCTGACAAATATAGACCATTTTTCTCATTACATATTGCAATATGAGAAATATCAAAACCTTCTTGATTTAACTTATCTAACAGCACATTTTTAAAATAATCATTACCAATAGATGAAATAATTCCAACTCTTGAGCCTAATTTTTTAGCAGCAACAGCAGAAGTAATTACATCACCACCAAAAGATAAATTAAAAGTTTCTGAGTTTTCAAAACTTTGATTCGTAGATAACTCAAGCAAACATTCACCGATTGCGATAATGTCAAGAGTTTTTTCCATTAAGATAATTCCTTAATTTGAGATAATATATTCTTTGCTCGTTCTGTTATTTCATTCAAAGCTAAATTTTCATAGAAATCTCTACCAACACCAACAGATGTGGCACCTGCCTGAATATAGTCTTTAACTTCATTTAATTTTATATTCCCCATTGGCATAAGATTTAAAAATGGCATTTGACGCATCAATTCTTCAAAATATTGAACACCGCCCATTGCTGTTACTGGGAATAATTTTATTAAAGGAATTCTTGCTTTCCAAGCATTATATGCTTCATTTGCAGTAGAAGTACCAGCAATAAAAGGAACTCCTATATTTTTTGAAATCTTTACCATATTCATCTGAAATATTGGTGATGAAAAAAGAGTTGCTCCAGATTTAAAAGCTTGTGTTGCTTGAAGATTAGTAATTATACTTCCTGCACATACTACTGCTTTTTTAGAAACTCTTTCTATTACTTCATACAAAGATGCATTCTCAATATTTATTTCTAAAACTTTTATTCCACCCTCTATTAATGCATTTGCAATATCTTCTGCCTTTGAGGCATCATTGCAACGAATAATTGGGTATATTTTTTCTTCTGATATTAATTTTATTAAATTTCTACTCATAATCTATCCTTTTTCTTAAATTTATTATATCATAAAAGAATAAAAAGGACGTTTTTATGAAATTTTTAAAAGCTTTAATTATATTCATATCAGTACTAATTTTTATGCTCATTGCATATTCAATATCAAATAATTTCTTTGAACCTAAAGCTTTTAATTTTATGGTAAAAAACTTTACTGCAACAAAACCCGCTAGAGAAGATACAGTTATTATTGTAATTGACGATAAATCTATTGGTAAATATCGTTGGCCTTGGAAAAGAGAATTATATTGTAAAATTTTTGATTATCTCAATGAATATGCTAAGCCATCTGCTATAGTTAGTGATTCTATTTTTGTAACACCTGATATTGATAATCCTCAATCCGATATAAAATATTTTAATTCTATAAAGAAAACTAATAATCTTATATCAGGTTTCGATTTATTAATTAATCCAAGAGCAGAAAAATCTCAAGAATATGATAAAAAATTCGATAAAAAATTTAAACTTGATATTAAAGATAAAAGAACTATTAAATCTGAAAACTACTACAAAGAAATTTTACCATTTCCTCAACCATATTTTAATTCAATCAAAATGGTAGGATCTGTAAAAACTCCTGTTAGTAAAGACAGTTTTTTAAGAAGTATACCTTATGTTATTCAATATGATAATAAACTATATCAATCATTAGCATTAAGAACATATTCTTTTCTTCACGGAAATGAAGGCTATATTGTTTATGATGACTATATAGTAGGAGAACACTCTGAAATTAAAATCCCTAGGAATAATGATTTTGGAGGAATATATTCTTTAATTAAGTATTATAAAAGATACGGAAATACAAATTATTCACATAAAACATATTCCGCAGTTGATATAATGGAATCATATGATCAAGTAAAATCTGGTCAACAACCTATAATTAATCCAAAAGAATTTGAAAATAAAATTGTATTTGTTGGTGCAAATGTAAAAGCAGCAGCAACGGGATTATCAGATATTCAAAGGACTCCTGTTAGTAATGAACATTCAGGAGTAGATGTTCAAGCAACTGTTTTAGACAACTTATTATCAGAAGATTTTATGACTCAGCTAGATGCGGGTAAAAATTTTCTAATTACATTTGCTTTAATGATTCTTGCATATTTATTAATTCGAAATTTTTCAGTATTTGCATCTGCAACATTAATATTATTAATAACTATTACTTACCTTTTAATATGCTCAAATTGTTTCCACAATGGGGTTGCGATTAGTGTTATTACTCCAATTTCTTTAGAATTAATAACAATGATTTTTGCTTATTCTCATAGATTTATTTTAGAAGGTAAAAACAAAGAAAAAATAAAAACCGCAATGGGTAAGTATATCTCTGAAGATATTATGAAAAGTGTTGTTAAAAACATTGATGAATTAAAGCTTGGTGGAAAAAAAGCAAACGTAACAGTTTTATTCTCAGATATTAGAGGTTTTACATCAATAAGTGAAAAATTATCCGCAGATGAAGTTTCAGTTATTTTAAATGAATATTTTACAGAAATGGAACCTATTGTAACTAAGCAT
Source organism: Candidatus Gastranaerophilales bacterium (assembly GCA_944326685.1). Lineage (GTDB taxonomy): Bacteria > Cyanobacteriota > Vampirovibrionia > Gastranaerophilales > Gastranaerophilaceae > UMGS1585. The sequence goes on from CALVEV010000024.1 coordinate 51,108, forward strand.
CATGGAGTAATAAATAAGTTTATTGGCGATGCTGTAATGGTTATATTTGGAGAGCCAATTCAAGATGAAAACCACCCTGTAAATGCAATAAGATGCGCCGCAGAAATGCTTGAAAAAGTTAATGAATTACAACAAAAATGGTTAAGTGAAGGAAAACCTAAAATTGAAATCGGAGTAGGTATTAATACAGGCGAAGCTTTTGTTGGTAATATTGGTTCTGAAAAAAGAATGGAATACACAGTAATAGGTGATATGGTAAACTTGGCAAGTAGAATTGAAAGCTACAATAAAACTTATAAAACAAACTTTTTAATAAGTAGCTCTACTTATGCCTGCGTTAAAAATATTGTAGATGTAATAAAAATTTCTAATGTAACCATTAGAGGAAAATCTAAAAAAATGGACTTGTATGAGGTTATCAGTCTAATTGGATAGTAATATAGAGCAAATAAAAAAAGCTATTGAGATAGAGGCTAAGTATAAATATATTGATATAAGAGGAAAGACAAAATGTTTTTCTAGTTTTATACGTAGCGAAATTAGAAAATTTATAAAAACATCTTCTATACCAGAAAGATGGAAATTTGTTTTATCTCATTTTGAACAATATTCAATGGATACAATGCCACAAAGGAAAAAGTCTATAGAATATCTAATAAATGCAATTAAATCAGAATTAAAACAACAAGAAGAAGATAAAAAACAAGTAGATGCAAAATTAAATCCTTTTTCATCTGTTACTTATGTTAAAGGTGTTGGACCTAAGGTAGCTGCAATATTAAATAAACTTGGAATTTTTACAGCAAGTGATTTGTTATTTTATTTACCACGAAAACATATTGATTATTCCAAAAGAACTTTAATCAAAAATTTGGTTGAAGGCGAAAATACAACAGTTTTTGGCTATATAAAAAGAGTTGAAGCATTCACAACACCAAAAGGTTTAGGAGTTGTTAAAGTAAAAATACAAGACGAAACAGGTAGTTTTATTTTGAATTTTTTCAATAAAAGTAATAAATATGCACTTGAAAGAACTAAAAAACAATTCCCACAAGGTGCAGGAATAATTATTTCAGGAACTGTTAAAATTAATAATTTTGATTATTCAAAAACACTTGAAAATGTTAGTTATTCAATAATGTCTGAGGATTTTCTAACAAAAACAGATTTGAATATCGGAAGAATTGTTCCTGTTTACTCACTTTGTGAGAATATGAATTTGAAAACATTGCGTAAAGCTATATATAATGCAATTCAACTTTATAAATCCTCTATTGTAAATGTAATACCAGATTATTTAATCAAAAAATATGATTTATTGAATAAAAGTGTTGCAATCGAACAAATACATTTTCCAGACAGTATGGAAATGTTAGAAAAAGCGAGATATACGTTAGTTTTTGAAGAATTCTTTTTAATTCAGCTAAAACTTGCAATGATTAGAGAAAAAAATAAAACTGAAAATAAAGCACTCCCATTAAAAATAAAAGAAAATGGGCTTGTTAATAAATTTATAAAGCAGTTACCGTTTGAACTTACTTCCGCTCAAAAAAAGGCTGTTGATGATATTTTATCAGACATGAGTTCAGAAGAGCCAATGCAAAGATTATTACAAGGTGATGTTGGTTCTGGTAAAACTGTAGTTGCTTGTATTATGTTATTAGCAGCCATTGAAAATGGTTATCAAGGAGCAATTATGGCTCCAACTGAAATTCTTGCTCAGCAGCATTATAATAATTTTGTCAATTGGTTAACTCCATTAGGTTTAAGTGTTGGCTTATTTATAGGTAGTATAGGCAAAAAACAAAGAGAATTATCTGAAGTATCATTAAGAAATGGACAATTAGATATTGCAGTTGGAACACAAGCATTAATACAAGATAATATAGATTTTGCTAATTTAGGTGCTGTTGTAATCGATGAACAACATCGATTCGGTGTAAAACAAAGATTATCATTAAGAAAAAAAGGACAAAATCCGCAAATACTTACTATGACAGCAACTCCTATTCCTAGAACTCTTGCTATTACGATGAATGGTGATTTAGACTTAACCATTATTAATGAGCTCCCAAAAGGCAGAAAACCTATTATAACTAAAATGGGAGTTCCTAAAAAACAAATTTACTACTTAATCGAAATGGAAGTTAAGGCTGGACATCAAGCGTATGTTGTTTATCCTCTTATAGAAGAAAGTGAAACATTGTCAGCAAAAGCTGCAACAGTTGAGGCTGAAAGGTTACAAAATAGTGTATTTCCTCATCTAAAAGTTGGTTTATTACATGGAAAAATGAAAAATTCTGAGAAAGATGAAGTAATGACCAAATTTAAAAATAAAGAGTATGATATTTTAGTATCAACAACAGTTGTAGAAGTTGGGGTTGATGTTCCTAATGCAACAGTAATTGTAATCGAAAATGCTGAAAGATTCGGTTTACCTCAATTACATCAATTAAGAGGACGTGTTGGGAGATGTAATTTACAGTCATATTGCATTATTTCAACTTCTTCAAAATCTCAAGAGACAAGAAATAGATTATCTATAATGACAGAAACTAATGATGGATTTGTTATCGCAGAAAAAGATTTACAACTAAGAGGACCTGGTGAATTTTTAGGAGTCAGACAAAGTGGGCTTCCAGATTTAATAATTTCAGATATTGTAAAAGATTCCAAAATTCTTGAACTTGCAAGAAATGAAGCAATAAAATTTGTTGCGGATAACCAATTAGATGATTACCCGCAACTTAAAGAAACTACTACATTAACCCTTGATGGGACATTACTTTTAGGCAGCTGAAGCTTTATTTCCTTTATCATCACCTTTAGCTACTTCTGATAATGGTTTCCAAGGTTTATTTGAACCTAATTTATCGATTGTAGGTCCGATATATTTTTCAATTAATACATGTTCAACAAAGTTATCAATAGGTTTCATTGCAAGACCAAGAGCAATAAATCCTCCTAATGATTTTAAGGCATTATTTTTGAATAATTTACTACCTTGAGCTTTTTTGATAACGTTGAATGCTGCACTTTTCTTTTGTTCTAAATTTCCGCCTTTAGCAGCTTTTTCAAATGCTTTGAATAATTTTTCTGAAACATTTGTTGGTTTCTTACCATCAAGTAATGCTTCACGCATATCCATTACATTATCAATTGTTTTAGCAACATATTTTTGAATATTTTCAGTTTTAGGTTTTGCTTCAAATGGTCTTTTAATAAAATCTACAACCTTGGCAATTGGTTCAAACATTTTATTATGAGTTTTCTTATGTTTATCTATTTCTGCAAAGTTTTCCATTATATGTTGAGTATATTTAGCTCTATCAACTAAACCTGTTGTAGCATCAACAAATTTTTCGTGTGTACCTTTATTCATAGAATCAAGGATTCTATTAGTAATATCTTCTCTATGGTTAAGCGCCAATTTATCTTTACCTTTAGAAGAGATTATATTTGTAAGTTTTTGACCAACTTTTACGGCTGCAGTAGGCAAGAACACACTCGCAAGCATTTGGAATGATAATTGTTTCCCAGCTCTTTTTTTACTTGGATCGTGCTCCCCATATTCATTATGTTTATATTTATCACCTACATCGGCTGCAATATAACCAATAGCAGGAATCCATAATAAATTAGCTAATAAACCACTCATTGGACGAATAACTTCTCCAATTTCATTTGAATAAGCTAATCCTCTAAGTGGCCATTTCATATATATATCATCTTTGGCTACTTTTACCTTCTTAGACTCTTTTATTTGCCCATTTCCTTTTTGAGAACTTCTAAAATTCTCTAGTCCTTGGAACTTATTATTTATTCCTACCAACTATCCAGTCTCCTTATTTTCTACACACTTATATTATGATAAAAACATGAACAAAAAATAATTTGCTATTTTTTGTAAAAAAATTTACAAGTTGTATAATAATTTTATGGATAAAAAATTTAAAATATATTCTAAATATAAACCTGCAGGAGATCAACCTAAAGCAATTGAACAATTAGTAAAAGGAGTTCAAGAAGGCTATGACTCTCAAACTCTTTTAGGTATTACAGGTTCAGGAAAAACATTTACTATTGCTAATGTTATAGAAAAAGTTCAAAAACCAACATTGGTAATAGCTCATAACAAAACATTGGCTGCTCAGTTATACAGTGAGTTAAAAGAATTATTCCCAGAAAATGCTGTTGAATATTTTATAAGTTATTATGACTATTATCAACCGGAAGCATATATTCCAAGAACAGACACTTATATAGAAAAATCTGCAAGTATAAATGATGAAATTGATAAACTAAGACACAACACAACAAGAAGCTTATATGAAAGAAATGACGTTATTGTTGTTGCATCTGTTAGTTGTATATATGGTTTGGGGTTGCCTGAAAATTATTTCAAAGGTTCTGTTGAAATTAATTTAGGAGATGAAATAGATAGAGATGATTTAATTAAACATTTAGTAAGTGTTCAATATTCAAGAAACGATGTTGCACTAGATAGAGCAATGTTTAGAGTTCGCGGTGATGTCGTTGAAATCATGCCAGCATACGAAAAAATTATTACAAGAATTTGCTTCTTTGGGGATGAAGTAGAAAAAATTGTAAGAATCGATCCTGTATCAGGTGAAATACTTGAAACACCTGATAAAGTTGTAATATATCCGGCTGTTCACTACCTGTCTGATGATCATAATGTCGATGAAACTATTGCAATAATTAGACAAGAACTAAAAAATAGAGTTGCAGAATTAGAAAACGAAAACAAAATCTTAGAATCTCAAAGATTGCAACAAAGAGTTAAATATGATATTGAAATGATAAAAGAAATGGGATATTGTTCTGGGATTGAAAATTATTCAAGAATAATAGAACGCCGTCCTGAAGGAACTCCACCTGCTACATTATTAGATTATTTTCAAGGGGATTTTTTAACTGTAATAGATGAATCACATGTTACTATTCCACAATTAAGAGGGATGTATCATGGAGATAGAGCAAGAAAAAATGTACTTGTAGATTATGGTTTTAGACTACCTTGCGCAAAAGATAACAGACCATTAAAAGATGAAGAATTTTTTGAAAGAGTTCATCAAAAAATATATATATCAGCAACTCCTGCAGAATTTGAGACATCCACATCACAACAATTAGTTGAACAAATCATCAGACCTACAGGACTTGTTGATCCTAAAATTAGTGTGCGCCCTATAGATACTCAAATAAACGATTTAATAACAGAAATAAATAAACGAGTTGAAAGACATGAGAGGGTTTTAATCACAACATTAACAAAGAAAATGGCAGAAGAACTTTGCGATTATTTCTTACAACAAGATATAAAGGTGAGATACTTACATAGTGATATAAAATCGATTGAACGTGTTGAAATCTTAAGAGATTTAAGACTAGGAGAGTTTGATGTATTAATCGGGGTTAACCTATTAAGAGAAGGCTTGGATATTCCAGAAGTTTCATTAGTAGCGATTATGGATGCTGATAAAGAAGGATTTTTACGTTCTGATACAAGTTTGATTCAAACAATCGGTCGTGCCGCTCGTAATGCTTGTGGTGAAGTTATTATGTATGCTGATAAAATTACAGGTTCTATGCAACGCGCAATTGATGAAACAAATAGACGTCGAGAAGTTCAAATTGCATATAATACAAAATATGGAATTATTCCTAAGACTATCAAGAAGCCAATTGAAAATAACTTGTTATCTCTAGTTGCAAGTTACAGAGATTTAGAAGATATTATTGCAGAAGAAATGGTCGATTTGAATATCGATAAAAAAGATTTACCAAAATTAATTGATAAATTAGAAAAAGATATGCATAAAGCTGCAAAAATTCTAGACTTTGAACGAGCTGCTGAAATCCGTGACCAACTTAAAAAATTGCGTGAAATGCTAAAAACAAAATAAGAATAAATATATTTCTATTTTTTCCTATTTTTATTAATAAAAAATTGACGCATATCTTCTGAGATTCCAACATGTTGAATCATCATATTATAACGTCTTACATTTGCAATATTATCTGTTTCATCTAATAAATTTCTACTTGGCTTACTTGGTTGATTATCTTCATATTTTTCATAATCATCCTGATTATCAATTTTACTTATAATCATATCAATATCAGAATCTGTCATTATTGAAAATTGTTGACCAATAGCTCTCACTTCAGTTGCTGAAGGTAATTTATACAACCATTGTACTGAATATTTATCATTGTCAGATAATGATACAACTCCATATTTGTGAGGGGTGTACATAATATCAGTATCATATGGACTATGTCCCAAACCAATAGAATGACCTATTTCATGAAGTATTGTATGGTAAACTTCTTCATTAGAATTATATTTTTCATGAATTAGTCCATCTGTTAAACCGATTGAAACTTCTGCACCATATAATCTTTTATAATTATCATAGTTATAAGTACAGTGTCCTAATGCACTTCTATCAACTCTTTTCCAATCAACATTTATTTGAGATTCTAACAAAGTATTTACAAGATTGAATTGAACCAATCCTTCACTTGCATTTTCCCATTCTTCAAGTGCACCTACAACCATTTTTCTGTATATTAAATCTTCACCTTGTTTTGAATAAAATTTCATAGGTGCAATATATACATTTACAGGCATTTTATGCCATTTTAAAAGGTATCCGTTTTTTACACTTTCATTAAGATAGGTTTTGTTTTTCATAATATTTATTGTATAATAAAAAATACTCAGGAGGTAATTTGTTATGAACATGATGCAAATGATGCAACAAGCACAAAATATACAAAAAAGATTGAAAAGCGTACAAGAAGAATTAGCATCTGCTGAAATTAATGGGGAAGCAGCAGGAGGAGCAGTAAAAGTTACTTGTGATGGACAAGGTAAATTTAAATCAATTAAATTATCTAAAGAATTACTAAATCCTGAAAATCCTGAATCTGTAGATGATGATACATTAGAAACTTTAGAAGATTTAATTACAACTGCAATTTTACAAACAAGCGAAAAAGCTTCTAAAGAAATGGAAACTAAATTAAAAGCTGTAACTGGTGGTATTAGTATTCCAGGGCTTTGCTAATGATATATCCTAAAGCAATAGCAGCTTTAATAGAACAATTTCAAAAGCTTCCGTCAATTGGACCAAAATCAGCTCAAAGAATGGCTTTTCATATATTAAAGATGCCAATGAGCGAAGTTCAAAAATTTGCGGAAGCTCTTGTATTAGCTAAAGAACAAACAAAAGCTTGTGAAATATGTTTCAATCTATCTACATCAAGCCCTTGTGAAATTTGTTCTTCTTCAAGCAGAAATAAATCGGTTATATGCATCGTTGCCGAAACTAAAGATTTAATTGCTATTGAAAAAACAAATGAATACAACGGACTATATCATGTTTTACAAGGATTAATTTCTCCAATGGACGGAATTGGTGCTGATGATATTAGGATTAAAGAACTACTAACAAGATTAACAGATGATAGAGTTCAAGAAGTTATACTTGCATTATCACCTTCTGTTGAAGGAGAAGCAACAAGTTTATACCTTACTAAACTAATTAAGCCTTTTGGTATTAAAATATCTAGAATTGCTTTTGGATTACCTGTAGGTGCAGATTTAGAATATGCCGATGAGGTTACCCTTGCTAAGGCAATTGAAGGAAGAAGAGAATTATAGTTTAATTATACTAATATGTCTGAAAATATTTTAGAAATAAAAAACTTAAATGTTACTTATACTTCATCAAACCTTGGACAAAAAACAAGCATAAAAGCTGTTGATAATTTTTCCTTATCTATAAATAAAGGTGAAATTCTTGCAATTGCAGGAGAATCAGGTTGTGGAAAATCAACTCTATCAAAAGCAATTATTAAACTTGTAAAACCAGAATCTGGAGAAATTTTTTATAATAACGATAATATTCTTAAGCTAAATAAAACACAAACTAAACAATTTACACAAAAAGTTCAAATGATTTTTCAAAATCCTTATGCAAGTTTAAATCCTAAAATGAAAATTAAAGACATTCTTGCAGAACCCTTGATTATTAATACAAACTTAAAAAAAGATGAAATAAAACAAAGAGTTTTTGAAAAAATAACACAAGTAGGTCTTTCTGAATACCACTTATCTCTTTATCCTCACGAATTTTCAGGAGGACAAAGACAAAGAATTGCAATAGCTCGAGCATTAATGCTTAATCCTGAATTTATTATTGCTGACGAACCTGTTAGTGCTTTAGATGCGAGTATACAAGCTCAAATACTTAATCTGATTAAAGAATTACAAAATAAATATGATATTACAATATTGTTTATTTCTCACGATTTAAATGTAATTCGTTATATTGCAGATAGAGTTGGTATTATGTATTTAGGAGAATTAGTAGAAATAGGAACCAAAGAAGAGATTTTCAACAATCCGCAACATCCATACACCAAACTACTATTAGATTCTATTCCTAATATTAACAAAACACCTAAAAAAGTTGATTTATCAGAAATATCTTTTGATAATACAAACTATTGCAAATTTTATGAAAGATGTAAATATAAAACTCAAAAGTGCTTAGAAAACAAACCAGAATACAAAATTATAACAAACACACATAAAGTTTTATGTAACTTTTATAATTCATAGCTTTCACTTTTATTTAAAATTCTATTATCTCTCCAATAACTATTATATGTTCTTGCATCTCTTATAATTTTCAACCACATACTATAATTTTCTTTAAATCGAGTCTTATTTCTATCAATATATTGAATAGTCATTAAACCCTCTGCAGCTTTAGTCGTTCTAAATATTTCAGATTGAGCTGGTATTTTATTATAAGAATTTGTTGACCTTACAGCTATTGCATCAACACTTGAATAAACAAGATAACTATATCTACCTGTAGGATTTTGACGTTGTAATTGAGCAGTCAAGATATCGGATAATTGCCCCGCAGAATATGTATAATCTTTGTAAGAGTGAACAATTACAGTTTGTGTCCATTTATTATAACTTTCACCATTTGGAACATATTGTAATATTGCTTCTGTTCCAATATTTCGGTAAAAAGCAACATCCCACTTTGTTTTTTTAGGGAAGTCTATAATTATTGTTTCATATGCAATCGCAGCAAGTGAGATAAAAAAAGAAAATATTATACTAAATAAAAGGACTTTTTTCATTTGCAATCTCCACATCAATTCCTAAAATTTCTTTAAATCTTTTAAGAACCAATATTTCACTTTCAAAATGACCAATATCAAATACAACTTTATTTGTTTCAACCGCTGTATGATATTTTAAATCTCCAGTCACAAAAGCATCAGCATCTGAACTTTCGATAAAATCAGCACCAGAACCTGCACAAAAATCTATTTTGTTTATATGTTCAACAGAATTATTATTAATTAACCTTACATTATTTGAGATTTTATCTAATTTTTTTCTAAAATCTACTACACTAATATCTGTTTGAACTCTTCTTACAAAATCATTAATAAACTCTACATCATTGTATCCTAACTCTTGTATAAGAGTTTCTGTAGTTCCACCTTTTGCCTTATCCATTGGGGTATGAGATGCATAAATATTAATGTCTTTATATTTTAATGGAACAGAAAACATTGGATGGTGTGACACTATCATATCACATCCTCTTTGTTTTGCTTGATTTACAATATCGTCAGTAATAGTTAATGCTAACATTACTTTCTTAACTTCTGAATTCTTAGTATCAACAACCCAACCAGAACAATCCCAATCTTCTTGAGTTTCTAAAGGTGCAATTTTTTCTATCTTTGATACTAATTCATATTTATTCAAAAATTATCTCCAAAATTTTATGTGCAATATTTAGTTTTGAATCTTTTTCGATATGTTCAATATTTAAATTATTATCTAATATATAAACTTCATTTTCATCACTTGAAAAGCCGATATCTTTTCTTGAAATATCATTCGCAACTAAATAATCACAACCTTTGTTTTTAATCTTAATTTTAGCATTTTCTAGTAAATTTTCACTCTCTGCGCAGAAACCAACAATTTTTGTTGTATTTTTTTCTGCTGAAATTTTCTTTAATATATCAGGATTTTTTACTAACTGAATTACTATTTCATCATCAGAAGTTTTTTTCATCTTCTGTTCGCTATAATCTTTTATTCTATAATCAGCAACTGCAGCTGCCATAATTATACAATCTACATTGTTATTATATTTAGTTACTTCTTTTTCCATATCTATTGCAGATTGAACTTTTACAACATTATAAGGTTTATCAATATTAAAGGTTGAAACCAAAGTAACTTCAGCCCCCATTTGATATGCAACATCAGCTAATGCTACTCCCATCTTACCCGATGAAAAATTTGATATATATCTTACAGGATCAAGCTTTTCAACTGTTCCACCTGCTGTAATAACTATTTTTTTACCTATTAACTTTTTATTATTGTTTAAAACTTCGACTGTTTTATCAAAAATAGTCTCAAGTTCACATAATCTCCCAACCCCTTCAGTTCCACAAGCTAGGAAACCACATTCTGGATTACATATATGATAATTGTTATTAGATAATTTCTGCAAGTTTTCTTGAACAAATTTATTGTTCCACATATTTGTATTCATTGCTGGCGCTAAAATTATTGGTTTATTAAAAGCACATACTGTTGATGTTAAAAGATTATCACATATACCATTTGCTATTTTTGAAATAGTATTAGCTGTTGCAGGGGCTAAAACCATTATATCGGCTTCATCACATAGTGAAATATGTTCTGGTTTGTATTCTTTTATATCAAAATTTTCAACAAATACTTCATTTTGAGAAAGTGATTCAAGTGTAAGTTTGGTGACTAAATGTAGAGAATTAGGAGTCATCATAACTCTTACGCTTGCTCCTGCTCTTTTATACATTCTTATAAGTTCACAAATCTTGTATGCAGCAATACCTGCTGATATACCTACTAAAATAGTTTTACCTTTTAACACTTTATACTCCAATTATTTCTATAATTTTGTTTACTGCATTTTCAACAGTATCATTTACGACAATGTAATCGTATTTTTTTGAGTTTTCCATTTCTAATTTTACAAAATTAAGACGTTTTTGAATTGCGTCCTCTGTCTCTGTTTGACGACCTCTTAACCTTGCCTCTAATTCTTCAATAGAAGGTGGTGCAATAAATATTAAAACAGCCTCAGGCATTTTTTCTTTAACTTGTAATGCACCTTGAGTTTCTATTTCTAACAAAACATTCTGATTATTATTTAAACATTTTTCTATATAAGACTTTCTTGTACCATAAAAATTTTCAGAAAACTCTGCCCACTCAAGAAAATCATCGTTTGCAATACTTTCTTTAAACTCTTCTTTAGACAAAAAGAAATAATTTACTCCGTGTTCTTCTCCCGGACGTGGATTTCTAGTAGTACAAGAAACTGACAAATTAATATTTGAGCACTTTTCTAAAAGGGATTTTATAACTGTACCCTTACCGACTCCAGATGATCCTGATATAACTAATAATTTTGTTTTGCTATTTGTACTCATTTGTTTGAATTTTAGCTAAAACTAGGAGTTTTTTCAAGTGCGTCTTGTTTTTGTTTGTTTAGTCTTTCTATAGTTTTTGCAGTAATAAAAGGTAAATCCATTTTATCAGTAAATATTTCTATATAGCAAAGCTTGTCTTGATGTTCTGCTAATTTTAAAGCTGTATCAAATTCTTTATCTGTACTAGCTTGCGCAGTCCAAACATCTCCAGCAAACAACTCTGGAAGCTTTGAATAATTCCAATCAGAAATATTATTAAATTCATCTTCAGGATCATTTGATAAAATTCTTTCAATTGTATAACCTGAATTATTTAAAACAATAACTATAGGTTTAACACCTTGTCTCATCATATTACCAATTTCAGTAGCTGTTAACTGATGAGAACCTTCACCCGTAAATAATACTACTCTTCTTGTTTTATCAGCTAAACAACCGCCTAATGTTGCAGGAGTTGCCCAACCAATTGAACCCCATAGAGTTTGAGTATTTGCTATTATATTTGAAGGTAATTTCATCCCAGAAAATCCATGCATGATTATTCCTGTTTCTATAAATAACAAATCATTTGGTTTAAAAAATTCTTGTAATCTTGGATATATATATTCAGATGTCAATTTTTCACCTTTTAACTCTGACTTATTATATCCAGTATCAGATACATAAATTTCATTTTCTCTAGAATTTACAAACTCAGCTAATCCTCTTAAAACATCTTCCATCATTATATTGTCATATCTTTTATTCTTAATGATTGAATATGTTCCATAAATCGCAATATGATCATCTGGTTTGTATGGTAATGAGAAACCAAAAGTATTTAAATCACTATAAATAGGTCCAATTGAAATTGCACAATCTGTTTCTGTTAAATATTTACAAGCAGTGTCATTACCGAAAGCACTTATATATGTACCTAAATAATTCTTTTTATCAAAATCAATAATACCTGTTCCCATTAAGAAATTACTTGTTGGAATATTAGATTCTTCTGCAAAATTTCTATATAATTCTTCGCATTGATATCTTTTTATCAATGTATCCCCAATTATCACAGGAGATTTTGCAGAATTAATCATATCTGAAGCAATATTTAAAAATTCTTTTAATACAGATTCATCACTTTTAATTTTGCTAAGAGAAACATCTCCATCAATATTCATCAACGCAATATCCATAGGAATTGCAAGATAAACAGGTCTTTTGGTTCTTCTAAATACTTCAATAATTCTATCAATTTCTTGCTTTGCATTATCTTTTGTTAAATAAGCAGTTGTTTCAACAACTGGTTCAAAAGCTTTTTGAAATGCATAATAATTTGGATTTTGGAAATTATGGTGTAACAAAACATTATTTTCAATATGATTAGTTGCAGGAACACCAACAATATGAATTACAGGAATATTTTCAGCAAAACTTCCTGCAATAGCATTCATTGCACTTAATTCTCCTACACCATATGTAGTTACAACGGCACCATAACCTTTAACTCTTGCATACCCATCTGCTGCATAGCCTGCATTCAGCTCATTGGTACATCCTATCCAAGTTGCATCTACATTATCTTGAATCGCATATAAGATATCAAAATTATAATCACCAGGTAATCCAAAATATTCAGTTACCCCAAGTTTTACTAATATTTCAATTAAATAATCTGCTACTTTCATAATTTTATATTAACACAATGGTAATATGCATTTATATTATCTTAATATCTTATTATAATTATTTAATATTTTTGATAATATATAAGAATGGATAAATTGATTGAGAATTTAAAAGAATTAGGATTCAACACATACGAATCAAAAGTTTATGTTGCACTATTAAAAAAACATCCAGCAACTGGATATGAAATAAGTAAAATCGCAAATATACCACAAGCAAGAACTTATGATACTTTAAAAGCTCTTTTAGAAAAAAAAGTTATCATATCAACCAGTAATAAACCTGCAGAATATTCGCCTATTAATCCTAAGGAATTAACAAAGCAATTTAAAAGAAAAATGCTTTCTACCCTTGAATACCTTGATTCTCACTTACCAGAGGTTAGAGAAGATTATTCTGAACCTGTGTTAAATTTAAAGGGTGAAACTAATATTAAAAAGAAAGCTAATGAAATTATAAAATCAGCCCAAAAAGAAATTTATGTAGAAATTTGGCCACAAGATTTCCCTGAAATTGAAGAAGAACTATTTAAAGCTTATGATAGAAACGTAGAAGTAAGAGTTGTAGCATATGGGAATCTTAAACCCAATTTTGGATTAATATATGAGCATCCTTTTTCAAAAAATATAGAAAACTCTTTAGATGGAAGAATGGTTATTCTATGTGTAGATAACAAAGAAGCATTAATGGGGAAAATACATTCTTCTAAACCTGATGCTACAAATGTTATGTGGACTAAAAATACAGACGTAATATTTCTCATTAAAGAGCTTATTGTTCATGATATGTATCTTTTAGATATACAAGAAAATTTATTTGAAGAATTGAAGTATACATATGGAAAAGGATTTAAAAGATTACACGACAAAATTCTTGGAGTTAATAATCCTTATAACATACATTCTTTTACTTCTAAATAAATTGTTTAATTATCAATGGTATCAATTCATCAATAAAGCAAACAAAAAATGCTATAAACATAATTGTTGCAAAAACTTTTTGCATATCAGAAAACAAAAATTCTTTTTTATTTTCCCTAAATTCATTAATAGCATTATGTTCCATAGTATATGGTTGAACAGGTAATTGTTTTTCTATTTCCTCAATAACCTTTGCAAATTTAATTTTTATAAGAAGATTATAAGAATCCATATTCATCCACCACAAAACACAAACACCAACTCCTATAATTGAAAAGATAAATGGTAATGATATAGAATAAACAAAAGCAACATTTTTTGTCAAATTAACAAGTAGTAATAATACAATTACTAAAACCATATAAAAACGATTAACACTAAAGCTTCTCTTTATAAAAGCATCTTTTTGTTCAGTATAAAGCTTATATTGTTGCATTATTAAATTTAGTTTTTCTGATTCATACATAACCTTATTATCCTTCTATATGATTTTCTCTTCTTCTATAAACTTCATTCATTAAATCATCAAACTCTTTTTCATCAAGAGTTTCTCTTTCTAATAAAGCTTTAGAAATAAATTCTAACATATCACGGTTTTGTGATAATAAATCTTTTGCTATTTGGTATCTTTCATCTACGATACGTTTAATTTCTTTATCAATTTCAGCAGCAATTTCTTCTGAGAAATTTCTAGTATGACCGAAATCACGTCCCATAAATACGTGTTCTTCAGATTTTCCATAAGTAAGATTACCCATTTTTTCACTCATACCATATGAAGTAACCATTTTTCTTGCAATATCAGATACTTTTTCTAAATCATTAGACGCACCTGTTGTCACAGATTCTCCACCATAAATTATTTCTTCTGCAACACGTCCACCAAGAGTCATTGTTATTCTATCTAACAATTGTGATTTTTTCATTGTTAAATAATCTTTTTCAGGTAAAGTAAGTGTGATACCTAAAGCCATACCACGCGGTATTATAGAAACTTTATGTAAAGGGTCACAATTTTCAAGGAGCTTTGCTAAAAGAGCATGTCCAACTTCATGATATGCAGTATTTGTTTTTTCTTCTTCTGATATAATTCTACTTTTCTTTTCTGGACCTGCCATAACTTTATCAATAGCTTCTTCTAAATCAGGCATGTTAATTTCTGTTTTATCATGTCTAGCCGCTAGAAGAGCTGCTTCATTTAATAAATTTTGCAAATCAGCCCCCGTAAAACCAGGAGTTCTTTTTGCTAAAACTTTTAAATCAACTTCACTAGCTAAAGGTTTATTTTCAGCGTGAACATTAAGTATTTGCTCACGCCCTAAAACGTCTGGTTTATTAATAACAATTTGTCTGTCAAAACGACCAGGTCTAAGTAATGCGTTATCTAAAATATCAGGTCTATTAGTTGCAGCAATAACAATAATATTTGTATTTTTATCAAAACCATCCATTTCAACTAAAAGTTGGTTAAGAGTTTGTTCTCTTTCATCATGTCCGCCACCAAGACCAGCACCACGTTGACGCCCAACGGCATCAATTTCATCAATAAATATAATACAAGGTTGATGTTTTTTTGCTTGATCGAATAAGTCTCTTACACGACTAGCACCAACCCCAACAAACATTTCAACGAAATCTGAACCACTAATTGAGAAGAAAGGAACACCTGCTTCACCAGCAACAGCTTTTGCCATAAGAGTTTTACCTGTACCAGGAGCACCAACTAATAAAACTCCTTTAGGAATTTTTGCACCTAACTTCATATATTTTTCGCCGTGTTTTAAGAAATCAACGATTTCTTCGAGTTCTTTCTTTTCTTCATCAATCCCAGCAACATCATTAAAAGTTGTTTTTACTTTACTATCTAAAAGCATTTTAGCCTTACTTTTACCAAAAGACATTGCTTGAGAGCCACCTGCTTGGATACTTTTTGCCATTACAACTAAAAATATAATAAATAATAATGGTAATATTAAAGAACCAAAAATATTAATTAGTTGAGATGACTCACTAGGTTTTTTAACACTTATATCAACATTTGCATTTTCTAACTTTTTCATAATGTCAGAAGAGTGTGGTAATAATACATGATATTGAAGAGTAGGAGTAATTTTAGTTGCACCATATAATGGATTAACATTTTGTTGTTTAACTTCTTTCTCTTGTTTAATAGGAAGCGCCAATAATGAATCTTTATCCATCTGAACACTTTTAATTTCATGATTTTCAAGTTTTTGAACAAATTCTGTATAAGTTAATTCTTTAGTATTTGTAGTTGGACCTGTAAATAACATTGATATAAACGCTAGAACCATAACACCTAATATAACGTACATACCAACGGATTGACTTTTATTCATAAGCACTCCTAATAAAATAATTACTAAATAAGTATATCAAAAAAATATAAATAGTAATAGTCTTATCAGATAATTTTAATTATTTTTAAAAAGGTACTTTACAAAAAAAAATCACCATGTATTATAATAAATGTAATCGATAATTGATTACGACCTCGTGGGGGTTTAGCTCAGCTGGTAGAGCACCTGCTTTGCACGCAGGGGGTCAGGAGTTCGAATCTCCTAACCTCCACCATTTAAAAAGAAGAGCCGAAAGGCTCTTTTTTTTTATAATTATTGCGCCCAAAATATACATCTATTTTATGTATAGATTACATTTATTAATTTTTCGTTATAAATAGCAATTTATTTAGTAATTATTTTTTTATATTAATATCAAGGGAATAGTTGATTAATGAATATAAAAAAATTACAACACAAATAATTAATACTGGCTCTAAAGCTATTTCAGAAAAAACTGGAGAATTATCCAAGCGTATTACAGAAGTTGCTTCAATTAGTAAAAAGTCAGCAACAAGTCCAATAAAAAAACTTGAAAATGATACGATACAATTAAGTAAACAAGCATTATTTGGAAAAACGTTATCATCAAAATATTCACAAAAGCCAATAAAAATTTCTATAAATGGTAAAGATTCTATTTGGACTCGTTTTGTTGATTCACAAATGGGATCTCAAGATGCATTTTGGGCTAAAAACAATGAATCTGGCGAAATTTTCTATATTAAATATGCAATAAACGAAGCTAAAGAAGGACATATTGCTTCTGAAATTCAAGCTTCAAAATTATACAATTTGGCAGGATTTGAAACTCCATTAATTGAACCAGTTACAATTAATGGAAAAATTAAAGGTTTAGCAAGTAAATATATTCCAGATTTAAAAGAACCTGCAGATGGAAAAAGTATTAGCCAAGGATTTGCGGTTGATGCTTGGCTTGCAAATTGGGACTCTGTATTATGTGGAAATACTTTTGTAAAAGATGGTAAAATTTATAAAATTGATAATGGTGGCGCACTAAATTATCGCGCAATGGGAGGAATAAAAGATAATTTTGGAAATGTAGTTGAAGAACTTGTTACTTTAGTTGATGGGAGAAATCCTGTAAGCGAATGGACATATTCTTCAATGACTCACCAAGAATTAATTAGTTCATTTAAAAAAGTTTGTAATATATCAGATAATGCAATAAAAAATACAGTTGATAATCCAAAACTTGCTCAAACATTGATCGAGCGTAAGAATTATATGAAAAAAGTTCTTATAGAAATGGAAAAATCACCGAAGCAAAATGAAACAACTGCAAAATACTTTTCTAACATTACAAATAAGATTTCAATGCAAGGTTCATTTAACCTTCAATCAATTTTAAATAATTTTTCTCAAATTATTGATGGAAAAATAATTAAATCTAAAAATTCCTTTAATATGCCTTCTACAAAAGAATTATCGAAAATTCTATTAAAAGAGGTAAAACAAGTTGAAAAAAATGGAACAAAAATAAACCAAAAAGATATCATTGATTTATTAGAAGAAGTCGTAGATTCTGGATTAAATATTAAACCTAATAAAGCTTCTGAGTTTAAAAATGTATTTTTTGCAATGGAAGAACAATATCATAAAATGTTCTCATCACTTTTAAAAATTGCAGAAAAAACACCTCTAAAAGAAGGTGAAACAGCATCAGCTTATCTTTCTAGAATAATAAAAGCTCGAGAAAAAAGAATAAAACAACTTGAAGATTTCAGAATAAAAAATATTAAATCAAAGCTTAAATATGAACCAGAAATCCAAACCCTTCCAAAAACAAAATTAAATGATAATCAGAGAAATCAAGCAATTAATGAACTTGAAAATGCAAGAAAAAATGATGAAGTTCTAGATATCCATATAATTCCAAAACTTTCAGAAAATGCCACTGATCAGGAAATATATAATGCTTGGCAGCAAGCACATCTTGGAAGTTTTAAATTTTCCAATAATACATTACAAAAAGCAGTTATGGGAATAGGTGGTAGATATAATTCGAAACATCCAATTAAAACAAAAACAAATTATGAAATTATTTTAGATAAAGATTATAAACAAGACTTCGACATCGAACCTGTTTATCATTGGTTTGGAAGTAATAATCCAGAAGCATTTATTGCTAAAAACATTCCAAAAAATGGTGAAGTTTATACATTCCCTAAAATGCAGTGTTGTTCTACACATAAAAAATATGCTGAAATAGATTACGGTGATCACATGTCAAACCAAAATATTAAATTTGTAATTCACCCAAAATCAGAAACATCAAGAGCTTATAATGTTGGATATAATCAAGAAGTTGTATATCCAGCTGGAGAAAAATTTAAAATTTTGGACAAAGACTGCATAGAATATATTGATACTACTAATGGTTCTGGTTGTATGCGTTGGGAAATACATATGCAAGAAATATAATATCATTATTTAAGTTATAGTATAACTATGAATAAACAAACTCTTCGGATCCATCGTCATTTAAAATTAACCCACATAAATAAGCATCTTTATATTTTCCACAACCCAAGTCTATACCAATTTTACCGTCATCAATATAAGGTGCATCAAAATCAGTATGACCGAAAATTATCTTTTGAGGTAGGTTATGTTTAGAATAAATAAATTTTCCCCTTATATAAACCAAATCTCTTTCAGATTGTTCCTCTAATGATAAATTAGGATCGATTCCTGCATGTACAAATAAATATTTATCAGTTAAATAATAAAATTTTAAACTATTGAAAAATTCTTTATGAGTTTTATAAATATTTTCAAAGCTGCCATAGCTTTTTACCGTTTGAGGACCACCATAATTTTGAAATAAATAATTAAAATACTCATCATCTGTATGCAGAAAGGCATATTCATGTGATCCCATCAAATAAATACATTTATGTGTTTCTGATTGCTTAATAACTCTATCAATAACACCTTTGGAATTCGGTCCTCTATCAATATAATCACCCATAAAAACAAAAATATCATCGGGTTTTGTTTCTATCTTTGATAATAAACTTTCTAACTTATTTAATTCTCCATGAATATCTGTTATTGCTATATATCTCGACATTGATCTTTTATCCACTCCATAAGAATCTCAACCAGATATTCTTGTTGAGATTTAGTCAATTCAACACCTTTTTTAAAACCGTACCATTTTTCTACACACTTACGACAACAACAAGCAGTTGCATGTTGTGCAACAAAGACAGGATGATTTCGCATTGGTGTTTGCTTACCATCATTTTTAATAAATGCAGGAGCTATTCGTTTTGCGATAAAATCCTCTGCATGTTTTTTTATTACGTCGAAACCTTTCGTTTTAACATAATCTTTATCCTTTACTGATAATTTAAAACGACTTCTGAATTCTGACTTTGCTAATTTATCTAATATAGTTATACCCATAACTATATTTTAATACTAAATATTTTTATATAAACTAATCTATTATTTATTATCTATCTGCTTAATAGGTTTACAAGGATTACCAACTGCAACAACATCTGACGGTATATCTTTTGTTACAACACTACCAGCACCTATCACTGAATTATCACCAATAGTAACTCCTGGAAGAATAGTTACATTACCGCCTATCCAAACATTATTTCCAATATTAATAGGTTTTGCGAATTCCATACCGGCATTACGTTCTACAGCAATAATAGGATGCCCTGCAGTATAAAAACCACAATTTGGGCCAATAAATACATTATCTCCTATTATTATTTTTGCACAATCTAAAAATACAGAGTTATGATTTATATAGAAATTTTCTCCTAGCTCTATATTATATCCGTAATCACAAAAAAAGTTTGGTTCTATAGTTAAATTATTCCCTCTTTTACCTAATAATCTAGTTAAAATTTCATTTTTCTTTTCTAATTGATCTGGATACAACGAGTTATATTCCATACATAAAGACTTAGCAAAAAATCTATCTTGTATAAGCAAATTATCCATTGCATTATACTTTTCGCCATTAATCATTTTTTCTTTTTCTGACATAAAACACCTCTTTTTTTTGAAATAATAACACAAAAATTAATAATAATTGAATTGTAAACATATAAGTGATAAAGTTATTTTGATTAATAAATATTGAACTATTAAAGGCATAATATATGGAACACATTTGGTTATTAATAAAAGCTACAGCCCTAGCAGGTATCGGCGGAACTGGATTAGGTGGCATTATAGGAGCTCTATTTAAAAGAGATTCTAAAAGAACTGTTAGCCTTTTACTAAGTTTTGCAGGCGGAGTAATGACATCTATCGTTTGTTTTGACTTAATAGAAAGTGCAATTGGTACAAATACAAGTATATACATTATATCATTAGGTATTTGCTTTGGTGTTGCAATGGTTTATCTACTTAACTTATATATCGATAGAGTTACAAATCACGAAGTTAGACATATTGGGAAAAACCACCCTGCAACTGCAGATGACTTAGATGAAATTATTCACAGTAACCACTTATCCGTTCATATGAGAAAAAGAGATACAAAACTATCATTATTTATTGCAGGGCTTATAATGGCATCTGCAATTGCCTTACATAATTTGCCAGAAGGAATGACAATAGGTGCATCTTTTGCAAACAGTAAAGGAATTATGGAAGGTTCTGCACTTGTTCTTGCAGTCCTAATTGGATTGCACAACATTCCAGAGGGTATGGCGATTTCTGTTCCTTTAATAAATGGTGGTGTAAAAAGAAGAAAAGCTATACTAATTACTGCTCTTAGCGGAGCTCCTACTATTATTGGAGCTTTAATTGGATACTATATTGGTGACATTGGTGCTTTAGGACTTGCTTTAAGCTTAAGTTTTGCAAGTGGAGCAATGCTATATGTTACTTTTGGTGAAATTTTACCTCAATCAATACTTATGTATAGAAGTAAACTTCCAGCTTTCTTTGTTATCATAGGTATGTTAGTAGGTCTGATGGTTATAAATAATTAGTTATGGATAAAAGTTTTTATAATCAAAATACAATAATTGTTGCAAAAGAACTTTTAGGTAAAAATTTATGCCATAAAGTTGGAAATATTTTATACAAAGGGATGATTGTTGAAACAGAAGCTTACCAACAAGAAGATCCGGCTTGTCATGCTTATTGCGGATTAACACCTAGAAATAAAGTTATGTTTGAAAATGGTGGGATTAGTTATGTGTATTTCATTTATGGAATGCACTTTTGTATGAATGTTGTAACAGAAAGAAAAGGTTATGGTTGTGCTGTTTTAATAAGAGCATTAGAGCCTTTACAAAATATAGATAATTCAAATGGACCTGCAAAATTAACAAAAGCAATGCATATAACAAGAAATCAAAATGGACTTGATTTAACAAATAAAAATTCAAATTTATGGATAGAAGAGAATCAAAATATCTCAGAAGAAAACATTATTCAAACAACAAGAATTGGAATAAATAAAGCCGTAGACTATCCTTGGAGATTTTATATTAAAGACAATCCTTGGGTATCAAAAAATTAATCTTTGGGTAAACAAAATCCAAATGAACAAGTTTCATTTATTTCACTATTTGCATATATCTCTCCATTATGAGCATCTATTATTTGTTTTGATAAATATAAACCTAAACCAGAACTTCCAGTTAATGAATTTAAACCTGAAACAGAATTATACTTATCAAAAATCATATTAATTTTATCTTTTGGAATATAAGGGCTATGATTGTTTATTCTTAAGTGTAAATATCTATCTTTTTGAGAAATATCTATTTCTATCACTGAATTACAAAAACCATAATTAATGGAATTTGATAAAAGATTTGTTAAAACTCTTTGTATTTGGAATTTATCTGCAAATATTTCTGTATTTTCAATTGTAGTTATTTTTACTTCTTGACCTTTATCCTTCAAAAGATTAGACAAATTTGAGACAGTTAATTGTAAAACATCTATTAAATTAAATTTTTCTTGATATATATGAGCTTTTCCATCATCATAAAGATAAGTATCCAAAATATTAAAAATCAAATCCGACATATACACACAAGAATCTTTTATTTGAAGCAAGAAATCCATTTGAGCATTATTAACAGGGCCTAATTTTTCTCCTATAACTAAATCTAAAGCCTTTATTTGAGCAATTATAGGTGTTTTTAAATCATGTATTAATGTTGAAACAAATGTATTTTTTCTATTTTCTAATTCTTTTTCTTTATCAATATTTTTATTTACACATACTATTCTGACAACATTACCATCTGAATCAAATACAGGATATTTCATTACTCTATAAAATCCCTGTAAACCTTTTAAATTTAACTCTCGTTCAACGAATAATGGCATTTTAGTTTCTTTTACATAAAGATTTTCTTCTATAATTTTAGAAGAATGAACATCTTCACAATAATCCTTTAAATTAGCACCAATAAAATTATCTGGATTTAATTTAAAAATAGAAGAAAAATTTCTATTTACAATTAAAATTGTTCCATCTACATTACATAAATATGTAATAAAAGAAGTATCATCAATAATTGTCTTCAACTGAGAATGCTGAACCAATATTCTTTCTTTGAGTTCTTCTATTTTCAAAAGATATTTAAAGGTGCAAAATATGGAAACTAATAAACAAAATAAAGATACAAAAAAGAATATTTTATAATGTAAAATGCTAAATTGGCAATTTTCACCTAAAAATGCCAATACCATAATTGACGAAATGGCAATTATTGAAAAGCTTTTTATTTGCAAAATATCTCCCTTCAAATTATCAATAATTTATGTATACACAATTTTTTACCAATTGGGTATTAGCCACTTGTTTAATTTAATTTATTTCCGTTTTAACTAAAAAAACAGCATACATTAACTACACTCTAAAAAACCTACTAATAGGGCATTTAAGACTAAAAAGAGAAAATTTTATATATCTACATTTTATATTTTTTATAATATTTTTTTTACAAAAGTTAACAGTTAAGAGCAATTAAATAATAGTTGTAGATAGGTAGAAATTATAGAAAACCAAAACTATAATACTTATTATCATGGGTTCTAATAATAATACAGAGAAAAAATTTGGAGCTAAGCTTGCCTACGTCAGAAAAAGCAAAAAGCTTTCCCAAATAAAACTAGCAGAAATAGTTGATATGAATTTTAACTACATTGGCCAAATTGAACGTGGAGAAGCTAACGTTACAATGAAAACAATGATTGCTTTGGCTAATGCATTGAATGTTGAATTAAAAACACTATTCGATTTTACGTTTTAATTTGTTATAATCAAATTATGGATAGAATTTTATGTTTTGGAGATAGTAATACATTCGGCTTTAACCCAAAGGATGGTTCAAGATATAATATAAATGAACGTTGGTCAGGTATTTTAAAAGAAAACGTTAAAAAATCATATGAATTAATAGAAGCAGGATGTAATAATCGTACCGGATTTTATAATAATCCTTCAGGGAATGAACAATCCGGATTAAAAGTTTTTCCCGATTACTTAAAAAAATATAATCCTGATATTATAATACTGGCAATTGGAATTAATGATTTACAATTTCAATATAATTCATCAAATCAAGATATTGAAGCAGGGCTTGAAAAATATCTTAATCTAATAAATGATAAAAAGTTTATACTTTTAATTCCATCTATTATTGAAAAAAACATTCTTAAAAGTTTTTTTGCTCAAATGTTTGATGACACATCAATAGAAAAAAGCAAAGAATTACATATAATCTACAAAACTTTTGCAATAAAAAATAATATAACATATATTGATTTAAACCAAATAGTAAAACCATCATCTATTGATGGCTTACACTATGATATAGAAATGCATAAAATTATTGCACAATCTATTTTAAAAGTTTTATAAATTCAGCTAACCAGGCAGGATGAGCAGGCCAAGCAGGAGCTGTTACTAAGTTCGTATCAACAACTGCATTTGTTGCATCAGAATTTGGATCAATCCACTCACCACCTGCTGCTATCACATCTGGTTTTAATGATATATAAGCTGTACATTTTTTATTTTTTAATGCTCCTGCTGTTATTAGAACCTGTGGGCCATGACAAATCGATGCTATAGGCTTATTATTTTCAACAAAATATTTAACCGTATCTATGACTTTATCATCTAACCTTATATACTCAGGAGCTCTACCTCCAGGAATAACTAATGCATCATAATCACTTGGGTAATAATCAGAGAAGTTTTGATTTAATTTAAAATTATGCCCTCTTTTTTCTGTATAAGTTTGATCTCCTTCAAAATCGTGAATAGCAGTCTTTATAAAATCTCCGGCCTGCTTATTAGGACACACAACATGAACTTCATGCCCTAACATTAATAATGCTTGGTAAGGAACCATTAACTCATAATCTTCTACAAAATCTCCTGCAATAATTAATATTTTTGACATAAATACCTACTTTCTAATCTCAAAAGTATTATTCTTATCTTCTTCAGATCCAGCTAAGAAAGATGCTCCCATAACTTTTATTTTAGCAGTATTTAATACATCTTTTAACCTAGTTTGCTTTGTGTAAACATCAACTATAACTTTTCTTGGATTATTAGTTATACTAATAAGTCTATAAGAACAAGGATAAGTCGCTAGTGATGGAGTATCAATATATAAAATATTATCTTCTTGTATTAATTTAGTACCATGATAATGACCAGAACAAACTATAATTGGATTTTTATATTTATGCAATACATCCATTACATCATATCTATTTAATAATCTATGACCTTCACTTACATATGGTTCAATTATCGGAACATGCATACATATAATAACAACATCATTTTTAGATTTTTTTAATTCATTATCCAGCCATTCTAATTGTTCTTGAGATATTTCTCCATTTGTTGTTACTCTATCTAAGATAATTGTATCTAAACATATAACCTTATAACCTTTTTTAGGAACAAATGAATAATAAGGCCCTTTATGAGAAAAATTAGGATTGTGACCACATAAAATATCAAAAAACTCACTTTTTGACATTACACAATCTTGAACATCATGATTTCCTAATAAACCATACCAAGGAGCTTTCAAGCAATTTGCTCTTGAAATAAATTCTAATAATTGGCTCTTTTTAGGCTTATTAACTAAATCTCCTGTAAACATAACAAAATCTATACAAGGAGTGTCATTTATCTGCATTATTACATCATCTAAAATCTTAGGTGTTGAACTTAGAACCTTATATGTTGTATCCTCTTCTATAGAGGAATAATGCGCATCACTAACTTGAGCAAATTTTAAATTACTTGCATTTGCATCTAAAAAATAAAACCAAATTCCACCTGCTAATAATAAGGTAAATGTCCAATTAATCAATCTTTGAAAAAATGTTTCTTTCTTTCTATAGTGTCTCTTCATTTATTTAATATCCTGTCAATCTCTCGTTTTGTCTTTAATATCCCTTCATTGTCAGAAAATTTTGAATAAATATTCAATTTTACTCTATATAATTCTATATTTAAAGGATATTTTTTTATACCCAAATTTATCATATCTATTGCACATTTTTTGTTATTTAAGTCAGAATTTATATATGCTAAATCAATATAATCTTTATCTGTATCAGGCACAATTAATTCTATATCTTTTATAATTTTTTTATAATTGGTTACATCGTTAATTTTTTGATATACCTTAGCTACATTATATAAATATATAGGTCTTGATTGTTCTCCCTCATAAGCCTTATTATAAACCGCTAAAGCACTATCATAATCTTTCAATTGAACATAACAATTACCTAGTTCATTTAAAACTTCTGAATTGGGATTATTTATAGATTTTAAAACAGCAACTGCCCCACATATATTATCCAAATATTTTTCTATTTCAGCCAAACAAAATCTATAATCTAAACAATTATTTATTGATGCAGCTTTTACTATGTAATTTTTGGCAACATGGTAATCTTTCATTGCTAAATAATTCCGGTATAACATGAAATATGCATAATCATCTTTTGGATTAAATGCAATATATTTATCTAATGTTGAATTTGACCAAGAATAATCTTTTGTTAAATAATAAACATCTGCTAATTGAATATAAGGTAATGAAAATTTTGGAGATAATAATGTTACTTGATTAAAACATTTTATAGCCTGTTGATACTTCCCTTGCTCCTTATTCAAAAGTCCGAGTAAATAATAAGCACAATAATCATTTTTATTATTTTGAAGAACTTTTGTTAATACTTGATATGCAGATTTGTATTCTTTGTTTTCTATTAACATTTGAGCGGAATTATTCAATGGAGCAACGAAAGAATTATTTATTCTATAGGATTTTTCAAACATTTTTTTTGCCTGAGAATATTTTCCTAATTTCCAATAAGTTAACCCCAAATTATTATACGCATAAATATTTCTTATATTATACTTAATAGAAGTTTGAAATGCGGTTTTAGCATTCAAATAATCTTTTTTAGAATATAATTCCTCTCCTTTAAAATTATATTCATCTGATTCTTTAACTCCTGTTTTTAAACCTGTTGGACGTATATTAATAGTTTTATTTAAATTTAAATCATCAATACTTCCAACTGGCTGAGTTAATATTACATTCAAATAATTCGCTCCAAAGTGAGTTGGACTAGTTTTTAATATTTGATTAGCATACTCTAAAGATTGAGAATAATCACCTGCTCTATAAAAGTTTTTAGCCATATCAAAATAGTCTTCCACAACATCTGTTGCACATGCTGGAAGCGAAATAAAAGCCATAAGTGATAGTAATACAATATGTTTTTTCATATTCAACTCTCAATTATCTTATGGCTTTTATTATACTACAAATTATTATTTTTAAGCAAAGTCATATTATTTTGTAAGATTTTTTAAATAATTTGGTAATGCAAATCTTGCATTATGATAATCTCTATTATAAATCTTACAAGATTCTGTTATTGCTTGTTCTCTATCTTCTGCATAATATGATAAAGGTTCAACTTCTTCTGAGCAGAAAGCCCAAGCCCAATACCCACCAGGATATGTTGGAATATTTGATGTATAAGTTGAACAAATTGGAAAAACTTTCTTTAACAATTTGTACATTTTACTAATTTCCTCTTTGTTCACAACTGGGGATTCTGATTGTGCAGCTAAGATACCGCCTTTTTTCATTGAACGCTTTACATTAGTATAAAATTCTTCTGTAAATAAACCTTCACCAGGTCCCATTGGATCTGTTGAATCAATAAGAACTATATCATATTCATCAACTTTATCTTTAATAAATTCGATTGCATCTTCTACTTTTATTTCAACTTTTGGATTGTCTAATTCACAAGACATTGATGGTAAATATTTTTTACAAGCATCAATTACCATTCCATCAATTTCGCACAATACAACTTTTTCAACTGTATCGTGTTTTAGAACTTCTCTTACAGTTCCGCCATCTCCACCGCCTATTACTAATACAGATTTTGGAGCTTTATGATGCATCATCGGGATATGAGCAATCATTTCGTGATAATGATATTCATCACCTTCTGTACACATCATTAAATCATCTAATGTTAAAAATCGTCCTAGTGCACTATCTGATTCTATTACTTCTACTTTTTGAAATTCTGATTTATCAGAAAATAATACATTTTTTTTCTTAATTGCTATTCCAAATCCTGCGGGCGTAATTTCTTGATAAAATTCTGTCATAATTTAATATCTCCTGCTAAAATGTGAATGTGTAAGTGAAAAACCTCTTGTCCTGCATCTTTGCCTGTATTTATAACAGTTCTATATGATGGAATTCCTTCTTGTTTTGTTACTTTTCTAACTATATTCATTAAACGACCTAATAATTCAACATCGTCTAACTCATTTAAACTTTCAACATGTAATCTTGGAACTACTAATAAATGAGTATTTGCTTTAGGATTTATATCATTAAATACAACTGCATCATCATCTTCATAAACAAATTTTGTTCCAAATTCTCCATTAATAATTTTACAAAAAATACAATCAGTCATTGCGTTCTCCTTGTTGTGAAAAGAATACATTAAACATAAGTACAAGTAAATAAATGTAACATTTTTCATTAAGAGAACAAATTTATTTTTTAGAAATTTTATAGTGTATAGAGGAAATTATGATTACAATATTAAGAAACAATTTATATTCAACAAACAATAATAAAATTTTATTTAAACAAAATAAAAATATACAAACTAACAACAATATTATCAACAATAATAATAAACAAAAAATATATGCGCATAACTTAAATAACATTCACTTTGGCAAAAAAAATATTAACCAATTATATGAAGAATATAATTGGTACATTAATCATGATCATACTCCAGCAATAAATTCATTCTTAAAAATAGATGCAGATGAAAAAACAATGGATAGTTTTTTAACAGCAATTTTAAATACAGAAGATAGAAGTTACCAATTTATTGATAGTTTAGTAAGACAACCAAGAAAAATGCCTGAACTTACCAACGAACTAATTAAGAAAGTGGGACCTCAATCAAAAAATGTTATGCCATTTTTCTTTGATAGTCCATACAATAAAGCTTATAATAAGTATATTGATAAAAAATACAATGATTCACATACAATATCAGAATTATTAAAAGTAAGACCTGATTGGAAAGGAAGTGTGTTATTAGAAAAACACAAACAATTAAAAGGTAATGAATCATTTGAAATTGGAAATATTCCTAAAGAGTTTCCTAATAACCACTTATTTTTAATTGCAGATTATTTGAAAGATAAAATGGAAATAGGTTTAAAACAAAATAAAAAAATCGCAAACCTTAAATTAGATAATAGAGAATATGAATTTAAATTCTTTACAGAAGGAAAATCTGATAAAAATGTATTTGGTGTATTTACACCTGAAAGAAAAAAATATGTACTAAAAATGAGTGATGAAAAATATAGAAGCCTTGATAATCCTTTTGCACTAGGAACGCTAGCAAAAATTGATACTTTCTTAACAACAAATAGAAGTAGAAATTCAGCACCGCTATGCTACTATAATCACGACAAAAATATGTCTGTATACAAATATATTGAACACATCCACGTTCCTCAAAAAACGAATAATCTTTGTGAAATTTCTGAACATCTACCAGATTTTAAAGCATTAGGCTTAACCTATAATGATAATGTTGGAGATAAAAATTACTTTCAACTTAAAATGAACTCAAATGAAGATCTACATAATACAGAAGGTTTTTCTGAGGCTATTATGAGAAATGAATGGATCTCTGTAGATAACGATCATGTTACTTTTAATAATAAATTCCAACCTTCAGTATCTAAATACCACGCTCCATTACCTAATGCAATGCAAATGTTCTTCTAATAAAAATATTAATTCGCTTTTTGAGCATATTGAGGATTTACTGCCAACCAACGGAAAGTTTGTTCTTCTACATCTGGCATGTCTATAACAAATGTTCCGCCATATCGACCTCTAGCAAATCGTAAAATACCTTCAGAAGCTAAATTATTTAAAGCTTTTCTTATTGTATTTGGGCTTAAATCTAAACTTTGCGAAAATTCTTTTATTGATGGTAATTTTGAACCTATTCCATAATTTTCTGTAATTATTCTCTTTATTTTATTTTGAACTTTCTCATAGTGATAAAATGCTGTATCTTGAGCAGGTGCAAAAATTGACATCTCACGTCTAGGTTCAAATGCTGAATTCTTTGACGTGTTGATAACTATTGTTCCATATGTTCCTCTTCGAGATAACAACATATTCTCTTTTTCTAGTTGTTTAATCGAATTATGAATCGTCTTAACACTAACCTTAAATTTTTCGGCTAATATATTATGAGAAGGTAATCGCTCACCTATTTTATAATTTGTAGATATATATTGTTTTAAATCTTGAGTTATTTTATTTACTAAACTCTCAGAATTTAAAATATCATTTGTTTCAAAATCATTATTAACTAACACAACACTATCTCCAGTTTTCTCTAATATCCCATCATTAATTAATTTATTGATTGACAAACGAACTGAATTTAAAGACAATTCAGTAATTTGAGATAATTTTCTTGATGATATTAACTTATCACCAACATTCATGCCTGATGTCTGTATATATTTCTTTATTACATCAATTGCAATATCAATTTTTGAAGTCTGTTTGCGTAATATTTTATTTTCCGTTCTTCCTTTTATTACAGCACCTATTCTTTGCTTTAAAAATATATAACCTTTATCCTCCAAAATTTTATATACATTTTGAATTGTTCCCAAACTTACACCTAAAGAATATGCAAATTCAGCTTTTGTTGGCAATAATACATTTTCAAAATCATTATTGTTTAACCACCTTATAATCCAATCTGATATTACTACAGATTTATTTGTATTTTTTAGATCTGGACAAGGCAAATCAATATCTGAAACCTTTATTTTATCTAATTCGTTCTTTTTATAATTAATATAATTCATAAAAATCCTTTTTTAATAGTATACTATAAATATAAAAACAAACACAAGTTCTTTACATCTTCTTTACGCTACAATTTGCTTTTGTTTTCTTTCATTTTCTAATTTTTCTCTTATTCTCTTTGTTGTTGCAAATTCAGTATCATTAGATAAAATTCTCTTTGCAAGCATTAAACCAGGAAGTATAACACCTAGAGCTCCTATAGTTGATCCAATATTCATCTTAATTGAATTTCTTTTTAGTTTTCTTACTTGGTTGAAGAATGTATCAACATCTTGACCTGAAGCTTTAAATTGACCATAAAGTTTTTTAATATTGGCATGAGTTTCTCTCATTGAATTCATATCAATATACTTTCTCGTATCTATTTTTCCAGTATTAATTTTCTTCTTAAAGAATCCTAAAATACCTTTTTCTCTTACTTTATAATTTTCAATTATATCTGATTTTTTTGCAGCTTTTACAACTACATTTTCTGGATTATTATGAATATATTCATATAATTCAGCATCTTTAGCCAACATTTCTGCTGTTGGTTTTGGAGGATTAAAGAACTCTTTAACACTTTGCATAAATGAAGTTTTCTTTTCTGAAAGCTCATATTTCGGGAAAGCATCCAAACTTTTTTCTATTTCTCCTGACTTAAATAACTCTTTAAATTTGTCATCTTCAAGAACTCTTGAATCAAGAGCAATCGATTTATTATGTTTTTTATCGGCTCTGTTATTCATAAAATCTTGAATTTTACCACCTGCATAATACATAAATAACAAGAAACCGCCTTCTTTTATCGCATACCCCATAAATTCCTGTGGATCTCTTGATTTAGCAAGTCTTTGACCTGTAATTCCAGCATCTAATACATACATATTTTTTACTGGATCTAATACAAAATCGCTCAATCCTCCTTTAAATGAAAGGTTATTATGTTTTTTTACAGCAGAAAAAGCTGTTTTATTAATATTTTTTGAAACAATTTTTTTACTATGATTTTCTTCTTGTTTCATTTGCTCTCTGATTCTTTTTTCAACTTTTTTATCTGTATACTTTTGTTTCATATTAGTTAAAACATCATAAGAAACCAAAGCTAAAACTGTAGCTGCAGCAACTTTGACAAAGTTTAAAGCCTTGAAATTTTTAGGATTTGTTCCAATTTTTTCAATATTTTTCCTAATCTTATCAGTTGGAGCATACTTTTTTGTTTTTTCATAAATAGCTTTATTCTCTAAATTTCTAATATCATATTTAGGATCATATCCCGCAATTTTGAATAAAGTTTTATCTATAACTTTTTTAAAAGCAGGTATAGCACCTAACCATATAACTTCTGTTCCTACTTCATCAATAAATCTATCTTGAGCTTCTTCTTTCTTACCTGTAATATATGATGCAGTTGTTAAACCTAAACAATTTGCACTATCTTTTACCCCTAATGGGACAAGGGATTTTGGATTCCCTAATACTGAATATATTTTTGCCGGTGATATCATTTCCTTTTCCTTACTATATTAGCCTGTGTATTACAAGCCCCAAATTAAATTCATTAATTCGACGATTGGAGCATTCGCCTTTATAGTAATTCTTCGTCGGATATTCATAACTTTATTCATAATTAACCTTCCTTTTTTATTAAGTCCCTAGAAAATAAAAATTTACTACTTTACACTTAAAATTTAATAAAATTTTACAAAAAAAATAAGACCCTATAAGGTCTTGTTTTTATTAGCACAAATTAAGATGTTTTTAATAAAAACAAGCCTTAAATTCTATATGCTAATCGTCGTAAATTTCTAATCATATAAAAATACTAACTTAAATCGTATTATTTGTAAAGCCTATTTATATAACCCAACTTCTGTACTTGACATTTAATCATATCTTTTTTAACATGATAATCAAATGGCGACATGGCCAAGTGGTAAGGCAGGAGCCTGCAAAGCTTTTATCCCCAGTTCGAATCTGGGTGTCGCCTTTTTTATTTTATTTTTATTGAAAAAATATCATTCGTGAACTAAAATAAACATATGAAGAAGTTGTTTGTTTTAGTTTTTATTTTATTAATAGGTCAAGTAGGTTTATGCCTTGATACAACAATTCAAAATGAACCATCAATAATTAATAACCCAGAAATAATAAATAAATCAACTGAAAAAGAAACTAAAACATTAGAAGCAGGTGTTCAAGTTAATGAATTTGAAGAAATTTCACTAGATAAATCAATTGAAAGACCTACTCTAAATATTAAACCTAGCAATACAATTCTACCAGTATATACTCCAGGACTTACAGATTCAAGAATTAGAACAAGAAGTGCCTTAGCAAAATCTTCTAAACTTACAGGTGAAGAATACTATATAGCACCAGTATTTAATATTGTTCAAGAACAAGCAGGCAACTTCTCTTATGGTACTTATTATGGGGCTTCATTAGATAATGCACAAATGACATACTCAACATCTTGGTTTACAAGATATGATGGAAAAAGATATGCAATAACTGGCACATATAGTACCGATTCACAAACTATTAATAGTTCTTACCAAAATATGCTAGGAATATCACCTGAAATAAAACTTACAAAATCTTTATCTTTAAGAGATACAGTTAAAACATATATGGGAGTTCCTGTAAAAAAGAATCAAATATCTCTTATATACACTCCTCAACTCAAAAAATATATTGATAGTTTAAGATTTGAATTGGGTCTTTCTCAATCTTTCTATGAAAACAATGCTGGGAATTCTTCTTCTATTGAATTTTCTACTAAATTTAAGTTGTAATTGAATACAAATACATATATAATTATCTTATATTATGAAAAAAAATAAAATTAAAAATAAAAAATTAGCGGCAATAACAAAAAAAAGAAATCAAAAAAGACAAAGTCATACTCAATTCTATTATTCTTTTTTGACAATTATTTTACTATTGTGTCTTGCACAAATTTCGTTTAGTGCAATTTTAAATATTTCTAAAATTATTGCTTACAAACAAAAAATTGCAACTATTGCTAAAACAGCAGAAGAAGCTGAAAATAGAAATATTGAACTCAAAAAAGATATTAAAAATTTTTCATCCGTTGCAACTTTAGAATCTATAGCTAGAAATAATTTAAAGATGGCTAGCAAAGATGAAGTACTAATTATTGTGAACTCTAAAAAAGAAGTTCCTCCAAAGAAAAAAAGTATTTTAGGTAATAAAAAAGAAAGTAAAAATAATGAAACAGCTAATGATTGATGCCTTTGAACTTAAAAGAAAAGGCTATTATAAGCAAGCAATTGAATTATTTTATAAAATGTTGGCAAAAGAAAATGATAATATTGAAATATTATCTGAATTGGGTAACATATATTACTTATTAAAAAATTACGATAGAGCTATTCACTATACTATAAAAGCCTTAGAAATTGATAATACTCATATTAACTCTTTAAATAATGCAAGAGAAATATATACCGCAAAAAAAAATTATACTGAAGCTTCCAAATATGCTAACAAAATATATGTACTTACGCAAACTCAAGAAGACTTATATGAATTTATTAAATTATTAAATATTCAAGAAAAATATAATGAAGCAACAGGTTTTGCTGATTTTATAAATTCAACATCTGTAGCTAAAGAAATTGCTTATTCTTATTACAAATTAAAAAAATACAATGAAGCAATTGATATTCTTACAAAAATTAATGAAGATGAAAATGATAAACAATATTTGGATTTATTATGTAAAATTTATTTTAAAACAAATCAAATTACACAAGCTAAAGAGGTATTAAAAAAATTGGATAAAACAACAACAAAAGATTCTCAAACTCTTAATTACATTGGATTAGCAAAATTAGAAGAACTAGAATTTGACTATGCTATTGATTATTTCAAAGAAGCTGTTACATTAGAACCTAAAAATTCTGAATATAATTTCAACTTAGGACAAGCTTATTTTTTAAAGGGTTGGTTAGAAGAAGCAAAAAAATATTTTATCAATGCTATATGTCTTGATTCTACAAATAATCATTATAAATATTCTTTAGCATATGCTTTATATAGAGAAGGCGATTATAAAAACGCATTAACACATTTAAACAATGATTTACTTGAATGTAAAGTTTTAAAAATGCTAATTAAATATCAAATGGGAGATTTAGCAACAGCAAAATCTGAACTTGAAAAACTTTATAAGGAAAATCCTGATAATGAAACAATCGTTTTCGCTTTATCACAAATATACTTTGGTTTAGAAATGAATAAATTAGCTTTAGAAATGATTAACAAGGCTATTGAACTAAATCCAAAATCATTTGATTATAAATCATTTATGTGTAAATTAATGATAAAAATGGGAAAATTTGAAGAAGTTAAACCTCTTATTGAAGATTTAAACAAAACCTATACTAATTATTACGATGCTAAAGTTATTCAAGCTGAATATTATAATAATATTAAAGATTTTGAAATGTTGTTTGAAACAGCTCAAGAATTGATTGATTTAGATTTAAACCAGTATGAAGGTTATTATTATAATGCATTAGCATTATTAGAAAAAAATGATATTAATTTTGCAATAGAAAGTTTAAAAAAAGCTATTACATTAGATGTAAATAATGCATCTTTATATGTAAAAATGGCAGAAATTTATCAAACAATTGGACAGTATGACAATGCATTTGCATACATTAAAGAAGCAAGTGATATTGATACATCTGCAAAGAATAAAGAACTATATATGCAAATAGCATCAATCCTTAGAAAAAAAGGAATCAATTAAACCTAATTTGATTTTTTTAATATATCAATAAAGCTTGGATATTCTTTGCTTAAATCTTCTAATGCTTCTTGAGGAGATATTCCACTGGATTTTTTCACATTAATTTTGCACAAACCATATTGTTGTGTATCTTCTATTGTCACAAGATTTATATCAAATCCATCAACAGCAACAATCTTTGTACCATTCAATACTGCCATTATGTAAAACCAAATATCATCTTGAGTTGGAACATATTTTTTTATTTTTTCTATATCAAAAACATCTGAGCACAAACATTTTGGCGGATATAATACTCCACCACAACCAATTATAGTATTATAGAAACTAGGCTTCCTATACTTTTTATAACTCAAATATAATTTTGCCGACTTATACAGCTTTATATTATTATTTTTATCAAAATAAACTCTATTTGCTCGATGAGTATAAATATTATTTGGATTTTTTAAATATTCATTATAAAGTTTTTCAATCACATCTTTAGGATAATAAATATCATCGTCAAAAGTAATTATTATATCTTCCGGATACTCTTTTAATGCTGGTAATAATTTTTTATAAGATCTTATATCTTCACACCAAGATATTGTTAAACCTAAATTTCTTAATCTTAATAAAGAATCTGGCAAACTTTCTTCTCTTTGAGGGAATTGGCTGTCTGCTAACCATAAAATTACTTTATCAGGTTTTACAGATTGAGTTAATAAACATTCAATAGTTTTATGTACCTTCTCTATTCTTTGAGGGAAAGATGTTAAACTTGCGATGATCTTT
Organism: Candidatus Gastranaerophilales bacterium; assembly: GCA_944326685.1. Lineage (GTDB taxonomy): Bacteria > Cyanobacteriota > Vampirovibrionia > Gastranaerophilales > Gastranaerophilaceae > UMGS1585. The sequence continues at coordinate 87,658 of CALVEV010000024.1, forward strand.
TTATCTCGAGGTTCAGAATTTAAACCATAAGACTCTACTTTTCTTTCATATTTTTGATAATTAATATTCTTATTTTTTATTCTTAAAGATATTCCTAAAAATGATATTACCAAATGTGAATCAACATTTTTTATAAAAAGCATTTATTTATCCTTTTTCATTAAATTATTAATAACATCTAAAACTTCATCAACAGAAGGAGAATAAGTACATTTATATTTCCCTTCTCTTAATTTACATTTTCTTTTATGACAAGGGATACAATTTTTACTATTTATTGTAATATATTTATCTTTATCCCCAATAGGTGCATAAAATTCTGTAGGAGTACAACAAAAAATAGAAATAATTTTCGGCTTCTCTGTTGCTCTTGCAAGATGAGTGCTACCACTATCTAAAGATATAACAAGTTCAGCCCTTTTAAATACTTCTAATAATTCTAATATTGTTGTTTTTCCAGCCAAATTTATAAAACTTGAATCATCTATTATATATTCAATTAATTCATTATCTGCTTTACCACCTGTAAAAACTAACGAATATTTGTTTTTAATTCTTTCAACCAAATTTTTCCAATTATCTTTATTCCAATGCTTTCCAATCCAAGTAGTTGCAGGAGATATGACAACTAAAGGTTTAGTTTTATCAAGATTTTCTAATAATTTATCTACTTTATATCTTGTTTCTTCAGTTGTTTCTGGCAAAGAGAATTTTAAATCAGTAGGTTCTATTTTTAGATAATCAGCATACATTAAAGCCTTTTTTACAGCATTCTTTTCATTATTAAAAAAGCTTTTTTTAATAATTTCATTTCCACAAAGACTTGAAAATTCTCTTGCATCTTCTGCTATAATACGTCTTTTAGCCCCACAAAACAAAAGAAAAATACCACTTTTAAATAACATTCCATGCGTATCAAGTGCAATATCAAATTTTTGTTTTCTAATATATTTTATTAATTTAATATATTCAATAATAGTTTTAAAAAAGTTTTGTTTTTGCCATTTTTGAACGGGTACAAAAATATAATTATCAATAGCTGGATTATCTTTTACAACATCTAATCCTCTTTCACCAATCAACCAAGTTAGGTTATAACCACATTCTTTCAATCGATTAGCCAAAGGAATATTAAAAATTACATCCCCTAAGGAAGATGTTCTTATTAATAAAATTCTTTTTCCATTCATTAATATACCTACTACTAAACCAAAGATGTGATAATAACCAAAATTATGATAGCATAAACAAAATTCAAATAAAAAAATAATGGAGCGGGCGACGAGACTCGAACTCGCGATCTATTCCTTGGGAAGGAAGTATTCTACCACTGAACTACGCCCGCAACATTATTTTTAACCTTTAATTATATTTTAAATAAAAGCTTTATGATAAATCTTTTTACCTTTTTTAATTTTTATACCATTTGCAAGGTCTTGTTTTGATATTTTATAATCAATTCCTGGGACTTTATTTTCATTAATACTAACACCATTTTGTTGTATTAATCTTTTAGCCTCGCCTTTACTAGCACATAAACCACATTGTACTAAAATATCTGTAAATAAAATGTCCTCACCATCTATTTTAATTTGTGTTGATGGCATGTTAGAATCATCACCACCTGAAACAAATAAAGCTCTAGCAGAATTTTGTGCAACAGTAGCTTCCTCTTCTCCATGAATCATCTTTGTAAGTTCAAAAGCTAAAATTTCTTTTGCCTTATTTAAGTCAGCACCTTCCCATTTAGCCATTTCTTCAATTTGTTCAAGAGGAATGAAAGTTAATAACTTAAGACACTTGATAACATCAGCATCTTCAACATTTCTCCAATATTGATAAAAATCATACACCGAAGTTTTATTTTTATCTAACCATACGGCACCAGAAGCAGTTTTACCCATTTTTTTACCTTGAGAATTCATCAATAAAGTAATTGTCATAGAATGAGCATCACGACCAGTTTTCTTTCTAATAAGGTCACTACCAGCAAGCATATTTGACCATTGATCATCTCCACCAAATTGTAAGTTACAATCATAATGAGTATTTAAGTAATAAAAATCATAAGCTTGCATAATCATATAATTGAATTCTAAAAAACTTAAACCTTTTTCCATTCTTTGCTTATAACATTCAGCTCTAAGCATATTATTAACAGAGAAACAAGCACCGACATCTCTTAATAATTCGATATAATTAAGGTTTAATAACCAATCAGCATTATTAACCATAATAGCTTTACCTTCACCAAATTCAATAAATTTTTCCATTTGCTTTTTAAAGCATTCGCAATTATGATCAATTGTTTCTTTAGTCATCATTGAACGCATATCTGTTCTTCCTGAAGGATCTCCGATATGTCCTGTTCCCCCTCCAATTAAAACAACAGGAGTATTATTTGCCATTTGTAATCTTTTCATTAAACAAAGCGCCATAAAATGACCTACATGTAAAGAGTCCGCAGTAGGATCAAAACCTATATAAAATTTAGCTTTTCCACTATTAATTAAATTTTTAACTTCTTCTTCATTAGTAATTTGAGCAATTAAACCTCTAGCTTGTAATTCTTCGTAAATATTCATAATATCTCCTTTTAATTTAATTATACATAAAATGAAAATATTTACCTAATAATAAAGGTTATAAATAAAGACCGCAATTTTAAAGAAGCTTTTATTTAAAGATTAAATAGACAAAAAGATGAGATTAATTAAAATAATTTCGAGCACTTTTCTTGAATATCTAATGCGATATCTTTTGCGAATTTTTCTTTTAGTCCTATATTTTTTGCCACGGCTAGAATATTATCTAAAGTTGGATTTTTACCCTCGCCATTGATTATTGTCGCGTGTTCTCCATTAAATGAAAAACTGTAAGTCAAATCATACGCAGGAGATAAGTGCCATTCGTTTTTTGTATCATCATAAAGAAAAGAAAAATTCTTTGAATGGTCATCTCTGTTGTTTGCAAATACATTAAAACACATTAGCCTGAAGAATTGTTCAATGTCCAGATAATTTCTTGTTAATTCAAGTGTTAGCTTCATCAATATATTGTAATCAAGATTAGGAATCCTGTGGCTAGTTTCCAAGAGCCCACTTGCTGATACCATATGAACTTTTTTACCGTTTTTACGGTCAAATCTTTTTATCCCAAAATATCCAGAACACATTTTTGATGGGAAAAGTCTTGTCTCTGTCATATATATTCCGCAATCTTTGGCGCATAAGGAATATTGATATTCTTTTTCTCCAATATTTTTAGGATCAGATGATGATGGGAACTTAATAATCCAATCCTCGTTATCGATAGATATCAAAATCTTTGGTCTTGCACCACCAGATGAGCCTCCTAAGATAAAAAGTTCATCCAAATTATCTGAATTTTGCGATTCTAATATCTTTGAACACTCCTGAGCAAGAATATCATAATCCG
>CALVEV010000025.1 GCA_944326685.1 Candidatus Gastranaerophilales bacterium
ATAGATTGGATTCAGCTGCAGATGCATTAGATGTACAATATTCTAACGTTACATCATCATTATCTACTATTAAAGATGCTGATATTGCTGAAGAATCTTCTAATTACATTAAAGCTCAAATTTTACAACAAGCATCATCATCATTATTAGCTACAGCAAACCAAACACCATCAATTGCTCTTAATTTAATTTAGAATTAAGATTCTCTTGATGCAAAAAAGAAGTTGTTGATTGAATTCTGTGCAACACGCTATTTTGTGTTGCACTTTTTATTTTATCCTTTTAGATACAATGTTTTGATTATATTATCTTCTAAAAGTTTTTTATCTTTATTATCAGACTTAGAATCCTGTATCATTATACAAAAAGCATACTTATGACCATTTTGAGAAGATAAAAATCCTGTAATCGCACTAATATTTGATAAAGTTCCTGTTTTAGCTTTTATATTCCCTTTTAAATATAGCAATCTATCAACCATTGTTCCTTCACCTGATGTTGCCATTATAGGTTCAAGTTCATCTCGATTTATTAATAAATAATGTATCATAAAATCAGTATCCATAAGATTATTTTTAGATACTCCACTTGCATCCATAATATTTATATGAGAATTATCTAAATTCATTTTTTTACAATAGTCATTAAACATTTCTTTACCTGATTCGAATGTTCCAATTGTATTTTTATACTTTCCACCAGCAATTTTGAATAGAGTTTCAGAAACATAATTATCGCTATTTTTTAATATATCAATTTTTGCTTGAGAAATACTATGTGAAACTTTATCAACAAGATAATAATCACTTGTTAGCTTTTTATTATAAAAAATTCCACTATTGCTCTTTTGATTATCAAGAAGAGCATCTGTTAATCTTAATTTAAAATTCTTTTTAGGGCTATTTACTGGAACTTTTACAGTTACTGTCTTATTAACTACTCCTGTCGCTGTAATTATATCTGGAACTTCATAACTTTTTTTCTCAATTTTATATTCAGTTTTATTACCAGTAATAACATTATTTATGAAAGAGGTAGGATAATCTTTTTCAAAAACAATATTTGCAGGAGCATTTTCCATAGTTGGTTCAATAAATATATTAATAGTGTTCCTGTCAATATTATAAGCACTAAATTTTGGCATCAATGGATTTATATCATCATCCCATTGCCAGCCTTCTCCCCATTCTTGACTATCAATAATAGAATCATCTATATATACAGCCTTTACTTCTGCAGGCATTTTTTTAGTTAATATTTTTAAATCATTTGTTTTTAAATAAGGATCAGCACCTAACTTTATAATATAATTCCCTGTTTTATCTTTATACAATTTTGTTTCAAAATTGTAATTATTACCTAAAACCTCAACTGCCGGAAGGGTTGTAATAAGCTTTTGAATTGAAGCAGGTGGTCTTGGGACCGTAGAATTGAGTTCATAACTAACATCATCATTTTCAATATCTTTTATAGATATCGAAATTGCCCCCTTTTTTATATTTGAATTTGCAAGGACCTGATTTATGTCTTTAGAAAAATCTACTGCAAAAGAAAAACTAGAATTTAATAAAACAATTAAAAAAGATATAAATAGTTTTTTAAACATTTTGTAAAACCTCATAACTATCTTGAATATCATTTAAGATAGTACATTTATCTCTAAATTCATACATATCAAATAGATTTATCGTAGCAGAAATTGCGCCTTCAACTGTATCAATTTCATTAAGAATATTTCCACTATAATCATAAACTAAAGAATGACCTAAATTTTTCGCACCAGTAGGTAATGTACCTGTTTGAGTTAGAGCAACCATAAAAGTTTGGTTTTCAACTGCCCTTGCTTGCGTCAATGAATTCCAATGAATAGCTCTAGATAAAGGCCAAGCAGCCATATTAACAAGAATATCAGCACCTGCTTTTCTATACGCACGATATATTTCCGGGAATCTTATATCATAACAGATAGTTAATCCTATTTTAACTCCTTCAATATTTACCATAAAAGGATTATCACCTTTTGTTATGTATGTTCCTTCAGAGTCATCATAATAAGAATATAAATGATTTTTATTATAAGTAGCTATAAGCTCTCCGTCTCTATTAATGACAGGACAAGTATTATAGTATTTGTCTCCAACTTTATTAACGAAGCTTCCGCCAAGAATATTAGTTTTATATTTTTTTGCGAAATGAGCTAAAAATTTAATAGTTTCACTGTTTTCTAATTCTTCTGCAGCATCAATAAACTTATCGCAGGCCCAACCAACATTCCATAATTCTGGAAGAATTAAAATATCAGTATTTTCCTTAATATTGCAATCAATTAAATTTGTAACTTTTTCAAAATTTGCCTTCTTATTAGCAATTATAGATTCCATTTGAATCGCAATAATATTTATTTTTTCTTTTTCCATATGCCGAATCTGAATACCTCTTTGAATTTCTGAGGAGCTTGTTTTTCAAGTTCTTCTAAAGCTTTTTCTACTTTTAATCTAATCTGTTCATCTTGTTCATCTGTATTATTAGGATCGACATATATAGGTTCACCATACAAATTAATTAGATGTGTTGAGAAAAATGGTATTCTGAATTTATCCCAAGTAGGTAATTTTAAAAAAGTTAAATTTGATGAATACCAATATACAGGAACAATAGGCACACCTGATAATTTGGCTATTTTTACAATACCATCTTTAACAACTTTTACAGGGCCACTTGGTCCATCAACCATAATTGCACCATAATTCCCACTCTTAAGTTCTGAAATCATCTGTAAAGTAGCTTCTGTGCTACCTTTTTTACCTTTAGAACCTCTTACAACCTTAAAACCCCATTTTTCACACACTTTTGCAATAATCTCACCATCTCTTGAACGGCTGATCATTACATTAACCTTATTTCTATTTGGGAATCCATGAACGCAACATTGATGAGCGTGCCACATCGCATAAACACAATTTTCGACATCAGGATGATTTACATTCTGAATATCTGTAAAAAATTCTTGAATCTTAAATATAGAATATATTGCTTTGGAAATTTTTTCTCTATCTAAATTTTGTAAAAATCTAACCATATGTTGATTTTACTACAAGAATTTAATCTTCGCAAACCTCAAATTAACTTTAATTTTTTTTATAAATATCCACCGTGCGTATGATGTAGTAAGTACCTTAAATGATGTAAATTAACTATGGTGATGTCTTATATTATCACTGGAGAGAGGTTAAAATTTGAAAAAATTTAGTTTTCGTTTACAAGCTGTTTTAGACATGCGTCAAAAAGAATTGGAAGAAAAACAGCAAGAAATGGCTAATATTGTAAAAAAACTAAATTTACAAATCGAAGAATTAGAACAAATTCATTCAAAAGAAGCTCAGACTTTAACATCTTTAGAAGATATATGTAATTCACCAATGCTTGATATAACAACAATTTCCAGCAGTAATGGATATCTAATAAAGTTAGGTCATGAAGAAAAAAAGCAAATAAGAATAATTGAAAATACCAAACTTATTTTAAAAGCAAAACAAATGGAAATTAGTGAAGCATATAAAAAAGTAAAAGTTTTAGAGAAACTAAAAGAAAAACAAGAAAAAGAATATTACAAAAATATTGAAACCAAAGCAGCAAAAGAAATCGATGACATAGTAACTACAAGATATAAGGTTAGCTAGATGACACAACAAGTAACAAACAATAATAACAACTCAATACTTAATCTATTATCTGCAACATCTAGCAGCATGTATACAGATGCATCAAGTAATAGTTTTGATGCAGCAATGAATACAGCTAATAAACTTTATGAAAAACAAAATTTATTCAAAACAAATAACAATCAAATAAATAAAAGTACAAATAATAATTTTAAAAATAACTCTGAATTAAGTTCAGCATCCAAACAAAAACATATTGATAGTAATAAAACTTTCAATAATTTTAATAAAAGCAATGATAAACAAACTTTAAAAGACATTGATGATAAAATCAACAATACTGATATAAATAACAATAATGTAAATAAGGATACAATTGAAACAAATCAAGAGAATATCAAATCAGAAGAAACTATAAATGAAGAATCTACTGATTCAAAAGAAATTTATAACGACGAAGATAATACAAATACTGAAGATATTACAAATGAAGATTTTAATGATAATGCAACCGATTTAAAGGATGATGCATCAGATTTAAATATCGACACACCTACAGATAATAGCAATAATACAGAAATAACAACTAATACCATAATCGACGTAAGCAATAACTTAAACAATATTTCTGAAACCGATAATGACAACTATGATTATGAATCTGAATCATCTGAAAATAATTCTTTAGAGAATGCTAAAGATTCTACTCAAAATATTGATATTAACCTTAATATTAACACTTTAACTAATAATGAACTCATTAACCAAACAAATCAAATAATGATAGATTCATCAACTAACATTTCTAAAGATGAAACAATGGTTAATATAAACACAGAAGATTTTGATATTATAGAGAATACTGACTTAAATGATAATAATTTAATATCTCAAGACATAATAGATGAATTAAATGTATCCATAGAAGACATTACAACAAATGCAAATACAGCAGAAATTAACACAAACGAAACAATAATGACTTCCACAGAACAAGCAATTAAATATGCAATGGATAAAAATGAAACTGTTGATGTATCAAAAGATTCAACAACAGAAAACATTACAATTACAAATGACGACCTTGAAACAGAAAACGAGATATTAAACGAACTACCTAAAATTGCTGAAGACATTGAAAGTTCTACTGCTATTGATAATGAAAATAATCAAGTAAATGAAGAAAACAATACTCAAGAATATTCTAATTTAAATAATGACGATAGCAAAGAAATTGAAATAGAAAATTCAAATTCAGAATCTAATAGCGAATCAGAATTAAATTTTGCAGAACATAAACAAGAAGCAATAAAAAAAGATACTAAAACAACAAATGACACAAAAGACAACAATAATGTTGATATAGATATTGATATTAATCAAAATGATGTGAAATTATCTCATACAATAACAGATAATAATATTGGAACAAGTTCAAAAATATCAAGTATATCTTCAAATATTTCTACAACTCAAACAAATTCACAAAATTTTAATGTAAATATTTCAAAAGAAGATATCATATCTCAAATACATACAAAATTACAATCATTAAACAATACAACAAACACAAAACTTACAATGGTACTAAATCCTGAATCATTAGGGAAAGTACAAATTCAGTTAGCAAATACAAAAGATGGAATGACCGCAGAATTATTCGTTACATCACAAAGTGTTAAAGATATATTAGATACAAATTTAACACAATTAAAAGACACTCTAACCACACACGGAGTACAAGTTAATGATGTAACAGTTAAAATAAATCATTCTGAAAATAATGCTCAAATGGACTATACAGAGCAAGAAAATCAAGATTCAAACAAACAAAATGCTCAAGACCAAAGACATAATAAAGAAAAAGATGAAAATTCATTTGAACAAATGTTTCAAAAAAGTAATCTAAATAATGAAGAAAATATAAACTAGACAGAGGTAAGTATTATGACAGTAGCAAGTGTAAATAATGAAATAATGTCAATGCAGAATCAGACAACATGGAATACATCAAATTCTGCAACACAAACAACAACATCATCATCTGATAAAGATATGTTTTTAAATCTTATGCTTCAACAAATGAAGAACCAAGATCCTACTCAACCAATGGAAAACCAAGAATGGTTATCACAACTTGCACAATATTCATCATTAGAACAAATGTCACAAATGAATGAAGGTTTACAAAGCCTAGCAGATGCTATGTATTCATTATCAAATGGTGTTGCACAAAATAGTGGAGTTAGCCAAACTTTAGCCCTAATAGGTAAAGAAGTTGATATTATACCAGATCCTGAAAAACCTGATGAAGTTATCACAGGTACTGTTACAGAAGCAAAATTTGAAGATGGCGAAGGTAAAATTAAAGTTAATGGCAAATATTATTCTATAGCGTATGTAACAAGCATAAGAGAACCAGGAATGACTGATAATGATACCGCAGTTACACTACCTGGTGACATTGGCAATGGAAATGAAGAAGAAGAAAAAGAATAAATTTTAATCATAGAATTATAGACAAGAATTTTAAACTAGACAATATATAAAATAGAGGAGAGAGAAATGAGTCAGGCACTTTACACATCAAAGACTGGATTGGATGCGGGACAAACCCAAATTAATGTTATTGCAAACAATGTCGCAAATATTAACACAACAGCATTTAAATCTGCGAATGTAACATTTTCAACATTATTTTCAAATACATTATCTAATGGTTCTGCAGCAACAAGGACTGGTGGAGGTACTAATCCAAGACAAATCGGATTAGGAACTCAAGTAGCATCAATTTCTCGTAACTTTGAATCTGGAACATTCCAACAAACAGGTTATAGTTCTGATTTAATGATATCAGGAAACGGATATTTTGTTGTTCAAGATGGAACTGGAAACCAATTTTTAACACGTGACGGACATTTTTCTTTAGATTCTGATGGTAATTTGGTAACTGCAGCAGGATATAAGGTTGTTGGAACAACAAATGAATACTCTACAAAAAGTTCTGACTTAACAGTACAAGTCCCTTCTCTTCTAAATGTTGCTTTATCTGGAACTGCAAGAGATGAAATTGCAACAAAAACAGTTGGCCAATTAAATGCATTATCAAATGGTATTCAACCAGGTACATTTGTATTTAACATTGGAGGAACAACATCTTCATATGCAGTTGCAGATTTTAATGCTGATGGGGCTCCTGATACTTATATATATAAAGAAGGTGACCCAGCAGAAGTAACTTACACCAAAATGGATATGTCTGCATTAACAACAGAAGATAGAAACGCAATGACAGAATTATATGGAGAATTATCACCAACAGATACATATTATAAAGGTGATGATGGAACATACATTAAAGGCCCATTTCCTGATTCTGGGAATATAACTGTTAAAAATGTTCAAAAAACACTTTCATATCATATTAATGATGGTGATTTAAATAGCACATTACAAGATTTTGTTACTAGTATAAATAATGAATTTAATACACAAGGGTATGGAAATATAAGATTTGAAATTATTGACGGCGGCCTGCAATTAGTTAATGAATCTGGAGAAGACATTACTGTTGCAGATGAAGGACAATCTTCAAACTTTTTATCAGAAATTGGTATAACTGATGCTATTGAAAGTGCAGTCGATGGTCAAACATTATTTTATAGTTTTGATATGAATCAATCTGCCGTTATTAGTAATTCTTTTAATAGTTCAACAGCTATAAAAAGAACTGACTGGTCTGTATCAGAATCAGGAGTATTGACTGCTGAATATAACGATGGTTCATCATTAACTGTAACATTTAATGAAAATGGTAGAGCTTTATGGCAATATACTACAGCTGACAATGTTATAATAACATCTTCAGGTGTTGCTGGTAGTGACCTAGATATGAGCGGAACAAATTTAGAACCTGCTAATATGGTTATACAATTAGGCACAGTAGTTAATGACAGTGGTTTAATAGCAGAAACCGATAACATGTGGACAATAGGACCAAATGCTGGAGAATTTGCTTACGGAATGTCAGGTGCAAATGGTTTTGGAACTCTAAAATCAGGAGGATTAGAAGGTTCAAATGTTGACATGGCAACTGAGTTATCAAATATGATTATTGCGCAACGAGCAATACAAGTTAATTCAAGAGTATTCTCAACAGCAAGTTCAGTCCTAGAAACCTTATCATATTTAGGACAATAATTAATTTAAACAAGCTTTAGTATATTAATTAATATTCAAAAGCTTGTCAAGAATTTTACAATTAAAGCAAACTTTACAAAACTTAATAATAATAGATTAGCTGAATCGCATGCCAATCATGGGTTTTAGCAATCTAGGAAAGGAGGAAAAACTTTTACAATTGAATATTTGTCTTATCATGAGCGATAAGATATAATTTTATAATGTAGAGGAGATTTATAATGTCAGTTGAAAGTATTAAAGATAATCTTCTACGTGTAAAACAACAAATCGCACCTTATAAACCAAATATAATTGCTGTGACAAAATATTATGGCTTAGAAGCTATATTAGAAGCATATGAAGTCGGCTTAAGAGATTTTGGAGAGTCAAGAGCAAATGATGCAATCGAAAAGATTGAAAAATTGCCCGAAAAGATTCGTAACAACTCCAAATTCCATTTTATCGGACATTTGCAAACAAATAAAGCTGATAAAGTTGTAAAATATTTTGATTATATTCAATCCGTCGATTCAATGAAACTTGCAAAATGCATTTCAGAATCTGCACAAAGATTGAATAAAGTTCAAAAAGTCTTGTTGCAAGTAAATATTTCAGAAGAGGTTCAGAAGTTTGGATTTAGTAAGAGAGAGCTTTATACCAATTTTAGCGAAATCATAAACTTCCCAAATCTTGAAATAAACGGGTTAATGTGTATGGCGCCATTAGGAGCAAACGAAAAAGAACTCGATTCAATATTTAATGAGGCTTTACAAATCAAGACAGAATTAAACAAGCAATATTTATTGAACATGCAGGAATTATCAATGGGTATGAGCGATGATTATATGAGAGCAGTAGCAAACGGCGCTACAATGATACGTTTAGGAAGAATATTATTTAAATAATCGGAGGAAAGATGACAATAACAGAAAAATTAAGCGGAATAGTTGATTTTCTAACTCAAGGCTTAACAAGAGATGAAGAAGATGCTTTTGATTTTGGAACAGAAGAAGAATATGTAGAAGAAGGAAGTGCTTTAAGAGTAACAAAACCTGAATATTCTACAAGAACTGAAAGTTCAAGAGAAATGAAAGTTGTTAATCATCCAAATTATAGAGGTTATGAAGTAATGATAGTAGAACCTCGTTCATTTGGTGAAGCAGGTCAAATGGTAAAACACTTAAAAGATAAAAAAACAGTTGTTTTAAACTTACATTTATTAGATAAAGACCAATCACAAAGAACTATTGACTTTGTTTGTGGTGCAGCACATGCATTAAACGGAACAGCTCAAAAAGTTGGTGAAATGGTATTCATCTTTACTCCAAACAATGTTGCTTTGTCAGTAGATGCTCAAGCACAAAGCAAATTTGCAGAATCATTATGGAATAAACCATTATAATATATAAATTGATTTGTGATAGTTGGATTTTTAGGATGCTTGTGCATCCTTTTTTTTTATACAATTTTTTAATTTACATAGATAATATTATATACATATAAAAAGCACCGATATAATATCGGTGCTTTCTTGTGGGTAAATTATAAATTTGAGTCTTATTATGAGAACAACTTGAATGTTCTGTCTACGTTATCTTTAGCTACGGTCTTTAATGTTTCCATTTCAGTTTTAATAGCATTTCTTTCTGCTTCCTTTGCTGCTAAGTCTGTATCGAATTTTTTATCTTTTGCATCAATTTTTCTCATATCTGCTTCGTACTTAGCTTCTGCTTTCTTTAATTCAGTTTCATCTGAAACTTCTTGCATATTTGTATCTGTCGCAATATTTACCTCTTCTAAACCGCCATCTGACATTGGTTTTTCAAATACAATGAAACCTGCCTCAACTAAGTTTCTTAATACTTCAACACTTGTCAAATCAATTGTATCTAATTGATCTATAGCAGCTGTATCTTCTGCTGTTAAAGTAGCTTCTTGATATGCGTATACAACAGTCTGACCTTTTGCTGCAGGTTCTGCTAATTTATAATCATTACGACCTGTATTAAATATTTCACCAGCCCTCATATCATTTTGTACTGTAAATGTAACCTCTTGGATTTCTGTTTCAAAACGAGTCCAAGCATTATCATCATTATTATAATCATACCAACGGTTACCATTAAGAATTTTGATACTATATCCTGCATCCAATAATGTTTGAACACTTGCGTCTTTGTATACTGCAGAGCCATCTGCACCAATGTGCTTAAATTGAACTTTTTGCTTGTTCAATGCATTTTCATATTCTTTGTAAACTTGTGTTGACTCGTTTGCCATTTGCAATTTTTGAGCTTCTAGATTTTGAGCTTTGTACTCAATATCATGCATTCTAGCTGTTAAATGCAATAGTCGAGCCTGTGATGCTGATAAACCCATATTCCTTACTCCTTTTTCCTTTTATCGGATTATTCCGACAGTTATACTCCATGTACTACGGAACATGTGCTTAAAATCTTTAATTGTCTAAATTTATTTGTTACAAAAATTAATAAAAGCCTGATACATCTTCTGTATCAGGCTTTTATTTATCTATCTTATTTAAATTAAATCAAATTAAGAGCAATAGATGGTGATTGGTTAGCAGTTGCTAGCAATGTCGCTGATGCTTGCTGTAAAATTTGAGCTTTAATGTAATTAGAAGATTCTTCAGCAATATCAGCATCTTTAATAGTAGATAATGATGATGTAACGTTAGAATATTGTACATCTAATGCATCTGCAGCTGAATCCAATCTAT
>CALVEV010000026.1 GCA_944326685.1 Candidatus Gastranaerophilales bacterium
AAAAAAATACTTAATAATAAAATCCAAAAAAGTACACTATATAAATATTACAAATACTTTTATTATGCTAAAGAATTCTTAGAATGGCTTGAAAGCATTAATATAAATGAGTTTACAAATGATTTTGGAAACCTTAGTAAATCTTGGGAATTTATTAAAAAATATAATGCCCTTTAAGACTTATAATAACAGGTTTTACAAACATGCCAGCAGATTTATAAATAAGCACACCAAAATAAGCTTAAACCAAGGTTATTTATGCATTATTAATATATTGGTAATAAAAGATTTATATAAACTTATTGTTATTAAAGGCATATATGATTAAAAGTACTTGCTATTATAAAATTTAGGTATTAGAATTAGAGTACTATTATTCATACGAGATAGATTAATAGGAGATTATAATGAAATATAAAGATAGAATTAATATGTTAGTAGAAATTTTAGTTACAGAATATTTACAAAAGGAGGTAAAATAATGAAAAACAAAAAATATAATAAAAACAAAGTAGTTAATAATGTAATTATATATACAAGGGTATCAACAACAGAACAAGCAACTAAAGGTTATAGCCTTAATAGTCAAGAAGAAGCTTGTAAAACATATGCTATTAATAATAATTTAAATATAGTTAAACTATTTAAAGAATGTGGAGAAAGTGCTAAAACAATCCAAAGAACTAAGTTAAAAGAGTTAATAAGCTTTTGTGCAAAAAATAAAAAAAATATTGATGCTATCCTTGTATGGAAACTTGATAGACTAACACGTTGCATGAGTGATTTCTACACCCTTAATAATATGTTTAACGAATTTGGGATAGAAATATTATCAGCAACCGAGAATAATGATAATAGTGCAACTGGTAAGTTAACAAGAAATATGCTAGGAGCATTTGCACAGTTTGAAAATGACCAAAAATCAGAACGAGTAGAGGCTGGCATGATACAAGCATTTAATGAAGGTAAATGGTTATGGAAACCACCTTATGGATACAAAATGTTTGATGGTGAAATGGTCATTGATAATCAGACTGCACCAATAGTTAAAAAAATTTATGAATTATATGCGACAGGGTTATATAAACAAACTGATATTTGTAGAATGCTTGCAAGAGAAAATATTAATATATCTAGTGCAAAAATCCACTATATATTAAATCAAATTCTTTATACTGGTTATATGTTTAAACCTGAATGGAATTCAGAACTAGTAAAATGTTCAGCTCCTGCAATTATAAATAAAGATTTATACTATAAAACACAATCAATATTAAATAATAAAAATAACCAAGTAACATCATATGTTAGAAATAACCCACAATTCCCACTTAGAAGATTTATTGTATGTCCATTTTGTGGTAGTCCACTAACTGCTAGTAATTCTAAATCAAAAAATAAGAAAAAATATGCATATTACCATTGTTATAATAAAAAATGCAATAATCAAATTAGAATTCCTAAAAATAAATTAGAAAATATGTTTATTGAACAGTTACAAAATATAATTCCTAATAAAACAATATGTGATAATTTAAAAGAAAAAATAATAGAAAATTATAAAATTATGATGAAAGAAAGTATAGAAAAAGAAAAAAGATTGAAAACAGAATTAAAAAAAATAGAAGATAAAAAAAATAAAATCTTAGATTTATATATTGATGGGAAATTAAACGAAAATGACTATAACTACAAATCAGAAGAATATAATAAACAAATAATAAATATCAAATCTGAATTAGCTAGTTACAACGATAATAATAATGTAGAAGACTGTATAGAATTTGTCTTTGAATCCTTAAATAAACTTGATGAAATTTGGTTAAATAGTGATATTGATACAAAACAAAAACTACAACAATTAATATTTCCAGAAGGTTTAATATATGAAGAAAATGGATTTCGAACAACTCAAAATGATAGTGTTTTCACTAAAAAAGGAGCTTTTATAGCTCCTGATTTAAAAATGGTACCCCCAAGCGAATTCGAATCGCTGTCTACACCGTGAAAGGGTGTTGTCCTAGGCCTCTAGACGATGGGGGCTCGTGACATAAGTATATAGTAACAAAACAAGATTTAATGTCAAGCAATTTTGTAAAAAAACTTTATCTTATTTTTTAGCTATTGTATTAACTTGTATCTGCCATATAAAAATAACTGAAAATATATAGATTGACATTTATAAAACTAAGTGTAAGATTAAGTTATGAACAAACTTATTTCGTTTTATAAATCTCAAAGACAAAAATTTTGGACACATATTCTATTACCGTTTACGTTTGTATTTTGGAGTATAGTTATCATACTATACACTCACTTTGCATTATCTTTCATAACAAATTATGATATTTCAGCTTCTGGGATGTATCTTTTTGTTACAATGCTGATTTATGGACATATACTACCAATTATTCTTGTAATTGCTATTATTGAATTTTTCTTAAAAACCAAAATAAAGAACAAATTCTTCACCGAAAACAAAATATATGGAATTATTTGGAATATCGGAAATTTACTTGCATTTATATTTGTTATGTTTTTAGTAATTATATATATATATTCACAATTACTAAAATACCATATAATATAGGAACATTATATGAACAAACTAATTTCGTTTTATAAATCTCAAAGACAAAAATTTTGGACACATATTCTATTACCGTTTACGCTTACTTATTGGGGATATATTATATATGGAAGTATTCTTTTGTGGAAATATGGAAAAATAGCTGATTTAGTACCTGCAATATTTTGGTTTTGGGGATTATGCATATTTTTAGTTGGAGTATTAATTGCTCTGATTTCAATAATAATTAATTTATTCTTAAAAAAAGAAATTAAGAATAAATTCTTACTCGAAAATAAAGTTTATGGTACCATTTGGCATATTGGGAATATTTTATTAGTATTACTTATCATTCTGCATGCATGCGTAATATTAATACTAATAATTGCATTAATAATATGTTTATTAGATTAATTCATTCAGCCGGAGAAATTTCTCCGGCTGAATTTATTTAAATCAATTCTTTAATCCATCTTTCTAATTCTTCAAAAGATAGATTATCAAGTTTTGGAACACTACCTTTATGCTTATAACAATCCCGTGTATAACCTTGTACTTTTGTTCCATCCTCTCGGGTATAACCTTTAACAGAATAAGAACCGGGACAATTATTTGCACTTGAATTCTTTGATGAATAATCAGTAGAAATATTTTTTATACCTTTTTGTTTAGTTTTTTCAGTATAAGTTTTCTCTACATTACCGTACAATAATCTATCATTATTAGATACATTATCAACGATATTTGAACTGAATCTTTCATCAAGAATTGCATTATCCAAATCACCCCAATTATATAAATAATGAGGGAATCCATTATTAATATTAGGAACAACATAAACATCACCGATTTGTGCCTTACTATTAACATTAACTACAGGATCACCTTCACAATAATAATTAGTAATATTGGAAGTGTCAGTATTCTCAAGTCCTTTATAATTAGGGAATAATTTTTGGAGTTCTGCACTATTATGATATATTTCATCTAAATGTGCAATTGTATTACCTGCACCAAGAGGAGCAAAACACACTGTTTCATCTCCTGTTAGTAAACCCATCATTTGTGCAGGAGTACCTGTCAAAGAATACCCAAGCCAAGTTGTTTTGAGATTTGGAACATATTTTTTTACATTTTGTATTTTTTTATATATATCAACATAATCATAAAATTGTGTCGGAACATGTTTTTTTATTGTTACGGCAAGATCATTCTTCCAATCTGTCCAACTAAGAATATAAGTTCCTTTGGTCACAACAACAAGCTGATTCCCATTCATATAAACTTTACCAACAAAGCCACTTTCTTGATTATCATAATCAAACAAAAGATCGTACCCAGCAGGTACAGGAGCTTTACCATAAATAGAATCTTCAAATTGTTTGTAAATTTTATTTTTTACATGTTTTGAATTTAAATTTGTTTTCATAAAAAATTCCTTTCGTTAAATAAAATAGGTTATACAAATTTAAGACATTAATTACTAACATCTTAAATAACGGAAAATATATAGATTGACATTTATAAAACTAAGTGTAAAATTAAGTTATGAACAAACTTATTTCGTTTTATAAATCTCAAAGACAAAAATTTTGGACGCATATTCTATTACCGTTTACGCTTACTTATTGGGGGTATATCATATATGGTTGGAGTATTTTCTGGAGATATGGAGAAATAGTTGATGTAATACCTGCAATATTTTGGTTTATTGGATTGTGCATATTTTTAGTTGGAGTATTAATTGCTCTGATTTCAACAATAATTAATTTATTCTTAAAAAAAGAAATTAAGAATAAATTCTTACTCGAAAATAAAGTTTATGGAACTATTTGGCATATTGGGAATATTTTGTTAGTATTACTTATCATTATGCATGTATACGTAATATTAATGTTAGTATTTACAAAATAATATTTGGATACGATTTAAACAATTGATTATTTTAAAATAAATGAAAATATATATATTGACATTAAGTACAAGCAATGTAATATGTATATTATGAACAAAGTCCTACATATAATTATAAATATGTTCAAAAAATATGACTCTTTAAGAGAGGAAGCTTGGACTCATTTCATTGTTTTAGTAACATACATTTTTGCCATAAGTATTGTATATCATAATATTACAACACCTAACGATTCAGGAACAGGTTATACTTCTTTTGTTTATTTAATTAAAACAGTACCTTTCTATCTCTGTTTTGTAGGACTATCACTTTCTATGGGATTTTACAATATATTCCAGAAAGACAAAATAAAAAATAAATTTCTCACTAAAAACAAAATTTATACCATTTATTGGTATATTGGAAATATTATTTTTTTCTACATTGTAAGAATATTTATTATTTTTATTAAATAAAAATAATTTGAATAATTAAACTAAATAACGGAAAATATATAGATTGACATTTATAAAACTAAGTGTAAGATTAAGTTATGAACAAACTTATTTCGTTTTATAAATCTCAAAGACAAAAATTTTGGACACATATTCTATTACCGTTTACGTTCGTATTTTGGAGTATAGCTGTCATAATTAATACTCACTTTGCATTATCTTTCATAACAAATTATGATATTTCAGGTTCTGGGATGTATATGTTTCTTGCAATATTAATTTACGGCTGTATATTCCCAATTATTCTTGTAATTGCCATTATTGAATTTTTCTTGAAAACCAAAATAAAGAACAAATTCTTCACAGAAAACAAAATATATGGAAGAATTTGGAATATTGGGAATTTACTTGCATTTATATTTGTTATATTTATGCTTTATTTTATATTCTGTACACCATAATATTTCAAGCTTAATATAGGTATAAACAAAGTTCAAAATAGTAACAATTCAGCCGGAGAAATTTCTCCGGCTGAATTTATTTAATTTTCCAATAGAATTCTGTTAAATAACTTGCAGCATCAAATGGATGCTCCAAATATTTGAAATCTTTATTAGTTTTGATTTGTGTAAATGTTGGAACATCAACAATACTTGTACCTTCCTTGAAAGAGAGATTATATATATTATAAAGAAGCTGTTTACATCTTCTCTCGTCAATAAATAAATGCCTTTCGCCCAAAGAGTTTTTTACTTTTGCATTAAATGCCTGTATCCTTGACAAAATAGGAGGATTATATGGACGCAACCTAAATTTAAAATTATAACCATAAGATTTCAAAGCATTTCTTATAATAGCATAATTAGTATACTCACTTTGAGTAGTTCTATTATCTCCTGATGCATCACCATTGATTATAATTTCAGATTTATGTTTTGGATATCGTCTTATAAATTCGTCTATACATTGTTGAGTTGTAGTATTTTCAATCACAATTTCATCAAAAAAATAAACATTTTCATCATCTTTATAAGCTAAACACCAACACATCGGATCCACGTTAAAATCACAAGTAATATGTACAGGTAAATCAGGATTGTATTTGAAATGTTTTAGATTTTCATCAGAAAATCCTTTTACTACAAGTCCGGAAGAATAATCACCAAACTCTCCTAACACATTAATTCTATAATAATCTTCATCATAATTTTCTTTTAAGGACTCAACGAAATGTTTAGGGAGAAAAGTGTTATCAGTTGTAGGAGCTATAACAAGCCTATAATTAGGTTTTTTATCTTGTACAAATCTTTTCCAAATCCAATCTTTATTAGGTTGTGGGTTAGTATGTCCAAACAAACGATAACGAAAGTCTATCCAATTATCACCACGATAAGTATTTCTTAATCTACCTAATAGTTGTTTGAAGGAAGAATCAGCAATTTGAGAAGCCTCCTCAATTTCTGCCCAATGCAAGTTTAGTGATTTAAATTTTTCTTCATCATCAAGTTGAGAAAACAAGATTTCAGAGCCATTCTTAAACTTAATTATTTTATCAATCTTGTTATAAGAATAATCCTTATCCTCGACATAACCTAATTGTTCAAGATGTTCCAAATAAGTAATAAGAGTTGTTTTTCTAACAAGTTCGTATTCTTTAGCTCCGACTAATCCTCTTGATCCGGGGTATTTTTTAGCCATAAGAATACCTAACAAAGAGCCGCACCAAGTTTTACCGCTCCCGAATCCCCCTTGATATATTGCTACATCAAGGGGAAATTCATGTGGGATTTCGATAAACTCTTTTTGTTTTTTTAAGAGTTTGTAATTAACCATTATACCGTAAAACCTTCTATCTTTTGTTTCAAACAATCATAAATAGCCTGAGTAATAATAGGAATAGTCGGAATAACATATTGGGTAACAACAAATTTTTGTACCGTACCGAGTTCATCAACATTATCAGTCAACCAATCAGTTACAGCAGCATCAACTTGTGTTTTCTTTTCTTGGTTTTCAAGCTCTTTGTCAACATATTCAACTATTTTTGTAGTTGTTTTTTTAAATAATTTTTTTATAAATTCAGATAAATTCATAATTCTTACACTCCTTCAACTTTTTTCGGGTAAACTATCAACTGATTAACTGCACCATAATCACCATTAGCGATAAAAACAGTATCTTCATTTTCATCAGAACAGATTTTGATTCCATACTGATAAATCTCATACTCTTTATTTTTAGGAACAGTTAACAAATCCGTATAATCTGCTGTAAGAACAAAAGTTACTGTATCTGAAAAATTTGATTTAACCATCAATTCAGAACCAACAGGAACTCTTTTTTTTGTTTGAATAGCAAAATATACGTCACAACTTTTTTCAGGATTAAGCCCTGATACAACAATTTCACCACTATCACCTTGAAACATCGTGATAGTACCATCATCATCAATAAATAAAGCCATATTATAACTCCTGTAATTTTTGTCTAAGTTCAACGATTTGCTGAGTATAAAACTCTAACCAAGTAACCCCATCAGATTTTTCTTCAGGTTCAGATATCGCACGGATTCTTTTTAAATCAAGAGCATCTATCTGAGCTTTGATTTCTTGGATTTGTTTTTCTTTTTCTTGTAAGTTCATTTTCTGAACATACTCATCAGATTTTTTATACTCATCAAATAACATTACCCCTTGAGGTAACTCTCCGATTTTTTTATAAGTTTCGATTATTCCTGATTCTAAATAAATAACCTCCTTAGCTCTAAAATCAGGTTCAAGAACCCATTTACTACCATCAAAAACAGGAACAAACCCTTCTTTTTTCTCAGGTTTTATTATCGTAGAGAATCGAGGAAGCAAATATTCCCCAACTTTTTTAGGGTTTTTTTGAGGCGAATACTCATTTTTAAATTCCTTAGTTTCAGAATCATATATATACACTTTCATTTAAAATAACTCCTTTCTAATACTTAATTAAGAAATTAGTAACAACAGAAGCAGGTTGAACAGCATCACTTTTGCCGTAGATTTTGCTAGAACGAGAAGCATCAAAATCAAATTTATGGCATTGAGCACCTGTTCCACCATCACCAGCATTATTCGTTCTTCCGACATACTCATTTGTAAATGCACCCGATGATTCATTAGAATGTACCCACAAATTGGAAACACTTATAGAACCGGTAATATTAGGTAAACCTGCTTCTAAATATTTACCCAAATCATTTCCTTCTGATATCCCAAAAACAGTTCTTGCAGTTAAATCAGGAATACAAAAACTTGTACTATCAGATTGACCATAGGTAGTACCTATTACATTGTATAAATCTTGATACTCCTCAATTTTTATTTCTGAACCATCACACAAAAGATATCCTGAAGGGATTTCAGGTGCTTGAGAAGCAATAATTGTACCTACAGGAATAAATGATTCTTTATAGCTCAATAGCTGATTAACACTATTATTAAGTGTTGCAACACTTGATGAAAACGAAGATGTTTCAGATGTAATTAATACAGAAAGTTCAGTAATCTTGTCCTGCAAGAATTGAAAATTATTATTCAACACAGCAGAAGAAGCTAATGAACCATATTCAATTTCAGTTAAACTCATAATTAGCCCTTTCATTAATAATAACTTCGTAGATTTTATCGACTTTTTTCTGCATATCGCTTAATTGTTCTTTCATTGCAGAATTTTGTTCTTTGGTAGCATACTTCATAGAAACCTCTTCTAAGATTTCTCGATGCTTAACTTCCAGTTGTTGTGGCGTAACAAAAACGTTGTACTGAAAAAACAAAGCAATTATGACAAGAATAGTCGGTGCATATTTTTGAATAGTTTCTTTATCCATAATGGAATCCTTTCTTCAAAACCCTTGTTATATAAGGGTTTAAACAATAATTGTAAACAAATGTAACAGAATTAAAAATTTGTGTTATAAAAAAAGCAAGTTTTTGAAAGTTATATACTTTATATATATGTAAGTTAAATCAATTAACTTCAAATAAGAAAAAGTCCCGAGGAGAGCAGATTATGGCATTATTATTCGCAAATGTTGCGGAACAGTTCGCAATGAAAAAACACGAAGAAGAAGATGTTGTTAAATTATCATCAAAAGTTAGCGATTTGT
>CALVEV010000027.1 GCA_944326685.1 Candidatus Gastranaerophilales bacterium
CTGTTGATATAGAAATAGAGGACAGTGAATCAACTAAGGAAGAACAAAGTTTAGCTTTAATGAATTTATTGAAATTTTTAGTTGAAGGTCACATTGATAATTTAGTGAAAAATAATGCTCCAAATGAAGATATGAAAAGTTATAAAGAATTATTAGAACTAATCAATAATTATCTGAGATATAAACACCAACTTTAAAGAGTTCGAATCCCATTAGAGGTTACTACATTTTTTCAAAAATGCTCGAACTCTGAAATTCAATATTTGCAACAAAAAAGACCCATCTGGGTCTATTCTCAAAAATGGGGCGGTAAATGGGTTGATTTCCGAACCCCACTTTACAAATATAATTATTAGCATAGACAAGGAAATAAGTCAAGTTTTGATACAAAAGATACAAAGATTAATTGCCACATAATTTGAAACAATAAAAAAGCCCTCGTAAACACGAGAGCTTAAACCTGACAACAAAAAGGAGTAAAAGAAGAACTTATTTATAATCTTTCAAAATACCATCTTACCTTATTTCTGATAAAATTACCGACCTTATTTTTTTCAATTTCCGGATATGGCGGCATGTAAACAATATCAATTTTCCCATAACTTGATGTATTCCGATGCGATTGTCCAAATTCATAATGGGTTAATACTGTTTTGTTTGTAATTGCAATATTATATTTTTTACAAAGTTCTGCAACTAACTTGAAAGTGGCTTCACACTGTTTTTTTGTTAAAGGATATTCGCCAACATTGTTTTTATCTTTGAACCCATACATGCCGCACATTGATACACCAATTGTACCAGTATTACCGCCCCCACAATGTTGAGCATATTTTCCATCATTGCAATTTTCGTTATCTTCAGGAGTATATTTTCCTGCAATTACAATGCCATCTTTATTGACTAAATAATGATAATGTTCATAATCTGTATTATTGGGCTGATTTGTGCCGGCAGTCCAATGAATTACAACCTTTTTCATGTTCTTCCCTTTCTAAATCTTTTATCCTATGATTAGCAACATTCATTTGTTCCTCAAGAACAGCTTCACTTTTTTCTAATTTATAAACTCTAGTTATAAAATTGTTATGTTTTTCGAGCTTTTTATCCTGTTCGTCAAACTTATAATTTACTAAATCCTTAAATCCCTCTAACTTTCCAATGTAAATACCTATTGCAATAAGATTGATTACAAATCCAACAACAGCCACTACAATAGAAATAACTGCTACTAAAGTTGCTAACACTCCTCTTTCCCCCAACCACAAAACTTCTGAAAATTATCGACAGAATGAAACATAACCCATCTGCGGAATGCTCCAACATCACCAACCTCAAGCAAACGTTCAAAAACTTTATCTGCAAAATATCTATCATTATCAACATAATGATGGTTTTCGCATAGAACATCATGAACTAAAGCAGCAACTTTAAATTCAATATTCTCTTTAGAGCCAATAAGCCGCCAGAAAATTCTTGCAATACTTGCTCCGTCATAGTCATATCCGGCATTGATAGTAAAAGTGTACGTTTTATTTTTTATCTTATCTATTAAGCAGACATCAACAGTATTCTTTAAAAATAGCGGTTTTTTCTTTGCAGCTTTAATTTCTGCTTTAGACATAACTTTGTTGTTGATTTCTTTGTTACCAATATCAGGAACTGATGAAAAACCAACACGACAAATACTATCATCCTGCCAAGCTATGTATTCTTTACCTTTGTAATGAAAGCGTGGCAGAGCATCAAAACACTCAATGCACATTATAAATCTCCTCTACAATTTAATATTTATGTAAAATGCTATTCCCCTACTGCTGTTCATCTGGTACGGCATAATTAAGAACTTTACCGTTGACATTGATATTGATTGTAAAAAAGGTGAAATGGTTTTTTATGCCTTGTTTGCTTCCTTTTTCTTGTGGCTGCTTTTGAATATTTGCCGTAAAATATGACTGATTGTTTTCCACGTCCTGTTTAGGTATAGCCTTATCAGCATCAGCAGCAAAAACACTTTCAGTGCAAAAAAATAAGAATGCCAATAAAATTACTAATTTCTTCATAATATATCTCCTTTGCTTTATTCAACGTATTCCAAATATCTATCCATATTTTTAGTCATGAACTGATCTAAAATATCAAACTCAAAATGCTGCTTTAAGTTTAATTTCTGCATTAAATCAGCATTCAAATATGCGGTTACAACTTCATCTTCCATATCCATAATTACCGCTATTGATTTTGCCTTCTCGATTTTTTGAGAAAATAAATCTTGCAGCCATTCTCCGGCTTTTTGTTTTTTACTTTTAAAATGTACAATTCTAGCCATATCATATCCTTTTTAAATAAAATATCCGCAGCCCAATTACCCAACCAACCCAACCAAACTTATTAAACTGCAGGAGTATAGGTTTCAAAGATTTCTATAATTTCAGCTTCTGTTTTTCCCAAAGGCAAAGCAGTCAAGAAAGGCTGAATTATTCCATAATAAACGTGGTTACACAATTCCCATTGCGGCTGCATATTTAACTCTGCAATTTTAGCTTTTAATGTATCGTAGGTAATTCCTGCCGGAACACAAATATAAGTATAAAAATCTTGTTTAGTGATATGCAACTTTGAAATTCTTTCTTGTTCTTTTGTTGCTGCTTCTGTTTGCCAGTTGTCATTATATACAACTTCCCCATCAGCAACTTTGTAGTGTGTAGGATTTTCAACAAAATCATCAAAAATACTATCATCAATATCCGCATTGCTTAACATCTCATACATTAACATCCATTGCGGATATTCATCTGCATTGATAGTATCTCTTACACCGGCATTATATTGAGCTATTAAATTACCCAACTCACCTAATTTTGACACCTTTTTTTCATCCTCATTCATCATTTTTCTTTTCCTCCATAATGATTTTCTTATATAACTTTGTCATCTGATAAACTGTTTTTCTTGCGTGTCTATGTTTCATAGAACCCAACCAAGAGGCAAAACTTATTTCTATATCTTTTGCTGTTAAAATTCCTTTGTTCAATAATATTGCCTGCTTCTTTAATTTTCGTCTTTCACGTGTAATACTTACTCTGCAAGGCTTTTTGATTATCTTTCCTGTTTCTGTTAGATAGAATTTTGTTTTCAAAAATGTAAATCCTTGCTTCAAAGATACAATACACGTTTTGTTGACGTTTAACATAACTCCGTAATCTGCGTACAGAGTTTTTAATTTGTTTAAGACTTCAACTAAATATTCTTTTTCGTAATGTATAAAATAGCTGTCGTCCATATATTTACCGTAGCCATTTATTTTCAGTTTTTCTTTTATAAAATGGTCTATCTTGTTTAAGTAAGAAACAGCATTTATTTGCGAAGTTTCAGAACCAAGTCCTAACCCTTTATCTCCAAAAGCATTAATAAAATCATCTGATAATTTTAATATTTCCTTATCATCAATATATCCATTTATAACTTCTTTTAATTTGTCGTGATTGATATTGTCAAAATACTTTTTAAAATCAATAACCAAAATGTAGCCTTTATTGCCGTGCTTGCGATAATGTTTTCTTAAATGCTTCTCTAATCTCTTTATAGAATAGAGCGTTCCTTTACCCTTTTGGCTTGCTCCGTTATCTGCAATTAAACTTCTAGTCATAAGAGGAATTAAAGCATTTTGGCATAACGACTTTTGTATAACTCTTTCTCTAAAGTGTACGCTTCTGATATGTCGAGTCTTGCCACGTTCTGAAATATCAAATTCAATAAATCCTTCACATATATTTTTGTGAACTAACAAATTTTTTCTGCTCTGATAAATCAACGGGAAAATGTTTAATAAATACCTTTGTACGCTTGCTTTCCACTTAACCCCTTTTGCTGAACAGAATGCAGAGTTGTAAAGAGCGGAAACAGAAATCACATCAGCGTATGTAATATTAGATCTGTTCTTATTACGTTTTTCTTTTCTTCTTTCATAACGTTTTTGCCTTCTTGTCATTTATACCTCGTACAGAAAGATTATGAGCATTATCTTTTTACCTGCTAAGCTATAGGTATAAAACAATCTATAATGCACAATTCGATTGCTATGCACTTCTTTATTGAGGCGGAACACCTAATCGCATCAAGGTACATATTTACGGTATATTACCGAAGGTCATTTGTTCCTTCATTTTTTGTACAGATTTCGCAATAGCTACTTTGACAGACATTAAAATAAATCAGACCGGAGCCGAAATGTTGGTATTGGTACACCCATTAGCGTTAGCATTCCCATTGTTGTTGACGTAGCAAGCATTCGTAGAAGAGCCACCACAAACGGATGACAACCACCAGTTGACACGGTACAACAAATAACCTATTGTTTAATCATTTTGTTTGACTTTTTCCAAGCTTTAAGTAACTCAAGCTCTTTTCCGATTAGCTCAATAATTCTTTCAATTTGTTCTATCTTCACGGTTTGAACGCACTTTTCGGCTCTTATTAATTTATTTTGAATTTGAAAACAATTACAAACTGCAAGAGTTTGGTATTGTTTTCTTTGAGTAAGTTCATCTTCGTTCGTAGGATAAATTGAATTTGCATAAGTTATGTTATCAACTAACTCATCAACTTTTGTAATCAATGGATAGCCGATTGCATATCTCCATTTTTTAGGTAGAACTTTTTCACGCATAACGAACTTTGTTATCTCTATCTGCAATTCAAGTGCGTTCACAAAAAATTGCATTGATGTTTCTTTTCTTTTTCTTGCAAAAACTGATGACATAATTTCTCCTTTATCTTTAG
>CALVEV010000028.1 GCA_944326685.1 Candidatus Gastranaerophilales bacterium
CTAAAATATTCTATGTAATATATATTACGGATAAATTTCTATAATTCTTTAGGAATTATTAAGAAATGTAAATTAGAGATAATTAATCATACGATTAGCGCAAGCTTCTTTGGACATTTTCCACTCTCTTAATGAGAATCTGCAAACTTTTAGACCACATCGCTCAATTATTATTTGTTTTTTCATATTAGAAATGTGTGATTTTATATTATCTTCTAATCCATCACATTCTATTACAAATTTGTTATTAACAACTAAGTCTGCATTTACCCCTCCAATATCTACTCCTGCACGGACATTGTATCCTCCATCTCGTAGATACGTTGCAACTTCTTTTTCAAAAGAGTTTTTGTATGTATTTTCATCAAATTCTGGGTTTTGACGTAAATCAAAATTACGTTCATATTCTTTTATATATGAAATGTAATCTCTGAACATACCTTCTGGTAATGTTGTAGTATCTCTTGATACAAAATTTATCATTTGACGTCTTGCACGAGTGATTGCAACATTAAATAAATTTGGCTTTTGCAAGAATGTTAAACTTTGAGGGAAACTGTTATTTGCAACTGCCCAAGAAGCTAAAATAATATCCTTTTCATCTCCTTGGAATGTGTGAGCTGTACCAATTTCAATCTGATGCTTTCTTATCATAAAGTCTGATAATACTTTTGCAACTGATATTTTTAATTGCTCTACCTGTGCTCTAAAAGGAGATACAATACCTATTGTTATTGGATGTTCAGGATCTTCTCTTTCAGAATCAACAATTAATTCGTGTAAACATTTTACAACGGCTTCTATCTCTGGTAAATTTCTTGTTGCATCAAAATCAACTTTACCTTCAGGAACTTCTATTAATTTTAAAGCTTTAATATCTGATGTGTCTTGTTTCATTATTCGAATTCTATTGCCATAAAATTCCTTATTTGAAAAGTCAATAATAGGCGGTAAACTTCTAAAATGCTCATCTAATAAAACAGGAGATGTTGAATAATAATTTGCAATATCAAACATTGAATTAGTTCTAAATCTCCACATTAATTGATATCTATCAGCTATTTCATATTTGCTCATAAAAGATTGCTCTTTTGCTTTTTCTAAGAATGATAAATGAGGTAATTGTTTATCATCTCCAACAATTACTGCTTTTTTAGCTCTATATAAAATAGGGAAACAGCTTGCGATATCGCATTGAGAAGCTTCATCAATAATTGCTACATCAAATAAGCCAGGTTTCAATGGTAGAGAACCTGATACAGCATAAGTTGTTACACACCAGCAAGGGAATGCTTCTAATAAAGGTTTAAAATCTTCTGCTTCTAATAATCTATTTTGTAAGCTCTTCTTACGTTCAATCAAAGATTTAGAATGAATGAATAATCTTTGACGTTTTACTTGATCTTTTAATAAACTTCTTAATGATCCCCTACGCTTATTTGATAATATATCTGTAACTAGTTTGCGTTGTTTTTTCTTTAATGTACGCATCTGTTCAATAATTACATGAATATTTCCTGTATCTTGGATATCTTTTTCAACTGCTTTTGCATCGCAGATAAAAGATGCTAATTCTAATTCATCTTTTAAACGTTCTAAATTATCTTTTGATACAAAGAAATCCTCAACTTTTATAATCTTTTTAATTTTATTTACTGCGGTGTAGTTATTTAATGCTGCTAAGAAACCGCTTTTTTCAATATTTTTTAACAAAGAATCAATAACATCTCCTAAATCTTTAACATTATCTTTGGTTAAAGAAACTTTTATAAATTTAGAGTTGCCTATTTCTTTTCTTTTATCACTAATTTTAACTCCTAATTCAGACCATTCTTGTTCTTTTTTTATAAGAGTTTCGGCTTTTTCTTCTGCTTCATTAATAGATTTAAGGAGTTTTTTCATGTCTGTAACATCTACGACAATACTATCTTCGGCTCCTTCATTTAAGTCTACTTTGTTAGATAATAAATCTTGTAGTTGGAAGCTTAGTTGTTTTTGATAATTAATTCTACCAGCTCTTAATGCTAAATAAGGAGCACCCAATTCATTTAACCTGTCAGCTACAACATCAACAGCTTTATCCATTCTTGATGCGACAAGAACTGTTTTCCCATTTGCAATTAAATGAGCTACTAAATTAACTATTGTTTGAGATTTTCCTGTTCCTGGAGGTCCACAAACAGAAATTAGCTGATTATTTTCCAAATTTTCTATTACACTTAACTGAGAGTCACTTAAGGCCAATGGGGTTACAGGATAAAAATCTGATTTATTTTTCTTTGGAATATCAACTGATTTTGATTGTATATATTCTTCATTTATTAAATTAAGTACAGTTTCTCTATATACACCACTTGGTTTTTCTGAAATCTGCATTAATTCGTGTAAAACACCTGCTGTAACAGATGGACGTTTTGTTAATATTATTGCACATTGGTTAGTCAATGTTATTTTATCAATTTTCCCAGAAGATTTTGTTGTTTGAACTTCTTCTTCCTGAATGGAATCATTATCATCTTCTTCGTCAGTTTTTGGAGATGTTTCTTTAGATAAATTATCTTCTTCTAATTCTGCAGAATTATCTAATTTAACTTCAACATCTGGAATAATTGATTTTAATGTGGTTATAAATATATCAAGTTTTTCTTGAGTAATAGGTAATGTAGGAACAACATCTAAAAGTCCTTCAATTAATTGTTCCATTTCTTCTTCATCATCATTTTTTTGCATTAATGATGTTAAAGCACCAGTATTTAAAGAAAGAAATTCGTCTGTTAACATACAGTTTATATTTACGCCATTTCGTTCTAGTTTACATGGCATATATAACAATGGTGTTAGAAATTCATTTTTCTTTCTACTTTTTGAATTCCCGCCAATCAAGAATAAATATCCGTATATAAGATATTTTTCTTTTTGATTTAATTCACTTTGAATCATTAATTCTGTAAGTTTTGGGTCGCTACCATCAAATTTTTGGTATTCAATACCTGTTGTAAAAAGTTTATCTTCTTCTTTTAAAAATAACCATTTATTATCTTTATCAGATTTTAAATTTCTAAAAGTAGAACTTTTCACCTCTTCTCTTACACAATCGTGTAGATATAAAGATAATTTTTTAACAAAACTATTATTAAAAGCAGAATTAATTGCACGGGTAGCTTCTTGTAGCATAAAATCTTTCCTCTTGATTATTCAATAACAAGATTATATCACATAATAATACTTGGGTAAAATAAAAATAATAAATATTTTGCATAAAATAATCTCATCTGTTTAGCTGAATTTTTACAATGGTATATCTTTTATAAATATCCCTGAAATACTCAATGTCGTGCTATTTGGAACAATTTTAGGGTTGAAAATTTATTAAATATTGTAACATTATTCAACGGGATTAGTTCTAAAGTATTATTTTTTATAAACATTTATGCTATATATTAGAATAAAAGATTGTGACATTATATTACTGCAATCATTAAATAAACGGAGGCTAAAACAATATGTCAGTAGGTCAATTTGTATTTATGTTACACAGTCACTTGCCGTACTATAGAAAAGCAGGTATGTGGCCATTTGGGGAAGAAAACCTATATGAATGTATGGCTGAAACATACGTTCCACTTTTAAATGCTATTTCTGAATTGTACGATGAAGGGATAAAAGCAAAATTAACCGTAGGTATAACTCCGATTCTTGCAGAACAATTAAACGATGAGCATCTACAAAATGGATTCGTTGAATATATTGATTCAAGAATTGCTGCAGTTAGCAAAGATTTGGAAAGATATCCAGATCCAAAAGTTGCTCATTCTCAACATTTAAAATATTTAGCAAAGTATTACTTTGATTTATGGAACAAATTAAGAGATGATTTTGTTAATAAATACGAAAAAGATTTAATTAAGTATTTTAAAAAGTATCAAGATTTAGGTTGTATAGAAATTACAACATCAGGTGCAACTCATGGATTTTCTCCATTGTTAGCAACTGACAATAACTTAAATGCTCAATTTAAAGTTGGTTCAGATACAACAAAAAGATTATTTGGGAAAAAAGCATCTGGTTGTTGGTTACCAGAATGTGCTTATAGACAAGGTTATGAATTTGTTGGTAAAGATGGTAAAAAACATTGGAGACCAGCAATTGAAGTTACACTTCAAAATAATGATATTAAATACTTCTTTACAGAATCACATGTAATTGAAGGTGGTAATTCAATTGGAAACAGACGTGTAATTGGTGTTTATGGTAATATCGAATACATTCCTCTACCAGAAAGAGAAGCAACAGGATATGATACATATTCAGCTTATTGGTTACCAGATGCACAAGTTGCTGTTATGGGTAGAAATGATAGAGCTGGTTATCAAGTTTGGTCAGCTGCTGATGGATATCCTGGTGATGGTTGTTTTAGAGAATTCCATAAAAAAGATGATAAATCAGGTATGCATTATTGGAGAATAACATCTCCTACAACTGATTTAGGTGACAAAATGCTTTATGATCCAGTATTAGCATTAAATAAAATTAACGAAAACTCTGATCACTACACAACATTAATATATCATTTATTAAATGATTATAAGAAAGCTCATAATGGTAAAGATGGTTTAGTAATGGTTTCATTTGATACAGAGTTGTTTGGTCACTGGTGGTTTGAAGGTGTTGAATTTATTAAACAAGTTATTAAAAAATTCAATACTTATTTACCAGAAGTAGAAAGATTAACAGCTGGTGAGTATGTTGAAAAATATCCACCATCAGAAGCTATTCAAATCCCTGAAAGTTCTTGGGGACAAGGTGGTCATTTCTATGTATGGCAAAACCACTTAACAGAATGGATGTGGCCTATTATTCATTCTTGTGAAAAACGTATTACTGAAATTGCTGCTAAATATGAAACAATTCCAGAAGATAAATTGTTACATAGAGCATTAAATCAAATGGCTAGAGAGAATTTACTTCTTCAAAGTTCAGATTGGCCATTCTTGATTACAACTTGGCAGGCAAAAGATTATGCTACAGATAGATTTAGAGAACATGTTGAAAGATTTGAAACTATCTGTGACATGATTGAATCTGGTAATATTGATGAAGCTAAATTAAGTGAAATAGAAAGTATTGATAATTGTTTCCCTGTAATTGATTACAGAGTATACTTACCAATCGAAGAAGGAGTTATACCTCAGCAAGAGAAGAAATTAGCTCCGTTATATGTTGATTAATCTCATTTATAATAATAAAAAAGGCTTAGATTTATTCTAAGCCTTTTTGTAACTTTATTGTAATTGAGATTTACATTTTATTGAACAACATATATATTTAAGCTATCCTTAAATAGTATTAGTTAATGTGGGTAGGGATATGGAAAATTACACAGAAAAAGATTTCGTAATTGATTTAAGCGAAACAAAAAATACTGCACATCTTGCAACAGAGTTAAACTCTATATTAGAAACTAATGATGCTAAGCAGAAAAATATTTGTTTAAATTTAGGAGAGTTAGATTTAAAACAATCTCAATTATTAAGCATAAAAGCATTGATAGAATCTATAGAGTCAAATGTAAATTCTATTATTACAAAGTCTGCAATGACAGAGGCATCAGCTGTTAGTTTAGGTATAGAGATTAAAACTGATGCTCAAATGATTAATATGGAAAACCATTTTAATAATAGTATTTCTGAACATTTAGATGATTTGAATACTACATTTGCAGCTACTAATTCACAAGATGGTCTTGTAAATGATTCTTTTGAAAAAGAAGAAGATAATAAAAAATCAGAAGGAGATATTTTATCAAATCCAGATGTTCAAAAAGCATTAGATAAAGTATTGGGTATAGAACCAGAAACTAAAAGTAGTGAAGACTTTGTAAAAACAAATATTGAATTAATTGAACCTAAAAGCATAGGTAAAGATTTTGAAGAATCAGTGACTAATGAAAGAAGCTCTGAAGGTAAATATGTGCTTTTGGATACTGAAGGGATAACACCTGATGATTTAGAAGAAAATACTGAAAATACTGCTGATTTACCTACATTATACTTAACTCAAACCCTTCGTTCTGGGCAAACTGTAACCTATGAAGGAAATATATTTATTGTTGGCGATGCTCATCCAGGAAGTGAAGTAATTGCAACTGGTGATATTTCTGTATGGGGAATTTTAGGTGGTATTGCTCATGCTGGTTCAGCAGGTAATGTTAATGCAAAAGTAAGAGCTTTAAAATTAAATCCTATTCAATTAAGAATAGCAGGATTATATTCAAGAAGAAATGACACAATTAATGTGCCATATGTACAAAAAACAAATGAATTTACGCCAGAAGAGGCAAGAATTAATAATAAACAAATAGTAGTTTATAAAACATTAAGGAGAGAAGATTAATGACTGGTCGTGTAATAGTTATAACATCAGGAAAAGGTGGGGTAGGTAAAACAACAACAAGCGCTAATATTGGTACTGCGCTTGCAAAAGCTGGAAACAAAGTTGTTTTAATCGATACAGATATAGGGTTAAGAAACCTTGATTTATTGTTAGGCTTAGAAAATAGAATTGTTTATACAATCGTTGATGTTGTAGAAGAAAGATGTAAACTTAGACAAGCATTAGTAAAAGATAAAAAGAATCCAAATCTTTCATTATTAGCTGCAGCACAAACTAGAGATAAAACATCTGTTAATGCAGACCAATTAAAGGATATATGTGAACAATTAAAGAAAAAATATGATTTTATTTTAGTAGATTGTCCTGCAGGTATTGAACAAGGATTCCAAAATGCAGTAGCAGGTGCTTCTGAAGCAATCGTTGTTACAACTCCTGAAATGTCTGCAGTTAGAGATGCTGATAGAATTATTGGCTTATTAGAAGCTCGAGAAGAAATAGAAAGTTATAAACTTCTTCTTAACAGAGTTCGTCCAAACCTTATTGAATCAAATGATATGATGAGTGTCGAAGATGTAGTTGAAATCTTATCAGCAGAACTTATAGGTGTAATTCCAGAAGATACTGGAATCATTACATCAACTAACAAAGGGGAACCTATTGTAAATGACGACAATGCACTCGCTGGTCAAGCTTATCGCAATGTTGCAAAACGTATAATGGGCGAAGATGTTCCTTTCCTTGATTTAAGACAGCCTAAAGGGTTTGTTGATAAAATCAAAAACTTATTTACTAAGTTGAAAGGTAAGGTGTAGAATGAAAGATCTTTTTGCAAGTTTATATAATAAAGTCTTAAGTTTCTTCCATCAGGCTGAAAATAAGGATAAAGAATCTGCAAAAGATGTTGCTTGTAATAGGCTTAAATTAGTTTTAATGCAAGATAGAACAAATCTTTCACCTGCTATTATGGAAAGAATGAGAAATGAACTTATTGATTTATTATCGAAATATCTTGAGCTTGATAGAGAACTTCTTGATTTAAATTTAGCACAAGAAGATGATCAAATGGCTTTAATGCTTTCTATTCCTGTAATTAGAGCTAAGGATGAAAAAGAAATAGAAGAACTTCTTAAAGCTGAAGATGAAAAGAATGAAATAGATAACGAAGAATCTGATGAAGAATCTGAAAATGATTCTGATGAAAGTGAAGAAGACGAAGATTCTGAAAATAATGATGAGTCTGACGACGAAGAAGCATCAGATGCTGAAGGCACAGAAGATGCCGATGAATCTGAAGACAACGAATCAGAAGAAAAATAATATAAATCAATAATAATTTTATAATTTACATTACAGCACTGTATTTAACAATGGTGCTGTAAATTTTTTTTTACAATATAGCAATTAAATAGAAATGATTTTTTTATATAAATATAAATTCTATAATATAAGGTGTGTGTATGAATAGTGTAAATTTTACTTCTGAACCAGCTATTAAAGCTGAAAATACTAGCAAGAATAAAAAATCTCGTAATGTAAAAGGAGTATTAGCAGCTTATGCTGCAGGTTTAGGAGTTAATACTTTAGCTTCTGTACCTCCATTATTAATAAGTAAAAATTTTGCTAATGATACAAAACTTTTAACACAATCAGAGATTGCAAATGTTAATAAACAAGCAGATAAACTATTAAACAATTTAACTGATTTAGGTAAAAAGGGTGTAACAATAGAAAATATTACTAAACCTTCTGAATTTCTTGATATGTTACCACCTTTAATAAAAAAAATACATCCAGAGACTCTAATTTCTAAAGGAAGAAATGCTGTATTTAATGCTAGTTTAAATCAAATTCAAATAAATAGAGAAAAGTTACCATTAGGTCTTTTCCACGAAATGGGGCATGCATTTAATTTTAATAATTCTAAATTCTGGAAAGCAATGCAAATGAGTGGTTTTATAGGTAAAAATTTAGCTCCTTTAATGCTACTAGTACCAGCATTTACTAAGAAAGAAGTTGCAGCAGAAGGGGAAGAATTAACTCAAAAACAAAAAATAAAAAATGGTATAAGAGAAAGTTTGCCATTTATTGCTTCAGGATTGATGATCCCTACATTATTAGAAGAAGGAAAAGCATCTTTAAGAGCAAATAAATGGGCAAAAGAACTTTTAGATCCTAAGCATGCAAAGTTTGTCACAAAGAAAAATACTATAGCTTATTCTTCTTATGTTATAGTTGCACTAGGTTTAGGACTTGCGACATATACAGCTAAAAAAGTTAAAGATCATTTTGATGAGAAAAAAGCAATGAAAGCAAGTAATATTAACTAATCAAAAGGAGATTCTTCTTTATAATAATTTGTTTTCTTTTTGCGGATTTTATCGTTCTTTTTCTTTGTTTTGTCAGATACATGTTTATATGCATTATCAAGAGAAATTTTAGCAACTTCTTTTTTTGTCATCCTATCGTAAAAAGTTAGCCAGAATGAATCATTGACGTTATTTACAGAAAAAGACATTCGCCCTGCAACCCTATCTCCTGGTTTGATTTGAGAAAACATTAATTTGGTATCACCAAATACTGTTGGATTGAATGTTTGCCCTAAATCATTAACTAAGGCAACATCCATACCTGAAAATACGGTTTTTGACATATTAGAAATAGACATTGATAATGTTACTGTATTTAGTTCTCCAAATGGATCTTTTTCGAATAAAATATTTGCAATTCTTACTTTTAATCCTGGGAATTCAATTTCTTTTTGTTTAAGCGCTTCTTCTTTATATACCGGTAAGTTCATTGAAGATGAAACCTTTACTCTTATTTCATCGCCAGGTGCAATTAGTACATTTTTACCTTTGCGATACAAGGACATTGCAAGACCTACTGTTCCACCAATAGCAGCGCCTCCTGCAACGGTATAGCCTTGAGAAACAATAGCGGCTTCAATTCCTAATGCGTTAAGTGCAGTATATCCTCCTATTACTCCTCCTGCTGCGGTATAGCCAAGATCAGTTGCAACAATTTTTCCTACTGCTTTAACCGGATGCATTTTAGTAGACATATTCCCTTCAATAGGAATTTCTCTTCCGTCTGGAGTTATAAGATAATCAAATTTTAAACTTATAAAGCCATCACGTCCTAATCTTTTAGCTTCACCTGTTTGAGAAATTACTCCGTGTGCAATAGTTCCTTTAGGGATAACTACGCCTTTATCTCCTAAAACATCGTCAGTGACTTTTGCAAAAAATTCATCACCTTCTAATGAATAGCTTCCATCAAGGACTTGTGAAACTGTCATTTTGATAACATCATGTTTGTCTAAAGTTTCAACTTTTCCTGTAAAAAGTTCACTTTGATCTAGTTGTTTTTCTTCATCTTTTTGCGCGTGTCCTTGAAAAATATCTTCTGCAAAGCAAGAAAGATTTGAACATAGCATTAATATTATTAAAATCCGTACAAAACCTTTATTCATATTTATATTATACCTGTCTTATAAAAAAGATTCCACATCTTTACATAGTTAAAACATATGTTAATATAATAATATAAGGTATATTATATATGGAATATAATAAAAATATAGAAAATAAACCAATAGAATTTGATGAAAATGAATCAAGTTGGGATTCTTTTATTGAAATTATTTCATCAGGTTTAAGAGTAGGTGTTTTTTGTTGTTGTATATATATATTAAAAGAAATCTGTGTTTTAGCTTATGAAATAAATTGTTGTTTGCGTGATATGCCTATGGATTGTGTTGTTATTCAGGCTGTTACTGCAGGTATTTTAATAATTTTAGCTATTTCTGCTTTTGTTATAATGTATAAAAATTAATTAGTTGGGCTAGTTGTCGCAAAACAAACAATATCATTAATGTTATTGTTCTGTAGTTCGTGAATTATCGATTCAAATGTTGTGCCTGATGTACATATATCATCAATTAAAAGTATAGGATAATCTAATAGTTTTGATTTATCAACAGAAAAAGCATTACTTAAATTTTTTATTCTTTCAACTTTAGATAATTTATATTGTGGTTTTGTATTTTTAATTCTTTTTATTAATTCAAAATTAGGAATAAAACCTGTCATTTCACAAAATTCTTTTGCTACAAGTTCCATGTGATTATATCTTCTTTTTTTTTGTCTGTTCTTGTGTAAAGGAACTGGAACAACTTGAAATTGTTTATTAATATCTAGCATTTTAAAATATTCATACATAAATTTTGCTTGATAATATGCTAGTTCTTTTTGATTATGATATTTTATACCTCTAATAATTTTTTGCATAATCTTATCATAAGAACCTGCAACATAAATATTTACTCCCGAAATTATTCTATCAACCATTGGAGGATTAAAATCAAGTTCGTTATAACATTTTGTACATAGAGGTAAGCTTTCTTTAGAAGAAGAGCAACAATAACATCTTCTTTTATATATCCAGTCTAATAGATTTCTAAAAAAAAAATTCATTATAAGTAATTCAGTGTTAAATATTTAATGTATCAAATTGTAACATAAAAACAAAAAAAATATCAATTTTTCTAATAGTATATATTTTTTATATATATGAGTAATATAGATTTAAATTTTAATACTTTAAAACCTGGACTAAGAAGAGAAGATATTAATAGTCTTAAAAATAATAATGATGAAAAAGTCCTTTTTATTTTTGATTTAGTAGATACTAATACCGATGGTATTATATCTGAAGAAGAGGTTAATAATTATAATAATGCTTCAAATACTATAAATTTAAAGTCCGTTAATCCTAAAATGCAGGATAAGGTTGACAAGTTACAACTTAGATTGAGTTCTATTCACTCTAAATTGGTTTCTGAGGAAAAAGAACTTATTGAGTTAGAAAATTATTATCGAGTATTAGAAGATTCAGACGAGAATATAGGTTCAAAAGAAAAAGATAATATTATAAAATTGATAGAAAAGAAAAATGGATCAATAAAAAAACTTTATGAAAAAATAGATAAATATTATGCTCAATTAGTTTTTTTAACAGAAGTAAAGATTGATGATAATTTATCAAACAAAGATATTACCCAAAATGCACAATTATATATGATGCAACGTAATCAAATGAATCCATACTATTCAAAATATAAAGAATTACAAATGAAATATGATATGGAAACTGATGATAAAAAACGAAGTGAATTATGGCAGCAATATTCTTTTGTAGATGAATTAGTTCATAATTGGAAACCAGAAAAAATAAATTTTCAGTTAAATCAACTAAGTCCCAATTTAAATTTATCCACAGATATTAAAACTAATACAGATGAAACAACAGAAGCATTTAATGTAGGTTTTAATACCAAATTAAAAAATCATACTCTTAATGCAAATTCAAATTTAACTTTTACACAAGATACAACCTTGCAAAATCAAACACATAATATTATGGTAGGATTGTCTGATAATATCGAGATAGGTGAAAATTCAAACTTAACAATAAGTAGTAATTATACTAATTATTCTTCTAATAATAATGAAGGAGTAAGTAATAATAATACAATAGCAACAAATATTAATGCTACGACTCAAATTGGAAATATTTCATTAAATGCAAATTATCAAAATCAATATTCAAAAACTAGTTTTGCTAATGAAAATTTTTCAAATGTTGGTTCTTCAATAAATAATTCTGGAGGTTTAAGTTTTAATCATCAAATAAAAAAAATTAATTATGGTACTGGATTAAATATTTCAAATTCATTATCAAATGATAATAGTCAAACCTTATATAGTATTCCAATTAATTTAAGTTATAATGCTATATCTAATGAAAAAAATACCTTCGTTGTAAATGGAAATTATACTTCAACGCTTGGAAAAAATTATAGTTCATCAAGTTATACTGCAAATTTAAATTACAATTATAATAGTAGTAAAATAAATTTGAACAATTCGACATATTTTAATTATACTAAAGGAAATTTTAGCGGAGAATCTTTTAATTATAATAATACAACCTCATTAACTAATAAAAAATATGGATATAATGCTTCAATCGTATTTACAGGTTCTAATAGCAAATATCAAGATATGTATGATATAAATACATCTTTTTCAACTCCAATGAACCAAATTTCAAAGTTAAAAGTTGGAGCAGGTTATAATAGTCAAACTGGTGCTTATGGTACTCTAGGAATAGCGTTTAATATTGATATGCGTGATAAAAAAAACAAAACAAATTAATATTATATGAATTATTTAAATAACCAGTCAGTTATACAAATATCTCTTGTATTATATCTCTTATAAGTAAGACTATATATGAGGAGATATTATGTTAAAAAAAATAATAATAAGTTTATTTTGTCTAATAAATTTCGTTCCAAATTGTTTTTCATTTGAACGAGAAGAAATAACAAATATAAATGTTTACGAAAAAATTAATCCTGCAATAGTTGCGATTGATGCAAAGATACCTACTGGTGTTTCAAGTGGTTCGGGGTGTATAATAGATAAAAATGGAACAATTTTAACTAGTTCTCATGTTATTGATAATAGTAATAACATAGAAGTTACAGTTGCAAATGGCGAAAAATATGATGCATTAATTCTGGAGCAAACAGGTTTAAGTAAGGATTTAGCATTAATTAAAATTACTCCAAAACAACCATTAAAAACTGTTAAATTTGGGGATTCTTCAAACGTCAAAGTAGGTCAAAAAGTTTTAGCAATAGGCAATCCTTTTGGATTTAATGGTACATTGACACAGGGTATTGTTTCAAGAATTGATTATAAAAAAAATAAAATTCAAACAGACGCAGCAATTAACCCAGGTTCTTCAGGTGGACCTTTAGTTAATACAACAGGCGAAGTTATAGGTATAAATCAAGCAATTTATAATCCTGATGATAATGTATCCAATATAGGGATTGGATTTGCGATACCAATTAATGAAGCTAAAAAAATCTTACATAGAAGTTAATTTTGATAGTTCGTTGTATATATTATCAAAAACAGAATCCCAATTTCTTGGATCTGATTGCCTAAATAATTTAACAGAATCATACCAATCGCATTTTGATAAATCTTGATGCCAACGCCAATTATATAAATAAGGTAATAATATCCAACAAGGTTTATTCATTGCACCTGCTAAATGCGCTAAAGATGTATCATTACATATTACTAAATCTAAATTTTCTATAGCTCCTGCAGTGTCTGAAAAATTATTAAATGTTTTTCCTATATCGACTATATCATAATATTTTTTTAGTTCATTTATACCTTCTGAACCTTCAAATGTTTGGAATGAATAGAACTTTGTATTATTGATGTTAAATAATTTTAAAAATTCCTTAACATCAATAACCCTTTCCCAGTCATACATTGTATTACCTTGCCATTTTATTCCTATTTTGAATTGATTGTTATTAAAGAATTCTTCATGATACTTTTTTACTTTTTCTTTGTTAGCTTTTAAATATGATTTTTTATTAATAAACATATTATCTTCATTTAATCCTAATACATAAGGTAAACTCAAAATTGGGACATGATAGTCAAAGTTGATTTTATTTTCTGGCTCAAAATAATTCATTACATGTATATTAGGAAAATTTTCTCTAAAAAGTTCTGTAAGTTGAACTTGCGGTTTGAAAATTATTTTTTTACATTTTTCTTGTAGTAGATTTAGATATCTTGAAAACATTAAAACATCACCGAAACCGGCTTCATAATATGTGTATATTGTTTTATCTTTAATATCTTCACCCTGCCATAATTTTGCTTTACTCATTAAGTTAGGGTATGTATGTTCTTGAGTTAAAACAGCACTTTTTCTACATAATCTGTTTTCAAAAAATTCTAAACCTTTTTTATATTGGCGATTTTTCATATATGCAATAGCAATAAAATATTTTGTTTCTTTATCTTCTGGAGTAAATTCTAAAACTTTATCAAAATAATAAATAGCATTATTCATATCTCCTAAATCAGAATATATGCTAGCTAAATTATAATATGCTTGAATTAAATTAGGATAATAATCAATAACTTTTTTATAAAAATAAATTGCATTGTCAAAATCTGCAATGTTTTTATATGCTATCGCGATATCAAATAATGCATCTTGGTTTCGAGAATCTAATTCTAGGATTTTTTTATTTAGATTAATTGTCTCAATAAAATCTTTTTTATCTAATTTGATTCTCGAAAGTAAATCTAAAGCATTAATATTATCAGGCTCTTGTTTTAAAATTTGGGTGTAAATTTTCTCTGCTTCATCAACCTTCCCAAGTTTATGTAAATTGAATGCAGAAATTAGTAATTCTTTCATACCAAAAATTTTAACATAAGTTAAAATCTGTTAAATAGTTTAAATAATTGAAATACATAAAAACTACATTTTCCAATCAAGTTTTCGTTCATTAGAATTATAACTAGGCGAAAGTTCTCCAGTACCAATAGCATTTAATCGTTCCAATAATGACGTGCTATTTTCTTGATTTTTATTTGACGACATTCTAAAAGAAGATAATGTTGAAATATCTCCACGATCAATGGCTTCTAATTTATTTTGTAATGTATTTTCTCCTTGTAATGGTTTGATATTTGCATTACGAGTGTTAGTCAGTTGTGTTCTTCCGACTTGTGCTGTACCAGTTGATAACCAATTTATTTTATTGATATTTACCATGTGTTCCTTTATACTACGATACTCTTAATTGAAATATGTTAAATCACTTACCTTTATAAAGTCCATTTTTCATACACGATTTCAATGGGGCAAATAATTTTTACAATCCTTAACTTAACAAACAGGGGATATACTTATTATAACATTTTTTGATATAATTACTAGTGTAATAAATACAAGATTGATACAAAAATATACAAAGAGGAAAGAGATGATTAATAGTTTTATTTATGCTGGAATTACTGCTGTTATTGCATACTTAATTGGTTCAATACCAACAGGATACTTAATTGTAAAATCAAAAACAGGACAAGATATAAGAAATGTAGGATCTGGTTCTACTGGTGCTACAAATGTAAAAAGAGTTTTAGGTAAAAATTG
This sequence comes from Candidatus Gastranaerophilales bacterium, assembly GCA_944326685.1. Taxonomy (GTDB): domain Bacteria; phylum Cyanobacteriota; class Vampirovibrionia; order Gastranaerophilales; family Gastranaerophilaceae; genus UMGS1585. Next base: position 15,445 of record CALVEV010000028.1, read on the forward strand.
GTTTTTTATAGTTATGCTACTAGATGCTTTAAAAGGTGCGTTACCTGTTATTTTAGCTAGCCAGTTTTTACATTCTACAACTGGAATATACCCAGTAATTGCTGCTATTGCTGTAATTATTGGTCATAGTAAACCAATATTTTTAAATTTTAAAGGTGGAAAATCTGTTGCATCAGGAGTTGGTACAATATTAGCTCTAAATTGGCAAGTTGGTTTAATAATTGCAGCTGTTTGGGGTGTTATAACATATATTTCTAAATATGTTTCACTAGGTTCTATTATTGCTCTTGCTCTATCACCATTTATTATGTGGTATTTACATAATCCTATTGCATATATTGCATACTGTGCATTAGGTGCAATTTATATTATTTATCTTCACCGTTCAAATATCGGAAGATTAATCAGAGGTGAAGAAAACAAGGTTAGATAAGGTTTAAGTGGTAAGTATATTTTATTATCTTTAAATCACTTATTTTATTATCCACAATAGCTTCCATTTGTTTTGGACAAATAGGTCAATGATATATTTTATATTATGTGGAAAATAGTTCATATGTCAAGATTACTTTTTTTAGGACAAAATATAAAAAAATATCGTAATAAAAAACAAATCAGCCAAGCAGATTTAGCTGAAAAGTTGGATTTATCAACTGAGTATATTTGTAGAGTTGAAAGAGGACAAAAATATCTTAGTCTTAGAAAATTGTTTGAACTTGCTGATATACTTGAAATAAAAGTTTCTGCATTAATAGATTTTGATTAATTAAATTTAAACAAGCACATAAAAATAAATTTACCCAATAGCAATTTTTTTATTTACATACCTTTATTATAATAGTATAGGTGTGTTTTATTTATGGCGTTAAAATTTAATTCAGCAGGTCATTGCTTAATAACTAAACAAACAGGTATTGAATTAACTAAAAAGCTTAAAGGAATAAAATATCCTCAAAAGGCTAAAAGTTATGATATAGTTGAAATAGGTCATAATTTTAACCCTGAAGAATACAATACTAAAATAATTACATTTAGGGATAAGAATGGTGGAATACTTCAGCGAAATATTACTAAAAAAACACCTAATGAAACTCTTGAAACAAAGAAAAATTACATAAAATATAAAGATACTGCAATCTTTGAACCTGATAGTTATAATTTTTTACTTGTTGGTGGAAGAAAAATTAGTAGTGTTACAAAAAAGAATGGGAACTTTTTTGCTAAAACAGAAGAAATTCAAACAGTTCCTAAAATAGAAGCAGCTCCAAGAGTAACAATTTCAAAAATAGAATCTTTTTCAACAGGTTATCCAGCAGTCGAAAAAGAAAACCAATCGTGTTATGAATATACTAAAGGAAGTAAAAAAGGATATTCTTTAAAAAATTATATAAAAAATAATGATGCTGGATTATTTAAATTTGGAGATTTTGAAGCAGTATTTGAAAATATGGATGATGTATCAAAAGATAAGAATTTACCTTTATATTTATATTCTGTAAAAGAATTTAAACGTATAGCTCCATATATTATTGAAAATCCAAAGCATACTCCACCAATATTAAGTATCAAGTGGTATAGTAAATATCCATTGACTAAAGATGCAGGTATAAATTATGGCTTTTTTAATGGCCAGGTGAATTTAAATAAAAGTACTCTTAATACTAAAGAAGATATTATACAAACTGTAGCTCATGAAAAAGAACATGGTTACCAAAGAGCGGAAATTCAAAAACCAGTAGAACAGCATAATGAAGAAACTAGGCGTTATATTCAGGCTACAAAAAACTATGTAAAACCAGAAGAAAATTATGAAGAATATAGAAGAAATTATAAAGAGGTAAAAGCTAGAGAAGCTGGAACTCTAGCGTTAAATGAATATAAAGATAGTTTAAATGAGTTAAGGCAAGAATTCCCTTACTCTCCAGATTATCAATTTGGAATGTAATAGATAAAATTAATTTATGATGTTTCCCATTTTGCTTTACCTTATAGCGCTTTTGTGATAATTTTTAATTAATATCACAAATAAGGAAGAGGATAGTATAATGACAACAACAAAGATTAACATTGAAGATTTACCAACAAAATATGATGCTCAAGAAACAGAAAGTCGTATTTATAAATTTTGGGAAGATGGAGAATACTTTAAAGCTGATAATAAAAGTAAAAAACCACCTTATTCAATAGTCATTCCTCCTCCAAATGTTACAGGTGTATTACATATGGGACATGCACTTGATGGAACATTACAAGATATTTTAACAAGATACCACAGAATGGCTGGATATGAAGCACTTTGGGTTCCTGGAACAGACCATGCAGGTATTGCAACACAAAACGTTGTAGAAAAGAAATTAAGAGAACAAGGTTTATCAAGATATGATTTAGGCCGTGAAAAATTCTTAGAAGAGACTTGGAATTGGGCAAATGAACATAAATCAGCAATCTTAAACCAATTCAAAAGATTAGGTACGTCTTTCGACCGTTCTAGAGAAAGATTTACTTTTGATGAAGGCTGTTCTCAAGCTGTTAAAGAAGTATTTGTAAAACTTTATGAAAAAGGATTAATCTATAAAGGCAAATATATAGTTAACTGGTGTCCTAGATGTATGTCTGCTATTTCTGATGTAGAAACAGAATACAAAACAGAACAAGGACATTTATGGGAAATATCTTATCCTGTAAAAGGAGAACACGGTGCAATTATAGTTGCAACAACAAGGCCTGAAACTATATTTGGTGATGTTGCAATCGCTGTTCACCCTAGCGATCATAAATATTCTGAATTAATTGGAAAAACAGTTATTATACCTTTATCAGGTAGAGAAATTCCAATTATCGCCGATGAATATGTAGATAAATCTTTCGGTACAGGTGCAGTAAAAATTACTCCAGCACACGACCCTAATGACTATGAAGTAGGTAGACGCCATAATTTAAGTCCAATTTGGGTTATAGATGAAGAAGGTAAAATGAAAGCTTGTGGTGAAGTTCCTCAAGAATTCCACGGTTTAGACAGATACGAATGCCGTGAAAAATTAATTGGAATGCTTGAATATAATAAATTCTTATTAAGAACAACAGACCACGAACATAACGTAGGAAAATGTCAACGTTGTGGTACAACAATAGAACCACTATTATCTGAACAATGGTTTGTAAAAATGGAACCTTTAGCAAAAGAAGCTATTGCTGCTGTAAAAGATGGACGTATTAAATTCATTCCTCAACGTTGGGAAAAAGATTATTTAGGCTGGATGGAAAATATCAGAGATTGGTGTATTTCAAGACAGCTCTGGTGGGGACATCAAATTCCAGCATATTATCATAAACAAACAGGAGAAATGGTTGTTGCAAAAGAAAATCCAGATCCAGAAAATTATGTTCAAGATTCAGATTGCCTTGACACTTGGTTCTCATCTGGGTTATGGCCATTCTCAACAATGGGATTTCCTAATGCAGAAACGGATGACTTTAAAAAATTCTATCCTACATCTGTTCTTGTAACAGGTTTTGATATTATTTTCTTCTGGGTTGCAAGAATGATTACAATGGGATTAGAATTTACAGGAAAAGCTCCATTCCCTGTAGTTTATATTCACGGACTTATCAGAGATGAAAAAGGTCAAAAAATGTCTAAATCAAAAGGTAACACTATTGACCCTGTTGAAATTATTGATAAATATGGATGTGATGCCTTAAGATTTACAATGACATCTTTATGTACTTATGGTGGACAAGATATCAAAGTTTCTGATGATAAATTTGAATACGGAAGAAATTTTGCAAATAAAATTTGGAATGCTTCAAGATTTGTATTAATGAACCTTGAAGGAGTTGATGGCAAAGATGTTGATATGAACAATCTTACTATCGCTGATAAATGGATTATTGATAAAATGAATTCTGTAGCAAAACTTGTTAATAGCAATATTAAAGAATACAGAATTGGAGAAACAGCTCACGTTCTTTATGATTTCTTCTGGAATTCATATTGCGACTGGTATGTTGAAATTGCTAAAATTCAATTGAGAGATGAATCATTAAAACTTAATACTCAAAGAGTTTTAAGATATGTTCTTGATATGTCTTTAAGAATGTTACATCCAATAATGCCTCATATTACAGAAGAAGTATGGCAATTAATACCAAAAGCTGATAGTTGTACAACATCTGCAATTATTGTTTCTGAATTCCCTAAATATGAAGAAAATTTAGCATTCCCTAAAGAATCTAAAGAAATGGAATTGGTATTCAATACAATTTCATCATTAAGAAATTTAAGACAAAGCTTTAATATTCCAACATCAACAGAAATTAATGTTGAAATTAGGGCAGAAAAAGATGAAAAACCTATTTTTGAAGCTATAGAATCTTATATTCATAGATTAGCAAAAGTTGCTGATATTTCTTATGCGGAAGAATCTTTACCACTTCCTCCAAAATCTGCTACAGCAGTTGTTTCAGCATCAAAACTTATTGTTCCATTAGCTGATTTAATTGATATCAAATCAGAAATTGCAAGACAAGAAAAGAAACTTGCAAAACTAACGAACGAAAAGAATTCTTTGGAAGGTAGAATGAAAAATGAAAAATTTGTTGCTAATGCTCCTGAAGAATTAATTAATCAAACAAAAGAAAGAATTTCAGAAATAGAAACACAAGAAAATGTAATTAAAGATTTAATAAAATCTCTTTCTGAATAAAATAATATTTATCGAATTTTTAAAAAGCTCTTGTATTAATACAAGAGCTTTTTTAAAAATAAAATAATTTATTCATTAAGCAATGCATTAATAACTCTGTATATTTCTCTTAATTTTTCAGGACAATTTTTTAATGAAATAATTTTTGCATTTAAATCATTAATTAATACTTTTGTATCATAATAATGATCTATACAGAATAATTCAGAATATTTTATATTTAATACTTGAACAAGTTTATCTAATGTTTCAGCAGTTAAAAAGTTTTTTCCTGTTTCAATTCCACTTAATGCTCTTTGTGATATATCAATTTTTTCGGCAAGTTCTTCTTGTGTATATCCATTTATGATTCGTAATTTTTTTATTTTTTTCCCTAATAAATTTTTTACACCCATTAATTTTCTTTCATTTATTTTAGTATTTAAACTTCTCTTTTAATTATTATATGTTAAGTTTTATTAATTCTGAACATAGCTATATTACTATATTTTTGTGTATTATTAATTTAAATTTCTAAAAAAGGGCAATTTTAAATTGTATATATACTTTATATATACATATAAGGTATAAAGGAGGATAATATGGTATCAAATGCAAATTTAGATTCTAACAATGAAATGAATATTAATGCGATGAAAACTTTTCTAGGTAATACAGGTAATATAATTAAAAATTCTGGAAAATCATTGAATTCTATTTTTAATGAAGCAGATAAAGATGGTAATGGATCTTTGAATTCTAATGAAATTCAATCAGTTTTGCAAGATTGGAAAATGGATTCTATTTATGATACTAATACAGTATTACAAGCTATTGATACTGATGGGGATGGAAATATAAGTTATAATGAAATAGAACAATATGGTAACAGTCTCGGAGTTGATTTAAGTGGAGATAAATCTTTACTTAGTACATTAACTAATATTGGAGGATTAGGTGGTGGTCTTGGAAAAGTTATTAATTCTGCACTAAGTTTATTCAGTGGTGGAGATAATAGTAATGAAGATTCAAAATCTTCAAATTTTTTAGCTAAGTTAAAAGATTTATTTTAATTATAAAATTTTATTTTATAACAAATTAGTCATAAATAAGAAATTAGTTTTAAATTATATTAAAGACCTGCATCATAATGTTGTAGGTCTTTTAATTTGACAAAAAGATATGCTTTTGGTAAATTGGTAGAAAAATCTACTCGTAAAATTTTCTACTAATGGAGGAGCAATGAAATTTGATAAACACTTTATAGATTCTTTAGGATATGAAATTGAACTATCTGCAAGAGTATGCCATGAAACTTTTAAAAGATGGTTTGAAAAAAATACGAAAAAATATCTATCACTTGAAGAATTTATAATATTAGATACATTAGATTGTAATAAAAATTTTTCTCAAATTGAACTTGCAAATGCAACCTTAAAAGGTAAAGCTCATACTGGAAAATTTTTAGATTCATTAGAAGAAAAAGGATTAATTACCAGATTATATGATACAAAAAATTCTAGAATGGTAAAAATCCCTGTTATGACAGATTTAGGAAAGAAAACTTACGATGAATTAAGACTAAAAATTAAAGAACAATTTGATAGAATTCATGAAACTATACCTATCAATGAAATACAAGAAGTAAAAGAAAAATTAAGAAAATTTAGAAAAGCAGTAACTGAAATAGAAAAGATTTCATTTAATTAGTAATAAGGAAATAATAATGAGTGAAGTAAATATAATTACAGAAGAATGGAAACCAAGTAAAAACCCTTGGTTAATTGCAGCACCTTTGATGATTGCAGTATTTATGTATGCGTTAGATGAAACAATTTCTAACGTAGCATTACCATATATGGCAGGAAGTTTTTCTGTTAGCCATACTGAATCAACTTGGATTATTACAAGTTATTTAATCGCAAGTGGTATAATTATTACGACAAGTGATTTTTTCTGTAAATTGATGGGTAGAAATAATTACTTTATGTTTAGTTTATTTATTTTTACCGTAGCATCTTTTCTTTGTGGTATATCTCATTCTATAGGAATGATGATATTTTCAAGATTTTTACAAGGTCTAGGTGGCGGAGGAATATTACCTCTAACACAAGCTATAATGCTTGAAAGTTTTCCTAAAAAACAAAGGGCTCAAGCAATGGCATTGTTTGGTTTGGGTGTTATTGTCGCACCAATTGTAGGTCCTGCTCTTGGAGGTTGGATTACAGAAAATTGGTCTTGGCCTTTTATATACTATATTAATTTACCATTTGGTGTTTTTGTTTTATCAATAGCTCCAAAACTATTAGAAGAACCTCCTTATGCAAAAAAACAGAAGAATGTTTCAATGGACTTTATAGGTTTCTTCTTCTTAAGTATATGGCTAATTGCCTTCCAAGTATTTTTAGATAAAGGTAATGATGCCGATTGGTTTGGTGCAACTTGGATTTGTTGGACTTTTGCAATATCAACAATAAGTTTTATTTTATTTGCATTATCTCAAGTATTAAATAAGAAAAATCCTCTTGTAGATTTAAGTATACTTAAAGATAAGAATTATCTATTCGGAACAATAATTCAAGTATTTTTAATGGGTGCAATGATGGGATCAGCTGCTATGCTTCCATCAATGTTACAAAGTATGATGGGATATACATCTTTCTTAAGCGGTTTATCAATGGTTCCAAGAGGAGCAGGTTGTTTAGTTGCAACTGTTTTAAATGCGACATTAACTCCTGTTATTGGTGAAAAACCAATGGTTATTATGGGCTTAATAATATTAGGATTGGGTAGTTTAGCATTTGGAGAAATAAACCTACAAATTGCACTTTCAAATATTGCACTACCAAACTTCTTATTTGGTATGGGTATGGTTATGGCTCTTGTACCATTAATAAACTTGTCTTGTTGTACTTTAAAAAATGAACAGCTCACAAATGCTAGTGGTGTTCAAAATTTATTCAAAAATATTGGAGCGGCAGTAGGAACTTCACTAGTAACAACTTGTGTTTCAAGATTTGCTCAAGTTCATCAATATATGATGGTTGGTAATTTAGCAGATACAAATAATGCATTTATTGAAAGAGTACAGGCATTAGCAGGTTCGTTTTCTGGGTTAACAGAACCTATGACAGCTACATTTATGGCACAAGCAAGACTTTACCAACAATTAGTTCAACAAGCTCATTTGTGGGCTTATATTGATACTTTTAGAGTATTTGCAATGGCATCTTTTGCAATCTTACCATTAATGTTACTTGTAAGGTCTCCAAAAAGTATAGAAAAGAAATTGGCTAAAAAGACTGCTAGTGTAGATAATTAAACAATTTCAGTATTAACAGTATGAATATCAAAAACAACTGGGATGTTTTTTGTAATATATTTGTCTAAAGCTTGTTTTAATTCATCAACAGTTTTTATTGTTAAACCTTTTATGTTATATGCAGCTGCAATTTGTACAAAATCCGGATTAATCATATCAGATTGATAATAACGTCCTCCGTAATATCTTCCTTGTGCTTGTTTTACTAGACCTAAAGATGAATTATTCATTATAAGAATTTTTATTGGTATTTTATATTCTAAGCAAGTTCCTAATTCTTGCATATTCATTTGAAATGAGCCATCTCCTGTAATATTCATAATTAATGAATCTGGTTTTGCTAAATATGCTCCAATAGCAGCAGGAAAACCAAATCCCATAGCTCCAAGTCCTCCTGATGTTAAAAAATTATATGGAGTTTTAGATTTAAATATTTTACTAGTCAGTATTTGGTGTTGTCCAACATCAGTTGTAATTATTGGATTATATTTTTGTGTATAATCGTGAATAATACTTAAAACATTCTCAGTTATTAGTCTATCATCTGTAGATGATATATAACTTAAATTTTCATTTGAATATATTTTTTTGAATGTTTCAATTTTGTCAATCCAATCAAATTTCAAATTAAACATTATTTGATTAGATTTTATGTTTCCTAATAATTGTTGTAATAGTATATTCAAATTACCGTTTATTTCTTGATATACATTTACATTAGAACTAGTATTTGGTTCTATATTTAAATTAATAATTTTTGTATTCGGTAAAAACGGTTCTGATTTTCCTGTTATTCTACTATCTAATCTTGACCCTAAACTTATCAACAAATCAGATTCTTTCAAAATAGAATTAGCTAAATTTGATCCATTTACTCCAACCATTCCTAAGGATAAATCATCAACTATACCTTTTCCCATTAAAGTATGAACTATAGGAAAATTCGAAATATGTAATAAATCTCTTATTAAAGTTGCAGAAGATTTTGCACCGCCACCAACAAGAATAACAGGACGCTTTGATGTTTTCATTGAATCTATAAGTTTAACTATATTAAATTGAGAAGTTTCAACTGCAAAATTTGGGATATAAATTTTTTCAATTGGTTCAGATTCAAATTCTTGAGTTAATATACTTTTAGGTACGGATATAACAACTGGCCCCATCGGAGGCATTTGAGCGATTTTAAAAGCATCTTTCAAAACTGATAAAATATCTTTAACATCTGTAATTACAAAATTTTTCTTTGCACAAGAACTGGTAATCTTAGACATATCTGCTTCTTGGAAATTATTACATCCCATTTCTTCACATTGCCCAGCAATTACAACTAAAGGGGTTTTATCAGAATATGCATTTAATATCCCTGTCACAGTATTAGTTGCACCAGGACCAGAAGTAACAATTACAACACCAGTTTTATTACTTACACGTGCATAGCCTTCTGCAGCATGAACTGCTGCTTGTTCATGACGACATAAGTAATGTTGAATTTTGCTCAATTTTCCCAACTCATCATAAAGAGGTAGAACGACAGCACCTGGATAACCAAAGACCTTATCTACTCCTTCTGATAATAAAAATTCTACAAATAATTTTGCACCAGTTATTATATTTGTTTCTGTTTTTGATACCATATCAGTTGATTGTATATCAAAAACAAATTAAATTAAAATAATATTAACTAAATAATTTGAAAGTTCTATCTACGTTATCTTTTGCAACAGTTTTTAATGTATCCACTTCTGTTTTTATTGCATTTCTTTCAGCTTCAAGAGCAGCTAAATCAGTATCAAATTTCTTATCTTTAGCATCAATTTTTCTCATATCAGCTTCATATTTTGCTTCAGCTTTCTTTAATGCTGTTTGGTTATTTACTTCTTGCAAACCTGTATTTGTAGCTACATTTGTATCATACCATTCACCTTCATGATCTACTGACTTGATATATACAAAACCGCTATTAACCATATTTGTAACCCAATCAGTATTATTTAACATTTCATCAGGTATTACAGTACAACCTCCAGCTTCTACTATTGCATTATACAATCTGATATAATAGTTAAATTTTGCTAAATCAGATGCTGCATCACCGGCATATACATTTATAACAGAAGAATCATTAGATACACCGCCGTTAGCATATATATAACCGGTATTATATGCAGAACTGCCAAATACTGCAATATTATTGAAATATTTGAAAAACTCACTCATCGGAATTTTTAATACATCTTTATCATCCCATGGGTTTATCAATTCAACGTAATCGGATGTAGCATTTTTAACAGTATAAGCATGATTATTCACAATACCTTCTGCTGTATTTGATGCACTGTTGGTTGAAACTATAATATTATTAATTTTACCTGATTTATAAGCATTCCATATTTCATTAAATTTAGTTGATGAATTACGATAAACACCCATCATGCTATTACCAAGAATATATTCAGATAATTTATTCCAGGTACAATTTGACAGATCACCATGACCATTTTGCTGCATTAATTTGTTTAATGCGTACTCTGCAACTCTTAAATCTAAATCACCTTCTGCATATCCTGATGCATCAATATCCGCTTGTGTTACTGTTATGGTATTGTTACCTCCGGTATATTTATTAAATTTTACGGTATAAGAATCACCTGATTTTGAGATTGAATAATATGGAGAAATGTTTTTATTATTAAGAGTCAAACTGTTCATTAATGATAAAAATCTACAATCTCCAAGACTTCCTTGAGTAGCCCAGCCATCTTTACCATCTAATGAACCACCTGTTTTTGAGAATGTTTCTTCTATACCTGTCGCAGAAGTCACAACACCAGCTATATTCATATATGAATCAGTACCTGCTCCGCCATCAATAATATGATTATGACCATAAGATGTAACATAATCATTTCCTGAACCGGTATTTACAGTATTTTTCGTACTTCCTGATTTAAAATAGTTACCATTAAAACCTAAAACAGTCCCTATTCTTACGATATCATTACCACCATTGGTATTTAATACATTATTACTCCCCAAAAGAATAATATCATCATTTTGAGTAGAACTTGTAGAAGCATCTATTTGTAAGCCGTCACCTCTTATTACTAATCTTCCATTTTGTAAAAACTCGAATGTTGCATTCGTATTGTTTGCGGCAGAAATCGTATAAGTATAATTACTACCACCCAAAGGATTGGTCAGGGTCAATGTTATAGGATCCACACCTATTTTAGCATTAGTTTTTTGACCTCTGTTTAATGAAATATCACCATTAGCATCAGGTTTAACAGGTTTTAAATCCCCGGTTGTAGTTATAGCTCCATTTGGAATAGTTGTTAATCCAGACATTCTTAATGCAAATTCTTCCCCTGTTGCAGTATTGTTATATGTTTCTGCAACTGTTTCTGGAACATATATAAAGTTTGTATTAGTATCAAATAAAGCATATTGAGTAGATGCATTTGAATTTAATGAACATAGTGAATTATAGGTTGCATCTAAAAACTGAGCACTTCCATCTGCTCCAATAGTTTTATATTGTACTTTAGTTGAATTTAAAGCATTTTCATATTCTTTGTAAACTTGAGTAGATTTATTAGCCATTTGTAGCTTTTGTGCTTCAAGTTTTTGTGCCTTATATTCAATATCATGCATTCTTGATGTTAAAGATAACAATCTTGCTTGAGACGAAGATAAACCCATTTTCCCTATTTCCAATACTAATACTTTGTATTGTTAACGGTAAAAATGGGTTTATCTTTAGAATATTATTGTATTCTTTTACAAAATGTAATATTTATTCATACAACATTTCTAATATTATCATTTCCATTTCTTCATCAGTTAATTTTGTGTCTGATTTATCGTTTTTAGGTTGTGATGTTTCTTTGGGTTGTGTTTTTTGTGTTTTAGGTTTTGTTGTTTGTTTTTTTTCTTTTACTTTTTTTTCTTTATTTATATCTTTATTCTCTTTTTTTTCATTTTTCTCTTCAATTGTTTCTTTTTTATCTTCCGTTTTAGTAATAGTATCTTGATCTATAATACTATCTTTTAATTGAAAAGTCTTACCTGATTCTGTTTCTGAATTTTTTATGCTATCTTTTACAAATGTAACTTGTTCAATTTCTGGCTTATTCAAATCTTCTTTTGAATTTGAACAAGAATTTATGTTTCCAATTCCAAATCCAGCTAGGATAGCTGATGTAACTAATGCACCAGTTTTAATTTTAGAAGACATAGCATTTTTGTTATTTGTTGGTAGTTGATTTTGTTGTTGTTGTTGAGAGTTAAATTTTGTTTTTCTTTTTTGACGACTGTTGGCTGTAAACATAGGGCTAGTGTAGCTAGCAGTTGAAAATCTTATCATATGTTTTTCTCCTTTTATACGACTATAAAGATGATTATTATATTGATACTTTCATATTATTATTTATGATTATGTTTTAATTTATTAAATGTAACTTGTCCTGATAATACAGGTTTTTGAGTATTTGCAACAGGTTGTTGATTGTTTTGTTGATTATGTTGCATTTTAGCAAGTTTAGCTTCTTCTAGCTTTTTACGATTTTTAGCTGTTATTCCATATACAATTTTTGGTAATACAACTCCAAGGAATACTGGAACTAGTACAATTGTATTAAGGAATTTAGGAAGAGAGTTAAGGTTTCTTGCTTTTATAAACATACCATTAGGTTTTCTTGCCTTAGCTGGTTCCATAAGTTTTTTAACCATATTTTCATCAAAATGGTTTGTAATTACTTCTATAAATTTTGCATTAGTAGCTTTTCTATCTAATTTAGCATTTGCAATTTTATCAAAATCTGCAACCGTACCAGCAAATACTTCTTTTCCATTTTTTAATGGCTTGAATACTTTTGCTAAATTACCACCTTTTTCATCTATAAATTGTGCAAAATTAGTTAATTTTGCTTTACTGTCAATATTGCCATATATTTCTTTAAGGTCTTTGTTATTGAATGGTTCAATATTGCTTAAAGGATTAATAGTATCAAGTATTTTCTTGAAAGTAGACATTTCTTTAGGTTTGTTATTTTTAAGAACAAAGCCAGAAGAATCTTCATATGTATTTACCATAGCTTTTGATAAAATAGGAACTCCAAAAGTAACTGCTGTTGTAGATATGATATCTCTTGTAAGTATTTCAGGTACTTCAATTAAGTTCTTTTTACCATCTTCATCTATTGGAGCTCGTTTTACTGCAGTTCTTACTCTTGGAACAATTAATCCTCCAGCGGCAAGTGTTGTCATTAATAATGGAGTTAACTGATTCCCATCAAACTGCAATTGTTTTAGTATATTCCCTTTAAATTGAACATTTCCTTTTTTATCTGAAGTTTTATTGTTGTTATTATCTTTTTGTATTTTATTTGTTGTTTTACTTTTTGGCATATGATCATGGTCAGGATTGTAGCAACCATTATCCATTGCTCCAGGTGCAACTGGGTTTAATATTGTATAAAGAGCAGGAACAATTGATGTTGATCCAATTGTAGCTAAAGAAGCTGCAACAGTTGCAAAAATTCTTTTTGCCAATGTTGTTTTTTCAAGATTTTTAGCGGTATCTTCTGTGATTTTGCTAATATCATTACCTTTGGTTGCATCAAAAGCATAATTTCTCATTGAATCAATTGATTCTGCCACACTATATGTATCATTATTAATTCTAATTTTATTAACAAGTCCTAATTCGTTAGAATTAGTTGTATGATATTCATTGAATTCTTTTAATATGTTACCTTTAGTTTCTGCTATTTGTTCTTTTAATATATCTTTTTCTGACTTAAATTTGTTAGATTTTGATTTGAAAATATTTGATAATTTTTGTCCAAAAGTTTTTCCTTTAGCACTTGAAAGTTGTGCTTCTAATTCATCTAATTTAGAAACTTTATTAAATATTTTTTCTACAAATTCATTTTTTCCTGGAGCATTAGGAGTTGTATGTTCTACCATTTGATGAAGAGTATTACGGTAGAAATTTTCTTTTAAACTTTTTACAGTTTCTCCAGCTTTTTTATTTTTGATAACTTCTGTGAAGTTTTTTCCCATTTTTTTAATAAGACCCGTATTATTAAATGTTGATTTGCCCATAAATTTTTTAGTAAGAGCAAAAACAACAAACGGAGTAAACATCATTAAAGGTCCAGATAGAAATTCTCTTATAAAAACTTCTCCAGCTTCTTTAAAATTCATATCCTTGAATTTTACTTTTTTATCTCGATCTCGATATAAACCTTCTCTAGTTCTAGGTACTGTCATCCCAAGAGTATCTTGAATTAAAAATGAAGTTACAAATCCACCATTTTCAATCCAATTCATAGCATTACCAGTTGCATTTAAAGCAACACTACCTAATCCTTTAAAATTAGTATTTTTATTGTTTTTATTTTTTATATTGTTCTCACTATTGTTGACACTTAACCTAGCTGTATTATTCGAAATCAATTAACTTACCTTCCCTATACACGTACTTATAAATAAAATAAATATTCTAAATTTATGAAATTGCTATTTTGTAACAGTTTTTTTTGATATCTTTACAATACAATATACCAACATCAATATAAAATAGTATTAACAAGATGTTTCTAATTATAGACTATTTTTTTAAATCTAACAAGTGTTATATTTACAATTATTCACATTCAAATATATTTACAGCTCTATCAAGTATGCCTAAACAGTACGAAATAACAATACCATAGTTCGTTATAGGGATATTTTTTTTCTTTGAAATTAAAATTCTTGATAAAACTTCTTTGCGATTTGTCATGCATGCTCCACAATGAATAATTAGTTTATATCCACTTATGCTTGGAAAGTCATGCCCTGTTTTATATTCAAAATTTAAATCAAATCCTAACTTTTGTTTTAATAATTTAGGAATTTTTACTTTTGCAATATCATCATCAATAGCATGATGTGTGCAACTTTCTAGAATTAAAACTTTATCATTTGGTCTAAGATTTTCGATAGCTTTACTCCCATCAATAAATGATTTTAAATCTCCTTTTAGTCTAGCGAAGAGAATAGAAAAAGAAGTTATAGGTATAGAATTTGGGACAATTTCATTAACTGTTTTAAACGCTTGTGAATCAGTTACAACTAACTTAGGTTTAACTTTAAGATTTTCCATTGCTTGTTTTAATCTATTTTCTTGCACAACAATAGATATACAATCATTATCTAAGATATCTCTAATAGTTTGTACTTCTGGTAGAATTAATCTCCCTTTAGGAGCTTCTTTATCAATAGGTGTTACTAATAAAATAGTATCTCCAGAAGAAATTTTGTCGCCTAAAATTGACGGAGGATTAATATATTCATCTGGAAGAATTTTTATTAATCCGGATGTTACTTTTGAACATATATCCTTATCATTTAATGTAGAAGTTTCAATAATTATATTTGTATGTTCAATAATTTCATTATATTTTTCAGCTGTTATTTGGTTTATGTCGTATTTATTTATTATAACTAAATATGGAATGTTGTATTCATTGAAGTAATTTATGATTTCTTCTTCATAATTGGTTAGTCCATTAAAATCAATTATAAGAATTGCAACATCTGTTCTTTGTAAGATGCTAAGAGTTTTTTCTTTTCTCAGATGTCCCAATTTCGTATTATCGTTAATACCTGCAGTATCTAAAAAAGTCACAGGTCCAATAGGGAATAATTCTATAGATTTTTCAACAACATCAGTTGTTGTTCCTTCTACATCTGATACAATTGAGACATTTTGTTTTGTGATAGCATTTAAAAAAGATGATTTTCCAACATTAGTTTTTCCGAAAATACCAATATGTAATCTAAGTGATTTAGGAGTTTTATTCATTAATTTAGCCTCTAAAAAAATTATAATATAAATAACTTGATTTTAAAAGTTGTTCATGATAAATTAAAACTTGCGTAAGGAACTAGCTGAATAGATAGTTAATTCGCAAGATTAAATGGGCTGCTAGCTCAGGTGGTTAGAGCGCACCCCTGATAAGGGTGAGGTCGGTGGTTCGAGTCCACTGCGGCCCACCATTTAAGATAAGAGACCGAAAGGTCTCTTTTTTAATGTTTATTTATAAAATTGCTAATAGGTTTCTGGGTAATAGGTTTCTGAGACATTGAGACAGAGAAAATTTAATAAAAAATCAAACAGACAGCACGATTGAGGCTGTTTTTTAGTATTGAGATGTATGGGTCTTTTCTTGCACTTAAGTACTCATTTTTTGCACTCTTTTGCACT
>CALVEV010000029.1 GCA_944326685.1 Candidatus Gastranaerophilales bacterium
AAGAATTCTATTCAAAAATATCTCCTGAAGATAAAGTTATTCTTATGACTGCAAGAAAAGAAGAATATCTTGAAGATTTAAAAAAATTCTTGGCAGAAAATGAATTGAGATATGACTATTTGCTAACAGATATGCCAATGGGTGAAAGAATTTTAGTTAATGATGATAAACCATCAGGACTAAAATGTGCTTATGCAATATGCAAAGAAAGAGATAGTGAATTTAAGTTAGATTTTGAATTAAGGGAAGATTTATAAATTGGGAATAATAAAAAACCAAAAAATAAATAATATACGAACTTTATCTATTTTGGGAATCCCTGTTTATCAAGTAGAAAAACAGAAAACATCTAAAGTGCAAAAATTTTTAGGTGGAATTGTAACTGCTCACAAAACCTTTGCAGAAGGTTGTATTGCAAAAGAAATAAAAGTTTTAGGATTACCTGTTAGACAATTTACACAAATTGGAAATTTAAGAACATATTCTTTCTTTAACCATAAATATAATGAGTATAATTTAGGCAATGTTTTTTATAAAAAATATAAAAAACTTTTTGATAAATATGATGATATATATATAATGCATGCAAATATTGGAGAGAGTGTATTCTTTTTAAGATTAGCAAAAGCATATTTTGAAAAAAATGCTTCTAAAAAACCTTTGTTGGTTGGATTACAAAATTATCATAAAGACTTGGTAGAATTATTATGCGCTGATATCCCTATTGTAATAATCAAAAGAATAAAAGTTTCTTTGTATATGGATGAATTTGTTGCAAATGGGAATAAAACATTTAGATTAATGTTTTCAAAACGACATTTTGATAGTGTTGAAGATAATATTAGAGACAAAGAAAATCCAACAATACATTTTAAAGACCATGTATTGAATTATATGGGACTAAAAGATTCTGATTTTGAAGTGAATAAAATAAATATATCAGAAGATATAAAAAAATCATTAAAATCTAAAGTTAATAAAATAGGGTTAAATTTGGATAATTTTGTTATTTTCACACCTGAAGCAAACACTTGTGAAGATTATGAATTTGAATTTTGGCAAGATATGAAAACAAAATACGAATCACAAGGAACAGATGTATTTTGTAATGTTATGAAAAAAGAAAACAAAGAGAAATTCAAAAATTTCAAACAATGTGATTTGAGCTTAGGTGAAATATTTGAATTAACAAAACACGCAAAAGAATTGATAGGTTTGCGTAGTGGATTATTGGATTTGTTGGTATTAACAAACACACCAATGAAAGTTATATATACCAAAGCAAAAAATAGAGCTTCATTTAATCCATTATCAACAGAAGAAATAATTGAAGGCTTTAATATGAAAGAATACAAAAATGTTGAAGAATTCAACATGAATAATATTACTAAACAAGAATTATTGGAGAAATTTTAATGAAATTATTTGAAAAGATAAAAATACAATTAATTAATGGAAAATCAAGACAAATTAAATTTTTAGGTTTCCCTATATTTCAATATGATGTTATTTATACTGAAAATAAAAAAAATAAACGTTACTACTTTCCTTTTATAAAGAAAAATAAAAATTATACCAATGAAAATAAAGAAACTACTGTTTTTTATCTCAAAATGAATATAGATACAAACATTTCTATGATATGTTTACAACATTGGATTGATACAATTAACTTATTAGATGCAGATTTTTATATTATATGTGATAATAAAAAATTACAAAATAACATTTTGAAATATATAATCTTCAAAAATAGCAATATAAAATTTATCTCAAGTATAAGAAATCCACTATCAAACTTAGTAAAAAAATTAGTATCAAAAAATTGGATTAATGCCGCTTATGCACATTTAACAACTTTTTTCCATGCAAAACAAAATAATATAAGAAATTTTTGGAATATAGATGCTGATGACACGATGCTTATTATAAATTCAGAAAAAATTACAGAAATTTTAAAACAAGCACAAAAATATGCGATTGATAATAATATAAATGCATTTTCTTTAGATATGTGGAATAGTAGAACAAGAGGAAAGTATTGGTCTTTTGGAATAACATATATAAATAATTCTAATTCTTTTGTAGAAATATTTAATAATCTTCAAAATAATAATTGGCAAAAAAATTGTTTATTTAACGATGATATTAACTTAGATTGGTATTTTACTTATTTAAAACAAAAAAATATTTCACAAATTAAAACATTTTATATCGAAAACACTTATTTTATGCATTCTTGCAGACTTGGAAATGAATTTTTTACAAATATTGTTGGATCATATTTATGTTACTGGACAAACAATAAAGTTATATACCCAATTATATCAAATATTTTTGAAGATGAACAATTAGGTATTATTCCAATAAATAAAGAATGTATAAAATTGGATATTGGTATTAAAAAAGAAGAATGCTTAAATTATGCAATTCGTAATATTACAAATTTAAATATTTTACCTGAACAATTAGCAAATTTATGGAATATAAAAAATTCTAAATATTTAACATAAAAATAAGGTGACAATAATAATGCTTAACATAATAAATTACAAAATAAAAGATAGTATTTTAAAATTAAAAATTATATTTGGATTAATTTATTTTAAATATAATCAAGAAAGCTTTGAATGGTGTTTTAAATTATTTGGTATACCATTATTAAAGAATATCGTTCGCTATAAAAAAGGTAATTTTTATGAAACAATATTGTTATTATTTTTGCCAATTTACAAACACAATATAATATATAAATTTCAAAACAGATATATCAAATTAATATATGAAAGATACCCAGGACATGATTACTATTTTACTTTTGATTCTGGTCTTGGAGAAATTTTTTTAACTTTATTATATTTTGATAAAATCATAAAAAAATATAATCCTAAAAATCCTTTAATTATTTTTAAATCAAAAAAATTAAATGATATTTATCGATTATTTAATTATAGATGGAAATCTATTGTTGACATAGAATATAACTGGTTCTTAAATTTTGAAAATAAATATAAAGATAGTACATTTATTGCTCTATTACCAACAACTTATTTTAATAAAACAGAAAAAAACATGCAAAAAAGTAAAATACATTATTATGAATCTTTAATTAAACATCTTAATATTAAAAATAATATAACCAAACCTTTATTAAAGATTCATAATGAACCAATAATAGAAAATATAACAAAACATATATTAAATGATAATTTTGTAATTATTATGCCTAATGCTATTACAATTGATAATTTACCACAAGATTTTTGGCTTAAACTTTGCAAAAAGTTAAAAAATAGTGGCTTTAATATTTTTTTAAATATTACATCTATGGAAGAATATATTGAGGGTACTTTTGCAATATTTCTAACTATTCCTGAACTAGCTCAATTAGCCAAATACAGTAAAGCTATTATAGGATTAAGAAGTGGAGCATTAGAAGTTATTTCTATGTTATCAGATACTAAATCTGAAATTATTTATAATGATGCTACACATATTCAAAATCCAATGAATGCAAAAAATATGATGTGTAGTTTTTCAATAAAAAAATTACCTTTTATAAATACAAATAAGATTAATGAATATATTTATAACTCTTCAAAAGAAGATGAGTTAATTAATGATATTATCAATTCAATTGCACAAAAATAAGGAGGCATTATGACAAAATTATTGGAAAATATTTTTTCTTTAAAAAACGAAAATTACCATAAAGTTTTAAGATTATTAGGTTTAAAATTTAAATTTTTAAATTTTAAAAAATATAAAGACTTTATTATATTTAATATTGATAATCCAATATATTTTAACGAACAACAAGAAATTTATAATAATTTTGAAGAAATGAAAGCAAGAAAACTTTATCCTATTTTTTTAAATCGTATTTCTATAAAAAATATAAATTCAGAAATTAAACAATATGAAAACCGTTTTAATAAAAAAATATATGTTCTCACTGATTGTAATTATTTACCAAATCAATATAATGTAATTGATATCAAAAATATTGAACAATATACAAATGAAGATTGTATATTTGTTCTTGTATATAATAAAGATTTTGAAGCATTAAAAGTTGCAGCAAAACTTTCTGAGTATAATTTAAAATATTTTTCTTTAACGCAACCATTCCCATTAGCACGTTATTTTCATACAAATAAAATAGCTTATGATGTTCTTGTAGAAGAATCTATAAGTAATAATTGGCATTTTTGTCCTGTTGATTTTGAAAATATATTTCAAGCTCTTGAAAATTGTAAAAATTTAGATGGAGATTATGTAGAAATAGGAACTTTTAAGGGTGATTCTGCATCTGCTACATTAAACTATATGGAAAAAGCTAATATTAATAAAAAAAGTTATTTTTTAGATACTTTTGTCGGATTTGATTATGAAGAAGCTTATAATTCAGAAGATGGATTATGGCAAAATACTCACAAAGAAACATCATTAGAAGAAGTTAAAACAAGACTTTCAAAATATAAAAATATTGAAGTTATACAAAGTAACATTATAACAGATGAGCTACCTTCTGAAATTCAAAATATTTGTGTTGCAAATATTGATGTAGATATGTATGAAGCAGTAAAAGCAGCTTTGTACAAAGTCAAAGATAAAATTGTTAAAAATGGAATTATAATTTGTGAAGATTATGGACATACACCTGGTTTAATTGGAGCACAAAAAGCTACAGAAGAATTTTTAACAGAAAACCCTGATATGTTTATAAAAATTTATCTTAATAGTGGACAAATGTTTTTAATTAGAAAGTAGATAAAGTTGCAAATAATTGAAGCAATTAAACAAAATAGATTTATAATAAACTACAAACGTATGTGGCCATATGTTAAACCTGTTTGGTTTAGGGCTTTATGCTCTATGCTTATTTGTATTCCAATTGGTTCACTAGATGCAATTATAGCACTTGCCCTAAAACCATATATGGATTTAGTTATGGTAGAAAAATCTATTGCATCACCTTGGTATATTCCTTTAGGTATTGTTGCTTTTACATCAGTTCAAGGTGGGCTTAAGTATCTTTCTGCATACCTTTCAACTTGGGTTGGGGGTAGAATTACAAACGGTTTAAAATTTGATTTGTTTAAAAAATTATTAACTTATGAAACTTCTTTTTATGATAAAAGGAATTCTGGAGATGTAGTTTTCCAATTTAACAATATGGCTGATACTGCTTGTTCTGGTTTATTAGATAACTTAAGCGTATTTACTCAAAGAATTTTCTCATCAATATCTTTAGTATGTGTTCTATTCTACAACTCTTGGCAATTAGCGCTTATTGCAGTATTAGTTTTAGGTTGTGCTTTTGCTCCGGTTGCAAAACTACAAAAAAGAATTAAATCAGTTATGGACAAAACAGTTGTTGCTGATGCTGCTATTATTACTGAATATAATGAAGTATTTGCTGGAAACAAAACTATTACTTCATATAACTTACAAGATCACGAAACAAATAAATTTTCGTGGATTCTTAAAAATATATTCAATCTTAGAATTAAAATGGTGCAAAAAACTCAATGGCTATCACCCATGATGCACGTTATTGTATCTGTAGGGATTGCAGCTGCTATAGGTTATGGTTCACATCTTATTATGACAAATCAAATTACAGCAGGAAACTTTGTTTCATTTATTACTGCTTTAATATTGTTATACACTCCTGTAAAAAATATAGGAAATAATTTAAACGCAGTTCAATTTTCATTTTTTGCTATAGAACAAATTTTTAACCTATTAGATGCGACTCCAACTATTAAAGATAAAGAAAAGCCTATAACTATGCCAAAAGAACATAATCAAATTCAATTTGAAGACGTATGTTTTGAATATGTGGAAAATGTTCCTGTATTAAATAACATAAGCCTATCAGTACAAAAAGGTGAAACAATAGCACTTGTTGGGAACTCAGGCGGAGGAAAATCTACAATCGTTAGTCTTATCCCTCGTTTCTATGATATCAAATCAGGTTCTATAAAGATTGACGGAATAGATATTAGAGATTATTCATTAAAATCTCTTAGACAAAATATAGCTGTTGTATTCCAAGATAATTTCTTGTTCTCAGGAACAATTAGAGAAAACATTCTTCTAGGAAAAGAAAACGCAACAGAAGAAGAAATCCAAAACGCTCTTAAAATGGCATACTTAGATGAGTTTGTCGCAACTTTAAAAGACGGACTTGATACCCAAATCGGAGAACGTGGGATTTTATTATCAGGTGGTCAAAAACAACGTGTTGCTATCGCACGTGCGTTCATCAAAGATGCTCCAATAGTTATTCTAGATGAGGCAACATCTGCTCTTGATAACAAATCAGAAGCCATAGTTCAAAAAGCAATTGACAACTTAATGAAAGACAAAACAGTATTTGTAATTGCTCACCGACTTTCAACAATCCAAAACGCAAGCAGAATTGCAGTAATCAATGAAGGGCACCTTGTGGAACTTGGAACACATGATGAATTAATGCAAATCGAAAACGGTCAATACAAGGCTCTATACGAAATGCAATTCAAACATAAACAAGAAGAGGGGGTAAATGCTTAGGGGTAAATTATTTAATTCCTTGATTACTTTATCACTAGTTAGTTATAACTAACCCTCACCTTAATCCTCTCCCACGAAGAGGAAACAAAACAAAATAAATGGGGTAAATCAGAACTGATTAACCAACCCTAACCATCTCCTACTAAGAGAGAAATGAACAAAAAATAAAATAGAAAGAATCAAAATGAACGAACAAGAAATTAAACTAAAAGTTGGAAGTAAAATTAAAGATTATAGAAAAGCTCTTAAGCTCACTCAACAAGGCTTAGGCGATATTATTGGGATTAACCAAAGACAAGTTGCCCTTATCGAAACAGGTAAATCTTTCCCAATGCTTTCTACCATGATTAAACTTGCTAATGTATTTAATTGTAATGTTAACGATTTCTTTGAATTTAATATTATTGATAATCAAGATGAAATTAAAAAACAACTCATATCAATTCTTGATAATTGTAATAAAGAACAATTAGAAAAAATCTATTCGATTTCAAAAATTATTATTGAATAAACAACTTAAAAAGGCTTAAGTTATACTTAAGCCTTTATTAAATCTTCTCCCCTTTACTCCCAAAAATAAATGATTAATAATTCATATTCCATTATAATATATAATCTTTTTCAACTCTCCCCTTGAGTCTTGTAGCCATCACTCCCTTCCAAGTACACTGTTATATTAGGCTAACCACATCGGATAATCAAGTAAAGAATTTTGCATGAAAAATTTACAATCTAACATGCCCCATATCATTACTATAACTAAGACTTGTTTACATTCTTAATGAACTAATTTTAATGAAATTTAGTTAAAAAATCGAACTTTTTTGGTTGACTTTTTATTTTTAACAAGAACCCTAATAAAAATAACACTTGTGAAAATCGATTATAAATTACAACCAAATGTGAAGAAATATTATGATAAATTTTTACACATTTATTTCCCCCTTAATTACAACAGTCATCTATATTTAACCCCTTTGCAAGTATATGTTAATATTTATTTAGTAAATTTTTGTTTAACTTATTTTTATTCCATTAAACCCAATAAAATCAAGCTTTTTTGAGATTATTTTTATTTAAATCTTGTAAAAAAATTGTCATGTAAACACTTAATATTTGTTTTTTATCTTTAAATTTGGTTTAATAATTATACAGACATCCGAAACATTATTTAAGTTTTGTATAACTAAATGTTGGGAGCATAAAATCAATTACATTATTGATAGGATGTCAAAATAGTTGATAAAATTTAAAATTAAAGTAGAAAATGCAGTTAGTATTTCGGAGGGCATATTAGTGTTAGAACACGGTTATATTCAAATCTATACAGGAGATGGTAAAGGGAAAACTACAGCATCTTTAGGGCTAGCACTTCGTGCCTTGGGACACGGTTGGAAAGTTTTAATTATCCAATTTACTAAGGGAGATTGCGGTACTTCTTATGGAGAAATTGCTTCTTCTTCTAAATTCTTACCTAATCTTGACGTTGTTCAATTTGGTATGGATAGAGTTGTTTATTCTCACAATATTTGTATGGACGATTACAAAGAAGCAAAAAAAGGTTGGGAATTCGCTAAAAATGCTATTAACAGCGGTGAATATCAATTAATCATTCTTGATGAAATCAATATTTGTGTTTCTCTTGGAATGATTAAAGTAGCTGATGTTAAAGAAGCGTTGTTAAATAAACCTGAAAACCTTGAAATTGTTTTAACAGGAAGATACGCACATCCTGAATTGCAAGCTCTTGCTCATCTTGTTACTGAGATGAAGCCGATTAAACATTATTTTGATATGGGAGTTATGGCAAGACAGGGTATAGAATATTAATTTGAAGAGAGATGATTATTAAATTGTAACGAGTCTCAAAGACTCGTTTTTTTTATGGATTGATTTTATTAACCTAAAATGATACTATTTTTGTGATATGGCCAATGATTTAATTAATGATAAATCCGAAGTGAAGTTCGCTAAACTCCTTTTTAACAAAGGAACAGACGATGCGCTTAGTTTTAACTGTCTTATTAAAGATATTAAACACGAATATGTTAACTTCGTTGGAATGTCTGATTACACTGATCAGGTATCTTTAGGTGCGCCTATTGATATTAAAATTTACTCCACCAACGGAATCGTTGCAGCAGAAGCAACTCTATTAAAAGTTTTTAAAAATGGGAACTCTCCTATTTATACTACAACATATCCGTCCCCTTATGAACATACTCAAAAAAGAGCATACTATAGAGCCGATATGCATCTACCTGTAACTTTATTAGTTGTTCTACCTAATGGAGCTACTAAACAAATTAATGCTACCACTAAAAATATTTCGGGAAGAGGAATGTGTTTTATATCTCTTGAACCGGAATTCCCTGAATATTTTTCTATTACTATTAATGTAAAATTTAAAAATAGATTTGTTGTAACAACTGCGGACCATATGTATACTAATACCGTTAAATATAAAGATTCTATTTTGTATGTACACGCATTCAAATTCACTGGAATTGAGCCTGAAGATATTAATTTTATTGTAAAAGAATGTTTTCTTTATCAAATTAATAGAAAAAAATTAAGCTCTTAATCAAAAATTTTGACTTTATCAAAAAAATAACTAAAATATATAATGTAGATAGTGAAGGTTAAATTAAATGAAAATGTTAGAGAGATTAAAAGACTTGGAACAACAGTATGTGTTCCTCAGATGGGTTACTGGGAACGAATACGGTAAAATTGAATACGTTGGAGAAGACTTCATTGAATTTGCTATTATTGATGTTGATTCTATGGAGTATAGAGAAACTATTCTATTAAATTCTCAACTCGTTTTAGAAATTACTTTTGGCGGGGCAGATGTTGCTAGAATTATTGCCGAAAGATCATCACAATTACCATCTATTGGCGAAAACTAATTAATTTATATTTACCCCCACCATTTAGATGAATATATTTACCTCTATAGCTTAAATTAATTATATTATGATATAATTAACTAAGAGGTATAGTGATATGGATATAATGCATCTTTTAAAAGACCCACCTATTCAAATTATTTTGACAGTATTTACATCTAGCTTAGTTTATACCATCAAAAGTTATTCTATGTTAGGAAAAGAACTTAAAAAATTAAATACTGACATCCAACAATTTGAAAAAAGTAACATTTCATATAAATTTGAAGAATTTAAGCATGCTATGTCCAGTAGTAGATTAGCTGCTAAACCATGGGAAGATTTTAAAAGTACATTAGTTTTTTCTGAAAATATTGCATATCAAGATAGCGAAACGGAAGAATTAGATTATGATTCTGTTTCTGATTCTATGTCAGATATTCAAACAACGGCTGATGCTTTGGACTATTTTAATGAAGACACATTAGCTTATGCTCATTATAATAAACATATTATTGCTTTAGCTCCGACTCTTCTTACAGGATTTGGACCTTTATTTACATTTATTATGATTGGTACAGCATTTGGAATGCTAGACTTTTCTAGCACTCAAGCACTTACCAAATCTATTGCGGGATTCGTTGGGACAATGCAAGTTGCGGCGATGTGTTCAGTATTCGCGGTTGCATCTGCACTTATATTCATGAGTGTTGATAAGTTTTGGTTCTCAAAATCAATTTTGCCAGCTGTTGCTAAAGTTCAAGGCAAAATTACAGAGTTATTTTCTATTATTTCAAGCGAAAAATTCCTTATTGATTTGTTAAAAACAACAAAAACTCAATCACACGAAAATTCTACTGTTTTGAAAAATTTACCTGCTACATTCGCTGGATCTGTAAAAAAAGATTTAACTAATATCGTTGTACCATATCTTGATAGTATGATTTTTGGGATTAACAACCTTAACAAAACAATGGAAAAATCAGCAGCTAGTGGAGATGATGATTTAGGCGGATTATTCTAATAAGGATGTTTTAATGGCAAGAAAAAAACATGCGGAAGCTGAAGAAAATATTTTTTGGGTAACAATGTCTGACTTGTTCCTTGGTATGTTCATGGTTTTTGCGACATTATTCTTTGCCTTTGTTACGAACACAGGACAAGGAAGTGGGGCTCAAGAAGCTACTACGGAAATGGTTCAAGAAGTTGTTCAAGAAATGCAAAAACAAAATATCAAAGTTAAACTTATCGATGAAAATAAACCGGAAAAAACTGATCCAAAAGAAAATGTTCACGTTGAAATGGATCCAGTTACAGGATTAGTAAGAATTTCTGATTTAGAATTATTTGATTTAAACAGTTCTCAATTAACACCGAAAGGGAAAGCTTTTTTAAACAAATTTATTCCTATATATTTCGATTCTATTTATAAAAAAGAATTAGCACAATATATTTCAGCTGTTGTTATTCAAGGACACACAGATTCCACAAACTTTAGAGGCAGTTATTCTAAAGAACAACAGTACATGAAAAATATGAATCTTTCTATGAATCGTGCTTATAATGTTGCAAATTTTATTTTTGCAAAATGTTCAAATAAACCTTATCAAAAAGATTTAACAACAACTATTAAAGTTGAAGGAGCAAGCTCTTCAAGACCTATTATAATAAATGGTGTTGAAGACAAAAATAAAAGCCGTAGAGTTGAATTAAGAATCATGCTTAAAAAACCTGCGGGAGATGTTTTATCAGAATTTTTAACTGTTGGAGCTAATTATGAAAACGTTCGATAAAGAATTAATACTAGAAACTATTAATATGATTAAGTTACACAATCTTGATATTAGAACCGTTACTATGGCAATATCATTGAGAGATTGTATGGATAGAGACATTAACAAAGTATGCGACCGCATAAGAGAAAAAATTATGCGACACGCTAAAGATTTAATCAAATACGCAAATGAAATTGAAAATGATTACTCTATTCCGATTGTTAATAAAAGAATTGCAGTAACTCCTATTTCTATTATTGGAGAATCTTGCGATAGTTATGATTATGTAAAAATTGCTAAAACTTTAGACGATGTTGCAAATACTATTGGGGTTGATTTTATCGGTGGGTATTCTGCTCTTGTTGAAAAAGGATGGACAAGAGGGGATTTAGCACTTATCGAATCTATTCCTGAAGCATTAGCAAATACAAGCAAACTTTGTTCTTCAGTTAACGTTGCATCATCTAAAGCTGGGATTAATATGGATGCAGTCCTTAAAGTTTCTGAAATTATTAAACAAGCTGCATTATTAACAAAAGATTCTGACGGAATTGGTGCTGCTAAATTTGTTGCATTCTGTAACTCTGTAAACGATAACCCATTTATGGCAGGTGCTTTTTGTGGTTACACTGAACCTGAATGTGCTTTAAATGTTGGGGTTTCAGGCCCTGGAGTTGTTAGAGCTGCAATCGAAAGTTTACCTAAAGATGCTAATTTCTCTGTATTAGCTAATACTATTAAACAAACAGCTTACAAAATTACTTCAACAGGAGAACTTGTTGGACGTCAGTTAGCTAAAAAATTAAATGTTCCTTTTGGTGTAATCGATTTATCTTTAGCACCAACTCCTGCACCTGGTGATAGTGTTGCTGGTATTTTCCAAGCAATGGGACTTGAACATGCCGGAGCACATGGAACTACAGCTGCACTTGCGATGCTAAACGATGCTGTTAAAAAAGGTGGTATTATGGCAAGCTCTTATGTTGGAGGATTGTCAGGTGCCTTTATTCCTGTATCAGAAGATGCTGGCATGATTGAAGCTGCAACAAAAGGAGTGCTAACTTTTGACAAGCTTGAAGCTATGACGTCAGTTTGCTCTGTTGGACTTGATATGATTGCAATCCCTGGAGATACTCCTTCTACTACAATTGCAGGTATTATTGCTGATGAAATGGCTATTGGTATGATTAACAAGAAAACAACTGCCGTTCGTGTTATCCCTGCTGTTGGAAAAACTGTTGGAGATTCTGTTATATACGGTGGACTTTTAGGTGAAGCTCCTATTATGAAAGTTAACTCTTTATCTTCTGCTGATTTTGTAAACAGAGCCGGAAGAATCCCTGCACCATTACACAGCTTAAACAACTAGGGCGGGAAGAACTCTGCGAGAATGATTAAGTATCATTCGAAGTAGAGGCAGGTGAGTCAGAACTTGTTCTGCGAACCGTATAAAAATATTAGTATTAGTGATAAAGAGGTATAAATGAAAGGGCTAAATTTCAGCCTACTAGTTAAATTAAATTGTTGATTCTGCTTACTAATCAAGGATTAAAAATGAATTATATTTTTTATTTTTTAATAGTTATATCAATAATCGCAGGAGCCGTTAACGGGAAACTTCCTGATGTTGTTAATTCAATCCTTACAGGCGCTGAATTGTCTGTTAAAGTTGCTTTTTCTCTTATTGGGATTATGGCATTTTGGCTTGGCATGATGAGAATTGCAGAAAAAGCAGGACTCGTTAATATTATTGCTAAATGTATTAAACCTATTACTAAATGGTTGTTCAAAGATATTCCACAAGATTCACCGGCTTTAGGAAATGTTGCCTTAAGTTTTTCTGCAAACGCTCTAGGGCTTGCAAATGCCGCAACTCCTATTGGGCTAAAAGTTATGGAAGAATTACAACAAGAAAACAAAAACAAAGAATCAGCATCTGATGCGATGTGTATGTTTCTTGGAATGTGTACTGCAGGTTTTCAATTAGTACCTGCAACTGTTATTGCAATCCTTGTTGGAGCAGGAGCAAAAAATCCGACAGAAATTATTGCACCGACAATGATAGTTACATCTATTGCATTTATTTCTGCAATTGTTGTTGCAAAAATTTTCAGCAAAATATGGAAAAAACAGGAGGTCATAAATGATTAATCTAATTTCATTATGGGCTATTCCTGCAATACTTTTTATAATTTTAACATTAGGACTTGTTAAAAAAATTCCTATTTATGAAGAATTTACAGAAGGCGCAAAAGACGGGTTCAAAGTTGCTGTAAATATTATCCCATATCTTGTTGCAATTATAGTTGGAGTATCAATGCTTAGAGCATCAGGCGTGATAGACTCATTAGGGCATATTCTTGCACCATTGTTAGAAAAATTTATGATACCTGTTGAAACATTACCTGTAATGATTGTCCGTTCATTATCAGGAGCAGCAACTTTAGGATTATTCTCCGACATAGCACATCATTTCGGCCCTGACAGTTATGCTGCGAAACTCGCCGCAGTTATTGTAGGCAGTTCCGAAACGACGTTCTATGTTCTCGCTGTTTATTTTGGATCTGTAGGTATAAAGAAGGTTAGATATGCAATGTTAACAGGGATTATTGCTGACTTTATAGGAATTGTTGCAGCAATAATGGTTTGTTCATATTTTTTTCATCCCAGCATTGGGTAAATTCTCTAACATTTGAATTATCAACTACTTTTTTAACCAATACTGCATAATTTATATCAACAAAATTTATTTTAGGTAATTTTTCGACAATATATTCATTACCTCCACAGTTATGACAGAAATTTGCCTCTGGCATAATTTCACCATTTTTTATGATAGCTTTTTCTTTAATACCACAGCAAGCACATCTTACAATATACCATTCGTTTTCTATCAATTCTCCACAATCAGGACAATAACTAAATTCTGCTTGTGGAGATACATGCTCATGCTGGCATGTGTGACATCTTCTAAACAAATCCATTAAAAACATATACACCTCAATTCTACATATTTGTTTTAATGATTGTTTTTGAAAAGTCAAAAATTAAAAAAGAAAGATTAACAATTTGTAATAAAAAACTAAAGCTTTAATTTTCTTCCAATAACACTAAATTTGTCTTTAGTCTTGATTATATATTCTTCTAACATTTCAAGAATACAAGACAATTCAACTTTATTATCAGCCCACCAATCATTGTTATAAGAATGAAGAAAGAAAGTAATCCCGTGCCTAATATTAAAAATCCTGCCCTCATGCTCTGAAAGCTCCAATTTCATATCTTCATCAATATAAGTTCGTGTTTCCATTTTTATACTCCTTAATATAATTAGCAAATATATGCTAATTATAGAATATTTTTACTAGAATTGTCAATATAAAATTAGCATATTTCTACTAATAATAGAAAATATAGTATAATTTTGGGTAATGGATACTATTAATGAAGTAAAAATGTTAGCTGCTAAAAAAGGGATTACAATGACAAGTATTGCCAAATATTTGTCAGAAAAAAGTGGCAAAAAATATACAATAGATGGTTTATCAAAAAAATTGAGAGCTGATACCATCAGATACTCCGAAATGAAGCTAATAGCAGAGGCTTTAGACTACGAATTGATTTTTAAAGAGAAATAAATAATTGTAAATATATTAAAACCATAGTAAGATATTTTTAGGGTAGTACCTTATTACCTCCGTCTGCACACGCTTTTACTAAGAAAACGGCAGAGAAAGGAGGTGAGAAACATGAAGTTAAGTTTTATACCACTTGTCAATTTTCTAATTGATAAGTATAAAACAAAAGCTCCAGTAGTTGAGATACTGGAACTTTTAATTAAAACATAACTTTTAGGGTACTAAGTCAAGCTCTAAGGAAGTTGCATTTCTTTAGGGCTTGCCCCTATGTTTTTATTATAATTCATTTCTACAAGAAATCAATAGGAATAATTATCTTATAGGTTGAATTTAAGCTTTAAGTATAGTACCGTATAATAAGTAGAAAATAGTTATGAGGGAAGTCTGAATGTCTGTTAGAAAAATTGTTCAATACGGTACTCCATCTCTTAGAGAACCATCAAAAGAAGTTCATAAAGTATCATCTAAAATAAAAACTCTTATTAAAGATATGCTTGATACAATGTATGTTAATAATGGTGTTGGACTTGCAGCTCCTCAAGTTGGAGAGAATTTAAGAATTTTCGTTATTGATGTTTCAACAAACGATGAACCTCTTAATCCTATCGTATTCATTAACCCTAAAATAATCAAAAAATCAGGATTAATGAAAGGTGATGAAGGGTGTTTAAGTTTCCCTCAAGCATATACTGAAGTTTGGAGATACAAAAAAGTTACTGTTAAAGCACAAGATAAAAACGGACGCCCTTTCATCTTAGAAGCTGACGGAAACCTTCTTGCAAAAGCTATTCAGCATGAATTTGACCACTTAGACGGAGTTTTATTTATTGATCACGCAACTAACAGATTTGCAGCAGATGAAGAACTTGCTAAACATAATCTTCCTCCTGTTGAAGTGGAAAAAATGATTGAAATTCCTGAAGGATTAGAAGAAGAAACTGAAGCTGAGGATAAAGAATAGATGATTAATATTGTTTTTTTCGGAACACCTGATATTGGGCTTAAGTCTTTAGATTATTTATTCAAATCAGATAAAATTAATGTTCAAGCGGTTGTTACACAACCTGATAAACCCTCTGGTAGAGGACATAAGATTACAATGTCACCTATCAAAAGATATGCGCTAGAAAATGATATTCCTGTTTTTCAACCTAAATCGATCAGAAAAGAACCGGAAATTATAAATGCTTTAAGAAAATTAGAGCCTGATTTCTTTGTAACTTTTGCATTCGGACAAATTTTATCACAAGAAGTTTTGGATATTCCGAAATATGAAACAATAAATTTACACGCATCACTTTTACCTAAATACAGAGGTGCTAACCCTATCCAAAGAGTAATCATTGATGGAGAAAAAGAAACAGGAATTTGCACAATGATTACTGAATTAGGACTAGATTGTGGTGATGTTTGTATCAAAAAGCCTATTCCAATTCCTGATAATATGACTTGCGAAGATTTATATAATCAAATTTCAGAAGATTCACCTGAATTAATTGAAGCAACTCTTATCGGAATTGTTGAAAACTCATTATGCCCAACTCCTCAATGCGAAGATGGAGTTTGTATGGCAAACAAATTAAACAAAGAAGAATGTAAAATTGATTGGAGTAAATCTGCAAGAGATATACACAACTTAGTTCGTGGAGTTTATCGTTGTCCTTCTGCATTTTTCTCGTTAAATAATAAATTAGTAAAAGTTTTAACAACAGAAGTTGTAGAACCTAGACAAGAAGCTTCATTCTACGCAGATTTTATACCTGGAACAGTTGTTGGAAAACTTAAAGACGGAATCGAAGTTTTAACAGGTGATGGAATCATAAAACTTATAACAGTTAAGCCAGAAGGTAAAGGGGAAATGAGAGCTGTTGACTGGTTCCATGGAGTTCAAGGAGTTAAAAATTTATGATTACAAAAGGTATAAGAGGTGCTATTACAGTTGAAAATAATACCAAAGAAGATATTAAATCTGCAACTATTGAACTTTTAGAAAAATTAATCAAAGAAAACAACATTAAAAAAGAAAATATATCTCATGCAATTTTCACATTAACAAGTGATTTAAATGCTGAATTTCCTGCAAAATTTGCTCGTTTGGATTTTGGTTGGGATAATATTGCAATGATGTGTTTCCACGAACTTGATGTTCCAAACTCTTTAGAAAAATGCTTAAGGGTTCTTGTTGTTGTAAATGCAGAAGATAATTTTGAACCTAAATTTGTCTACCTAAAAGGTGCTGAAAAGCTTAGAAAGTAAGGTTGACAAATTATTTAATTCTTTTTAATTTTTAATTGTACATTTTAAGTATTTCGGTTGTTGTTTTACCTTCATAAAAACCTTGCAACACCTTTTCAGAAACTTCACAATTAATATTAGCTTTATTATCTTTCGGCACAATCATTCCCATATCAATAACAACACCATTTACTAGGTTATTAGAATTATCATCTATATCATTATGAATTAATCCTATTTTATCAAGCCATTTTTTTAATTTTAAACTTTGAAAATTATCTGTTCTTGGTTTATCTATAAATTCTACTAATTGCCAAGCTCCTTCAGGTGATTTGTATTGCCCTGTATTCTCGCCTAATATATTTGCCATGTATAATTTAGGGACATCAACTACACCTGCTTTATTAGCCTCATTCAATATTGCGACCTCTTCGATAATACCATTATTAAGTCCTAATCTTTTAGGTAATCTATTTGCATGCTTAAAACATATATTATGCCCTTTATCATCAGTTAATTTATAGGCATTATTACTTCCACCTTGTCCAAGCCATGTAAATTTAAAAATTTTACCATTTATAGAAATTGTCCCTGATTTTTCCGGATAATTTTCAACAACAGCTGAATGTAATCTTGTAGGTAATTTATCAAGCTCGCTTAATAATGTTGTTTCATCCATACCTTTAAACATTTCAGGAATTTCATTTTTTATTAAAGCTCTGCCTGTTAAATGTTTTGTATTATTTCCTATAGTTGCATATCTAATTGACAAATCATACAAATTTTTGGCATTATATTTCTTTTTTATTAAATTAAGATTTGGATTTTGAAATACTAAACCTTCACAATCTTTTACTGCATTCAATGTTTCTTTTACAATGTCTACATTTTTGAAAATATTTACTTTATTTTTAACTCCTAATAAAATGGCAGTTGCTGCAGTTGCCGCGGTGGCCACAGTTGCAATCATAATTTTTTTTGTAGTATTTTGATTTTTTGTTGTTAAGGATAAGGTGTCTTTATTAGGTTCTATATCAACCACACTATGACTTTTTGTATTCCCTTTAAAATTACTGTTATATTTTTGTTTTTTGGAATAAAAATTAGTTGAAATTATTTCCATAAATAAGCCTTTATAAATTTCACACACATATAATAAATAAGTAAAATGCTCAAGAAAAATTCACTAATTATCAAAATATATTAAAACATTTTTACAAATATCTTGTATAAATGAAAATAGTCTTAGGTTGACAAATACTGAAAAATCATAAATAATAAAAACATAGGGAAACGGCTCCAAGAATTGCCGTTCTTGAAACCGTTCTTCGCTCCCTATATGAACATCGAAATCAAATTTAAAATGTATCCTACTACTCTTAGGGTACATTTTATTTTTTTCTCTATTCATTGCATCACCCCCTTTCAACCTTATTCTTCGCTATTCGTGTGTTGAGGGAGTAATAAAGAGCTTACCCTTTAATTTTTATTTTATCATATCATATCTATTTTGCATATATTTTCTTCTATTTATAATAAGAGTATATTATGGTTGACAAATACTGAAAAATCGTAAATAATAAAAATGCAGGGTGAAGCCTTGTAAGAAGTGGATTTTCTTTAAAGGCTTTCTTCACACCCTACAACCAAATAATGATAATTCTTAAAACCGCTATAATTACCGTTATAGTGGTTTTTATCACTTTTTGAATCATAGTGATTGCCTCCTTTCTTGACCGATTTCTTCAAAAATTCGTGTGCCAAGTGGAAGCGTGTGCTTACCCTGCAAATTTATTTTATCATATTATATTAATTTTGCATATATTTTCTGTTTTTATATATATTTATTTTTTGATATAATACTTGTATGAAAATACTTATTGTTGATGATATGGCAGCTTGGAGAGAGTTCCATAAAAATATTTTAGAAGAACTTTTTATTGAATTGGATAAAACCGATTATTCTATCGATTTAGCAAACTATGCCAGAGAAGGTTTAGATAAAATTTATGAAAATTCTGCAAATCCCTATGATTTAATAATTACTGATTTGCAAATGGAAGATGAATTCTCACCTAAATACGCAGGAGAATGGCTTATTGAACAAATCCAAAACATGCCGGCATATAAGAAAAGTAGAATTATAATTTCATCAGGAACATTTAATATAAAAACTATTGCAGAAAATTATAATGTGGAATATATGCCTAAAAGAATTGCTTGCAGTGATATAAACGGTTATAAAGAATTTTTGAAAGGATAATATGGAAGAAAAAGAACCTAAAAAAATAATAGGTCTTATGTCAGGAACATCTTGTGATTCAATAGATGCGGGTTTATGTATTGTAAACCCTGATTTATCTTGCGAACTTATTCAGGGGATTAATTATAAATATCCTCCACATATCCAAGCAAAAATTTTCCAAGCATTCTCTCAAGAAATCTCTTTAAAAGAATTATGTCAGCTTAATTTTGCAATAGGAGAATGTTTCGCTGAAGCTGCAAATGTACTTATTGCAGAACATGGAAAACCTGATTTGATATCAAGTCACGGTCAAACAGTTTATCATTTTCCTTATGATGAAAAAATTGATAATATCAATTTAAAAAGCACATTACAAATTGGAGACAGTTCAGTAATTGCAGCAAAAACAGGATGCTTAACTGTATCAAATTTTAGAGAAGCAGACATCGCTCACGGAGGACAAGGCGCTCCTTTGGTTTGTTTTGCAGACCGTCAATGGTTTAAAAATGCAGCTGTCCAAAACATCGGTGGAATCTCAAATGTAACTGTTGTTTCAGATGATTGCCTCCCATTTGGATTTGATACAGGTTGCGGAAACATTATGATTGATTACTGTGTTAAAAAATTCTTTAATCAACCTTATGACAAAGATGGAGAAATCGCTAAGAGCGGAACAATATCTGAAAGTTGGCTCAACTGTCTTTTAGAAGATGAGTATTATTTCATCGCTCCTCCTAAAACAACAGGTAGAGAATATTTTTCACCTAAATATATCGAAAATATTTTGAAATTTGCACCAGAAAACCCTGAAGACATTATTGCCACATTAACTGCGCTTACTGCAAAAACAATTGCGCAAGCATATGAAAGATTTGTTTATCCAAACGCACATATCAACGAAGTTATAATTGGTGGCGGTGGAGCTTATAATAAATATATGATGAAACTTTTAAGAAGTTATATCCCTAAACATATTGAACTTAAAACTCATGAAGATTATGGAATTTCTAATAATTTTAAAGAAGTTATGGCATTTGCTCTATTAGGTTATTGCAATTATTATAGAATCCCTAACAATGTTCCTTCATGTACAGGTGCTGACAAATCTGTAGTATTAGGCAAAATTTCTTATCCTAACTAATTTTTTAGTGATATAATTTATTCAGGGATACAAATAAAAATAAAGGTATAAATATTATGGGAATTAAGCCTTGGAATGAATATTTTATGGATTTAGCTAAAACTTGTGCAACTCGCTCAAACTGTATTAGAGCGCATGTTGGTGCAGTTATTGTTGGACAAGATAAAAAAATTAAAGCCACAGGCTATAACGGAACACCTTCTGGAGTTGAATCTTGTTATGAAAGAGGTGAATGTTTCAGAATAAAACATAATATCCCATCAGGAACAAGATACGAAACTTGTCGTTCAATCCACGCTGAACAAAATGCTATAATTCAAGCGGGACAAGATAGATGTATGGGCGCATCTATGTATATCTATGGACACAATTTTATCTGTATCTTATGCAAAAGATTTATCGTTCAAGCAGGTATCAAAGAAGTTTTCCTTAAAAAAGACGATAACTCTGAAATTATCAGAGTTACTGTTGATGATATTAAAAGAGAGCTTGAAGAACAAGCTGAACTTATTTAATTATTTAATAATCTCTTGTGTATCAATATATCCAGCATAACCAAATGATGCTAGATTTTCTGCTGTATAGGTTTTTCTAATTAATCCATCTCGTTTATTTACTTCTTTAAAATCTCCTATATCTTGTGCACCTATAATACCATCGGTCTGAGTTTTAACAATTTCTCTTTCTGCATTTTCTGTTAAAAACTCATTTGCATTCCCTTCTATTACGGTTATTGTCCCATCTTCATTTACGGACTCTAAAATACCAATATGACTAGAGTTTTTATTTTTAAATTCTCGATTAGGAAGCTCTGCAACATATGATGATTTCCAAATAACAAAGTCTCCTTCTTTCATTTTTTTAAATTGTTCCTTTATTTGAACTGCTCGTTGCTTACGTTCCAATTTATAATTAGATACTGTTGCGGTATTTGTTTCTATCGGATGATAATAACCTTTATTTCTTGCCCAATTAATATATTGTTGAACTGACATTTTATGACCGCCAATATTCATCCCTGCTTCCTCTGATAAATGACTCACAGCATGCGCACACCATTGGTGATTTGGATTACCATATTTACCTATGAAATGCATTTGCGTCTTATCCTTTTCAGATTGTGGCAGTTTTGGATATTCTTTATTGCTTACCTCTTGATAACCTAAATGATTTTGAGCTATATCCAATAATTTTGTTTTATGTTGAGTTTTATACATTAATGATTGTGTTTTAGATTCAAATGGTTTTTTTTCACTTCCGACTTTAGGAATTGCTATTTTTTCTTGATTTGTAGGAGATAAATCTAAACTAATATTATTCTTCCATATAAAAGGAAATAATTTATCATTTTTTTGAGATTTACTAAAATCAAATAATGGAACATCAAAAGTTTTTTTTAATAAACTGTTCTTTGTTCTATCATATTGCATATTCATATTTACACCCGGCAAATAAACCGAATCATAATATTTACCCATAATAATCCCCTGTATTATTATTAAGTATTTTTTTAGTTAAAAATTGATTAATTTTCTAAAAAAATTTAAAAAATTTAATAAAATCATATTTTATGGAAAATATGTTAAAAAAATATCACAAATTAGAATTATTATATTAATATGAATAAAGTTTATCATATTACAGAAAGAGAATTTGAAGTTCTTAAATTATTAATTCAAGGATATTCTAATCCTCAAATCGCAGAAAAACTTAATATTACAGTACATACTGTTAAAGCACATATTTCATCTATATATGAAAAAACAGGAGTAAATTCTAGGGTAAATCTTACAGTATTAGCCTGTTCTTATGGCGTAAATAATAATTTAACTGCATAATTTAATATTTTGTTTTAGTTAAATTAGAGTATAATATATTTATGCTTCCTAAAAACTATAGATTGAAAAATAAATATGCTTTTACAGCAACATATAAAATACAAAATTCCTTTTATAAAAATGGAATAATAATGTTTGTTGGGAAAAAATCTGAAAACACTAACTACACTAAAATCGGTTTTGTTGTTAGTAAAAAAACGCATAAACGTGCTGTTAAAAGAAACCGTTTAAAAAGATTAATGAGAGAATCTGTTAGATTAATAATTAAAGATAAGTTTGATTTCAAAAATACTCAATCAATTATATTTGTCGGAAAATCTCAAGCATTAGGAAAATCGTTTGACGAAATTGATAACTCCATTAAATTATTATTAAAGGAGATTAACTAATGCCAATGATTGAAAGGGCTACACCGCCCAATGTTAGAATTAATGATGAAACCAAACTTTATCCTAGATACCCATCAGGACTTTTAGAAAATCAAGATCCATTATATCGTTACGGGTATTCTGATTCAAAACATCCGATTCTTAGAATTGTTGACTACATAACAGATTACAACGGACATTATCTAAAGCCTGGCATGTATGAATTAGCTCTCAGTGATGATAAAGAATTTTTATTAATAATTCAATCAGGAGAACTTATGGCTGTTATTCCTGTATTCAAGCTTGCTGAAAACCAAGCAGAAGTTGAAAAATACAAAAAAGAACGAGATATGAATACAGGTAAAATCAAATACAAACCTGAAAAAACACGTTTTCAAGAACGATTGCAAAAAGTTTTACAAAGAAAATACGCAGAAGATGCTATCACACCTGAGCCAGAAGAATATGTTTACCAAAATGCAACAATAGAATACATTCCTGAAGGTGGATACTATCTAGTCACTTATGAAAATGGAATGTATAGAGCTTGGGGAGCAATTAAAACCCGTTCAGGACTAGGGAAAAATCCTCCTAGTGATATTAGAAATTAACAACAATAAATGAACAGAAGTTTGGCGATAACAACTGTATATTGCAAACTTAACAATACTCCATAAGCCAAACAGGAATTTAAACATAACATGATTACGTGCGTAGCACAAAAAAAAGACCCAAAATGGGTCTGAAAATTAAGTTAGTGGGAATTAAGTTGAGTTAAGTTAAGTTATATCTGTCCTTTAACCCAAACACAACTCCTGTCTACAGATTAAATTTTGTTCGATTGTTTAATGCCAATATTCTCATCTCTTCAAATAAAATACTGCTTTGATCTGTTGGCTCTGCATCAAGCTTTTTAAATTCTTCAGATATTTCATTTGCTTTTGCATTAATATCATAGATGTTCAATACTGCCATTGCTCTCACCTGCGATTCTTCTTAGTTTCTCTCTCTTAATATCTCTTGTGTTTATTTAATGCTTACATATATATAAAGTATATACTCAACTCTCAATTTCACGAGTTGAATTTTTTGTAATAATTGTTTACAAAAAAGGTTCTATGCCAGTTATTGCAAAGAACCTTTTATTTTATTCTATTTTTTATTAACTATTTTACGCTTACTAAATCATGCATAATGATGTTTCTAATGTAACTGTAATAAGGATTATTTCCGTATTTTTCGATTCTGTTTAATAAATCAGGAGCAGAAATAAAGCCTTGGTTATATGCTATTTCTTCTAAGCAAGAAATTTTTGCACCAGTATTTAATTCCATTGAATTTACGAAATTACTTGCCTGCAACATTGAATCATGAGTTCCTGTATCTAACCAAGCGAATCCACGACCTAGAATTTCTACATTTAACATCCCACGTTCTAAATACATTTTATTCAAATCTGTAATTTCTAATTCCCCTCTATCTGATGGCATTAATTGTTTTGCAAAATCACATACATTTGAATCGTAGAAATATAAACCTGTTACTGCATAACTTGATTTTGGATTTTTTGGTTTTTCTTCTAATGAAATAGCTTTTTTATTTTTATCAAATTCAATAACACCAAATCTTTCAGGATCTTTAACCAAATATCCGAATACAGTTGCACCGTGATTTGATGTTATTGCTTCCTTCATCATTGTTGAGAACCCGTGACCGTGGAATATATTATCACCTAGTATCAACGCAACATCTTCACCATTAATAAAATCTTCGGCAATAATGAAAGCATCTGCTATACCATTTTGAATATATTGAATTTTATATGATAACTTGATACCAAATTGAGAACCATCTCCTAATACTTTTACAAAGTTATCATAATCTGTTTCGTTAGTAATAATTAAAATATCTCTTATCCCTGCTAACATCAAAGTTGACAATGGATAATAAATCATTGGTTTATCATATATTGGTAATAAAATTTTTGAAATCGGTTGTGATGCCGGGTATAACCTTGTTCCTGCACCTGCTGCTAATATGATACCTTTCATTAAATAACTCCTTAATATAAATTGATTGAGAATATTATAACATTAATTATACTATCCTGTAAATTGTTTAAGAAATATATTCATTGTATAATAAATAATGCTATGAAAAAGATTTACACAAACATACACGATTTTTGGTTCCAAATTCCTGAAAAAATTAGGTTTGTTTTTATCGGAGGATTCAATTCTCTTGTATCATTTGTTATGTTTGTTTTTCTTATTCATTTTTTTGCTCAATTTTTTGTAGATGATACAACAAGATTATATAATTATGTTAGAATACACCATATTCCTGTATTAGAACATATTTCTTTTATTCAATTTATTAGACAATTCTCACTTGCCCTAGCTTGGTTACTATCATCTTTTGTGTCTTTTACAACACAAAGATTATTAGTATTTAGAGCAAGAGGACAAGCTTCTGTTGTAAAACAATACATAAAATGCCTTTATACTTGGTTTATCGGATATTTGATTAATGCAATTACTCTTGAAATTTTTGCACAATTATTTGAAAAAATTGACCTATTCCCTCCTGTTATTGAAACAGATATTGCACAAGCATTTGCACTTGTATTCTCTGCTGTGTCAACTTACATTCTATTTAAATATTTTGCTTTTAAAAAGAAAAAAAACTTACACATTGAAAACAATCAAACTATTTAATGTTTGTTTACAATTTGAATTACAATAAATGCTTTGTTACAATTGAATTATTATGATGAAATTATCTAGCGAAGAAGTTTTGAGAGTTATACCGTCGTTTTTTGAAACAAATCTAAATTCGGATGTTTCTGCTACGACTGTTTTTGAACGACTTAATAAAATATTTGATTTTGAACAAGCATATATTTATTATTTGAATCCTGCTGGAGCTCAATTGAAATTTTCTGCTAATAATGATAATGAATTCATTATTGATAAAATTTTTGAACTTACGCCTAAAGTTATTGAAAAAATGTACAATGATGAAGGGTACTTATTAGATAATAATTCTGAAATTATCAAATCTTTAAAAATATTAGACTGTAAATCATTTATGCTACAAAAGTTAGGAATAGGTTCAACGGTTTTCGGATTTATTATTCTTGCAAAAAAAGAAAATAAATTCTATAACGAAATTGATTTGAATGTTCTTAAATCTTGCACATTAATTATGTCGTATCTTATCAAAGATTTAGAACTTTCTAATGTGTTTAAAATTCAGCTTAAAGCATTAAAAGACGGTATTGTTGAAAAAAATGAAGCTTTAAAAGTTATAAAAGAACAAAATGAAAAAATATTAGAAGCAGATAAAGCTAAAAATGAATTTTTAGCAAACGTTTCTCACGAATTAAGAACTCCATTGAATGCGATTTTAGGTTTTTCTGAAATCTTATCAACTAATCTATATGGAGTCTTAAATCCTAAACAAGCTGAATACATACAAGACATAAGAGTGTCAGGAATTCATCTTTTAAGCATGATTAATGAAATTCTTGATATATCAAAAATTGAGGCTAAAGCAGTTAAATTAGTTCGTTCAACTTTTAATATCTCAAGAGCTTTAGACGAAGTTGTTAACATTCTAGAACCTTTAGCTATTAAAAAAGAAATTAAATTGAACAAAATTCTAAAAGAAGATTTTGAAGTTTATGCAGATTATCAGAAAATTCAACAAATACTTTATAATTTAGTTAATAACGCAATTAAATTTAGCCCTGAAAATGGACAAGTTGATATTGAAGGAACTATTGAAGATAAAATCTTCTCAATAAAAGTCCACGATAATGGAATTGGAATCGATAAAAAGTATCATGGGAAAATATTTGCAAAATTTGTTCAACTTGATAGCGCATACACCAAAAAAGAAAGCTCTACAGGACTTGGACTTACTATTACAAAAGAATTAGTAGAACTTCACGGTGGAAAAATTTCATTAAAAAGTGAAGTAAATAATGGGTCTACATTTATTATTGATATCCCACTTATTCAAGAACCTCAAGAATAAAATTATTAAATATCCAAAGTTGCACAAATATCTTTTCGGTAATTTTTGCCTTCAAAATTTATAAATTCTAATTCTTCGTATAAACCAAGTTTCGCTCTTGATAAGGTTTTAGCTGATTTTGTAACTACCAAAACTCTATCACCTTGCGTTTCATATTCTAAATACTCATTACGTTTTGTATTCAAATGCGCAACAATAGTATCATCTTGTAATTCATCTAATCCTTCAATTACCGAATTTTTATATTTTCCACAAGATAAAACTCCTGATACTGCAAACTCATCCTTTAACGGAATACAGTCATAATCATCTGAGAAAGATCCGATTGAGCAAGCTTCCATTAATTTATAAATATCATGGTCTATTAATGATAATATACATTGTGCATCATGATTTCTTAAAAAAGTATTGCATTCAATTATAGATATTGTATCTTCTTTTGTAAGAATTCCGTCAATACCGATAATTCCCAAATAAGGAGTTCCTTGTTGCTCTAAATAATCAACTAAAGGATATGCAATTTCTGAAACTAAATAAGCAATATGGTCATCTGTTAATTTTAGACATGGAGAATACGCTCCCATACCAGAAGTTAGAACTCCTCCATCACCTTCTAATGCAAATTTATAATCTACAATTGAACCAATTGGAAGTACTTTATAACCATCTGTCATTACGTACAAAGTAAAATTAGTTCCATATACATATTCTTCTATTATAACTTTTTCTTCGCCTGAAAAGAAACAATCTTCGATAAATGCTTTTGCAATTGTTTCTGTAGGACAAACCATTACTGAATTTGAAGGCTTATGTTTATCTGTTTTTACAACAACTGGCATTTGACAATTTTTTAGATAATCAAAAGCTAATTGTTTTTTCTCAAAAATACCAAATCTTGGAGTTGGTATTTTGAGTTTATACATTAATTTTTTACCAATAGATTTACTTGTCGCAAAACTTGCAGCAGATGCAGATGGTGCAAAAATTCTTAAATTATTAATCTCAAAAAGTCTTGCAATATCAGCTTCTATTGCTATTTCTGACGAACAAATTGTAAATGAAATATCATTTTCTAATGCAAAATCTACTAATTCTGCAACACTATTTTCTCTTATGTCTACAACTGTTGCAAACTCTGATATTGCATCATTACCTGGGGCAACAAATACATTGAAACTTTCTGATAAAATTTTTGCTAATGAATATTCTTTTGCAGAATTTCCAATAATTAATATATTTTTTTTCATAACCCAATATTAGCATAAAACTTACCCACCGTAAACAGGAGTTGTGTTTATTTTTTCATGTTATAATCTCATTGACACTAAAAGAAAGGAGAACTTTATGTGGGAAAAAGACGTAGATATTAATCAAGTTCGTGAAATTAGAACAAGAACTCTTGTTTACTTCGGATGTGGTGCAATAGAAAAAATAGAAGATATTGCAAAAGATTTAAAAGCTAAAGGTGTAGACAAGCTTGTTGTTATGTCAGGACGTAACGCATATAAATCTACAGGAGCTTGGGACTATGTTGAAAAAGCTCTTAAAAATAATGGTCTTGGATATATTAATTACGACAAAGTAACTCCAAACCCTACTACTCAAGCAATTGATGAAGCTGCTCAAATGGCTAAAGAATTTGGTGCTAAAGCAGTTATTACAATTGGTGGAGGTTCTCCAACTGATGCTGGTAAATCTGTTGCTATTTTATTAAAATATCAAGACAAAACTGCAGCTGATATTTATGAATTCAAATTCACTCCTGAAGAAGCTGCACCTATCGTGGCTATAAATCTTACTCACGGTACAGGTTCTGAAACTAACAGATTTGCTGTTG
The DNA here is from genome assembly GCA_944326685.1 of Candidatus Gastranaerophilales bacterium. Taxonomy (GTDB): domain Bacteria; phylum Cyanobacteriota; class Vampirovibrionia; order Gastranaerophilales; family Gastranaerophilaceae; genus UMGS1585. The sequence goes on from CALVEV010000029.1 coordinate 28,574, forward strand.
CTACAATTCTAGAAAAGAATTACAAACCTGCAATCGCTTATGATTGTATTTATCCAACATATGCTATTGATGATCCTAAATTAATGGCTAAATTGTCTCCTAAACAAACAAGATATGTTTCAATTGATGCTGTTAACCACGTTGTAGAAGCAGCTACATCTAAAGTAGCTTCTCCTTATTCTATTTCATTAGCAAGAGAAGTTATTGAACTTGTTGGAAAATATTTACCTAAAGCTATTGCAAATGCTGATGACTTAGAAGCTAGATATTTCTTATGCTATGCTGCTATGATGGCAGGTGTTGCATTTGATAACGGCTTATTACACTATACTCACGCACTTGAACACCCATTAAGTGCTCTTAAACCTGATTTCTCTCACGGTTTAGGTTTAGCTATTTTATTACCTGCTGTTATTAGAAATATTTATGCGGCTAAAGCTGATACTTTGGCTTATATCTTAGAACCTATCGTTCCTGGATTGAAAGCTGAAGCGGCTGATACTGAAAAAGCTGCAACAGGGGTTTACGAATGGTTAAAATCTGTTGATGTTCCTAACAAACTTAAAGATGAAGGGTTCTCTGAAGCTGATGTGGAAACATTAACTAATTTAGCGTTCACTACACCTTCTCTTGATGGTTTACTTTCTATAGCTCCAACTAATGCTGATAAAAAAGCAGTTGAAACTATTTATCGTGAATCTTTATAAGAGTTTATGCTTGAGCCAATATTTAATATTTGACTCGCAAAAAATTCAATATATGATTGGCAGTCCAAACCTAGTTTGGACTGTTTTATTCCTGTCTTAGGGTCAAATAATTGAGAATTATATACACATAATTTTTTTGACGGTATTTTATACAAATATATTTCTGCTGATATATTTGGTATTTCCGTAGATTTATATTTCCTCAATGTTTTTGGAATTATACGAATGTCGTTTATTGAATCATTTGGAAGCAAACGATTTGTTGAATCAATTAATGTCTTATTATATTTTTCGATAACTGTATCACCTAATTTATAGATTACTTCTACTTTCATATCTTTTATTGACATACCTGAAGTATTTTGTATATTAAATTTTAATAATATCTTATATTTATTACCAACTTTATATAAGACTTTGTCTGTCATTTTAAAAGATACATCTTTTACTGAAATTAAATTAATATAAACATAATCTAATAATGATTTTGCTCTAAATTCATATAATTTTGCCTTATTATAATCTCCTTCATATTCATATATATCAACAAGTTTTAGCAATAAATCATAATATGCTGTATAATCAACTTGAGTTGGATATTCTTTAAATAATTTACTAAAATATTTATAAGATAGTTCTGGGTCTGTATTAGCCATCATTAAGGCTAGTTTATATCTTATTATAAAATCTTTTGGATTAACTTTTTCTGCGACTTGTAAGAAGTGAACAGCTTCTTCTACTTGATTGGAATTAACAGCTATATCTGCAAGTAAAACTGCGGTTTCTGATAATCTTGTATTTAAAGACTTCATATATTTTATGCCTGGTCTTGAAAGTTTAGTCCAATAATAACGAGCTCTTTCATATTCTTTTAATGCATAATAATATTGCTGTTTACTATAATATACATCTCCTTTTTTCCTATACAAATAAGATTGATATCTTATTAATGCAGGATTTGCAATTTGTGGGAATTCTTCTATTATTTCTTGTGCTTCATCAAAGCGAGATTGTTCAATATAAAAAGCTGCAAGCTCATATAATGGTCTATATATATTCAATGGAGCTTTCGCTACTGCTTTTTTATAATAATATTCTGCTTTATCAAATTCTTTAATAACATTATATAAATACCCTAAATGCATATCTATACGATAATCATCAGGATAATTCATTTCTAAATTAATATTTTGTTCAATTACAGTATTTCTAATATATTCATTCAAAACTTTTTCATTATAATTAGAAGATGAATTATTTATTACATCATATTGAGCATAATAAATTATTCCACCAGAAAAAATACAAGCCGCCAATAATGTCCATAATATTGTTGATACATATGGCCAGATATTTATTTTAATTTTAATGTTAAATTTAAATTTATTCATTTACACCTTGTATTGATATAGAATCAACACCTGCAAGCTTTTCTATCTTCTTATATAATGATTGAACTGGTTTTCTTGATACTATTTCTACGGTCATACTTACTTTTATTTTGTCCGGATTTTCAAATAATTTTTGAATTTTTAAAGCATCAACTTTTTTAAAGTTTTCTGTCATAAAATCTTTTATATTATCTACTTCTTCTTGTTGACAGAATAATGTAACTTTCATTCTTCTTATATTTTTTGATGAATTACTTAAAACTTTTCTTTCAAAAACTCTTATTAGAGTTAATACTAAAACTGATGCAAGAGTTGATAAAGTTGCGATTCCATACATTCCGCTACCACAAGCCATACCAATACTTGCAGCCATCCATAATGTTGCAGCTGTTGTTAAACCAAATACTGTTGGACCATTCCTCAAAACTGTTCCTGCACCAATAAAACCGATACCTGTTACAATCTGAGCTGCTACACGAGCGGTATCTCTTATACCATTTGGATGATATTCTGGAATATCACCTGAAAACATTGGAAATCCATAAATTGATATTAATGTAAATACACAAGCTCCTAAACATACCAATATATGTGTTCTTAACCCTGCATATTTATTTGTAATTTCTCTTTCAAAACCTAATATAAATCCTAAAGCAATTGCTGATAGAATTCTTATACCAAATTCTATATCCATAGGTCCAATTATGTTTTCCATACTATTCTCCGAATCTGTCTTTTACTCTCTTATTTTTCCTTTTGGATCTAATATATCTCTTATTGTATCACCTATTAAGTTAAATGATAATACTGCAACAAAAATTAAAAATCCTGGTGTCAAAAGCCAAGGTCTATATAATATATTAATGTATTCTTGAGCTTCTTTCAACATGTTTCCCCAACTTGCATCAGGCTGTTGTATACCTAAACCCAAAAAACTCAATCCTGATTCTGCCAATATATATGATGGTACTGACAAGGTCATAGCAATTATTACATAGCTTGTTGTTTGAGGAAGAATATGTTTCAAGATTATTCTTAAATTCGATGCACCAATTGTTTTTGCAGCTGACACGAATTCTTCGTTTTTAATAGATAAAACCATACCTCTTACAACTCTTGCAAAACCTGACCAACCAATCAATGCTAGAATCACAACTATTAATGTGAATCGTTGTGTGCTTGTCATATTAGACGGTAATATAGCAGCCAATATTATTAACAAATAAAAACTTGGAATTGCCATAACAGCTTCTGCAAAACGCATCATTATATTATCTACCCAACCACCAAAATAACCTGATATTCCACCATATATTAAACCTATCGGGAACAAGATAAATAATGACAAAAATCCTATTGTTAAAGAAATTCTACCGCCAAATAACAATCTTGAAAAAACATCACGACCATTAATATCAGTACCAAGTAAATACAACCTACCTGTTTTTTCAACTCCAAATAAGTGAATATTTGTTTTTATCAAACCTAAAAATTTATATTCTTCACCACGATTAAACGGTTTTATATAATACTTATGAGATTTATCTAACGTATAAACTGCCTGATATAATTCAGGAACGAATTCTCGTTTATAGTTATAAGTATATGGTCTTGAGAATTTCCCGTTTTCATCTATTACAAAGATTTTAGATGGTGGAGCATAAGATTGGTTTCTATCAGAAAAATCTTTTGAATAAGGTGCAATAAAATCTGCAAATAATATCATAAGATACATTACAACCAAAATTATAAATGCAATACTAGCATATTTATCTTTCATTATTTCTCTAATCATTTACCTACCCCCCTTATTCTAGGATCGGTAATAATCAATAAAATATCAGCAAGTAAATTTCCTAATACCAACATTATTGAACCCATCATCAATGATGCCATTACCAAATTTATATCTGATTTCATAACTGCTTCTAATATTAAACGCCCCAACCCTGGGTATTGAAATACATACTCTGTTAATGCTGCACCACTCAATAATCCTGCAAATTCAAATCCTAACAATGTAATCAAAGGATTTAAGGCATTTCTAAGTGCATGTTTAAATATAACCTGCCATTCTGATAAGCCCTTTGCTCTTGCAAATTTAATGTATTCAGAATCCATTACATCCAACATATTTGCTCGCATTTGACGCTGCAAACCTGATAAAGATATTGTAAACAATACTGTTACAGGCAATACCAAATGTTTAGATAAATCTAATATTTTACCTCCTAAAGACATCTCATCAAAATCAAAACTCGTTAAGCCACCAACAGGAAACCAAGATGTTTTCACGGCAAAAATCAATAACAATATTGCAAAGAAAAATGACGGAATTGCCATTCCAATACTGGATAAAACTGTTAATAATCTATCAAATTGACTTTTATGAAAAACTGCACCTAAAATCCCCAAAGGTACACCAACCAACCAAGTCATAAATATTACAATACTTGTAAGAAGTAATGTATTAGGTATTCTTTCTTTCAATTTATCAGCAACTCTTTCTCCGGATGATGTTACTCCTAAATCACCTCTTACAAAAGATGATGCCCATTTCCCATATTGTACAGGTATTGGTTTATCCAAGCCCAATCTTTGAGTTTCTTTTTGTAATGTCTCTTGAGATATTGATGGATTTAACCTTAATTCTGCCAAAGGATCTATTGGGCTTAGTCTTATTATGAAAAAGCTGATTATTGATACAATGAACAATAACGGCAATGTTTGAATTATTCGTTTTAAGATATATTTTATAATATTCATTGTTTTGCCTTTTCTATAAAAATTTCTTCTATATTATACAATACCCCTGAAAGTGTCGAAGGATATGTATTTTTAAACTTACGCCTTATTGCGACAACTCGAGTTGGAGAATACAAATAAATTATTGGACGTTCATCATAAATTATTTGTTGATATTTATCATAATAAACTTTTCTTTCCTCAAAACTCAACTTTAATGCTGCTTGTTCAAATATGTTATCTAATTCTTTTTCCCAACTTAACCTGTCATCAACAGAATACCCAACTGGACGCTGATTAAATAAATGTAATGGTCCATTTGATGCCCATACATTTTTTCCATTATGTGGTTCTAATGGAGAACCTGTAAGACCCATTATAGACATATCCCAATCATATGTATTGGTTAATTTGTTAACTAAAGTATTGAATTCTACAGGTTTAAAATTAACGCTTATTCCTAAATCTGCCAAATCCTGTTTTATCATAACACCAATTGATTCACGCTCAGTGTTTCCTGCATTTGTATATAAATCAAACTCAACTTTGTTTCCGTTTTTATCATACAAAAACCCATTTTTACCATAGTAAAAACCACTTTGTTTTAATAGTTCTTTTGCGTATGATAAATCTCTATTGTGACCTTTTATTGATTTATTCAAATAAATTCCGTTTAAGCTTTCAGATGTAAACAACGGCTCTGCTAAACCATAAGCAATGTTTGTAACTAAACTTTTTCTATCTATTGCATAATCTATTGCTTCTCTAAAATTCTTATCTGCAAACCATTTTTGTTTAATTGGGTTAACATAAGATTTACCCTTATCATCTTTTCTGTTATTCAAATTAATCGCAAGAAACATTGTTCCAGTATCAGCACCTAAATTATAAATATAATAATCAGAATTTGCCTCTTTTGCTTTATATCTTGCAACTGTTGCACCTCTAAGAGTTATAGTATCTATTTCCTTGCCTTCAAACTTCAAGATTTCATTGTTTAAATCTCCAACAATTAAATAAACAATTTGGTTTAAATAAGGCAATTTTTTATTATCTAAATTTATTTCATAATAATTTGGATTTCTATCAAATACTACACGCTGTGCAGGAACATATTTTTTCAAATGAAATGCCCCAGAATAAACAATATCTTTAGGATTGATTGTTGTTGCTAAAATTCTATCAAATGATTTTTCCCAATTTGGAATAGATGTAAAATAATGTTTTGGAGCAATTGGATTTGACAATATTCTTAAAAACGGTGCAAATGGTTTTGGAACTGTAAACACAACAGTATAATTATCTACTTTTTCTATTTTTGGCAATTGACCATCAATTATTATACTATCCCTTACCGAAGTATTACCTAATCCTGCAAATACAATATCCTTCCAAGTAAAGATTACATCATCTGCTGTTATTGGTTTCCCATCAGACCATTCTATCCCATGTCTTAAATGAATTATATATTTATTTCCCTTAACATCAATTGATTTAGCTAATTTCGGTATAACTTCACCCGTTACAGGATTCATACTAACTAAACCGTCATACATCATATTAGCCATTTGTGATGATGTTGCATCTTTTGCAGTAAAAGGATTGAATGTCTTTGGTCCTTCGCCAATAGTTGAAGTAATTAATCTTCCGCCATAATTCCCAACTGGCAACTGTGATTGTAAATAATCAACACCATTTATTGTAACTGTCTTAGGATTTGGGAAAATCTTATTAAGAGGATATTTATCTAATTGAACTTCTTTTACTACAGGAATTTCTGATTGAGAAATATTTGTATCTCTCTTCAAACATGCCGGCATGCAAGCTGTTATAATCCCTATTAAAATAATTAAATAAATCACTCTCTTCATAATAAATAGGATATCATATTTTAAATTATTTAACATAGTACAACTAAACTAGGGGTAAGAGGCTAAATAGTATTATAGTTTTTTTATAAAAATATTATTTTAGGTCGTTGCAGAATATTTTTTAAAGTTGTATAATATGTAGATGATAAAGATATATTAATATTGTCCGTTTAATTTTATCTTTATTTGAATTTGTACATTATGAAGAAATGTAAAAGGTTGTTTTGTTAGGGAAAACCTTAATAAATAAAGGATTTTTTAAATTTAGTGTAAAAAAAACATTAATAACTAGCAAAAAAATTTTTTTACATGGTTTTAAACTAATTGCGGAAGGATATGCTTATATAAACAGAGACACATCACTGGGCAATAACGCAACGAGAGGTCAATATGGTAGACAATAGAGCCGCTGGCTTCTACGGTATATCAGGTGCTTTAAATTTTAAAAGTGGTGATATCTCAGGAACAGCAGCAAAAACAAATGAAGAAAAAGCAGGCTCAGACGCTGAATACATGCAACAAGAAAAGCAAGATGGCGCTAAAAAAGATTCTGCAAAATATAGTGACAAAAGCGCACAATTAAATGCTGCCTTAAGTTCTCTTGCTATGCTTAATGTGTCTTCTATCATCAGCTCTAAACTTCCTAAACTTAAACAATCTACTCAAAGATTTAAAGAATTAATTGATGAAACAGAAGAGTTACTTGTAACTTTGAATGAAGAACACGAAAAAAATAAAAAAAATCCTTTTAAACAAGAAAATCCGTTCTCTAAACAAGAGGATGATGACGAAGAAGATGATGAATATTACTAAAAAGAACTTGAAAATTTCAAGTTCTTTTTTATAAAACAATAACTGTTATTACCTATTTTTGTTTTATGTATAATAATTTATACAAAGTGAGGTTAAAGTATGAAACAAAAAATTGTGTCAGGAATGCGTCCTACAGGAAAGCTACATTTAGGTCATTACTTAGGTGTTATTGATAATTGGGTTAAGTTACAAAATGACTATGATTGTTATTTCTTTATCGCAGACTGGCATGCTCTCACTACTAAATATGACAAAACAGAGAACATGATTGAAGATGTTAGAAATGTTGCTATGGATTGGTTAGCATCAGGTATTGATCCAGAAAAATCAACTATCTATGTTCAATCTCTTGTTCCAGAAACTGCAGAATTACATATATATCTAAGTATGATTACTCCTCAAAACTGGGTTGAACGTGATCCTACCTTAAAAGATATGGCTAAAATTCTTAAATCTAAAGAAGGAATCGGAACGCAAGTTAATTATGGTTTGATGGGATATCCTGTTCTTATGACTGCTGATATTCTTACATTTAATGCAGAATTTGTGCCTGTTGGTATTGACCAAGTAGCACACGTTGAATTAACTCGTGATATAGCTAGAAGATTTAACCATATCTATAAAACAGAATTCTTTAATGAGCCACAACCTAAACTTAATAACTGCTCATTAATTTGTGGTCTTGACGGTAACAAAATGGGTAAATCATTTAATAATGATATTAAAATTTCTGATACTGAAGAAGTTACAGCTAAAAAAGTTATGACTGCAATTACCGATAGAAGCAGATTAAGAAAAGATGACTTAGGACATCCTGATGAATGTGAAGTTGCATTTAAATATTGGAAAATATTCGGTTCAGAAGATGAAATTTCAACAGTTAGAGAAGAATGCGAAAAAGGTCTCAGAGGATGCGCTCAATGTAAACGTGAATTAGGTGCAAAAATTAATGCTCGCTTTGCAGAAATTAGAGAAAAACGTGCATATTATGAAGCTCATCCTGAAATTGTTGATAAAATTATCAGAGATGGTTCTGAAAAAGCAAGAATTGAAGCGCAAAAAGTTCTTAAAGAAGTACGTTCTATTATCAAAATGTACTAATTAGCTTGAAACCAGATAAAAATAATTGTAATATACTAAAAAGAGGTATTTATGAAAAAATTTCTATTTATTCTTTTAGTATTTAGTTTTACTATGTGTTCAGCCCTAGCAGAAGATATGAAAGTTATGGCGTTAAATGATTTTTCAACAGCTGTACCTAAAGAAATTCAAGTAAAAGTTATTGAATCAGTTTCTTTAGATAAAGATGTACTTATCCCTATGGGCTCAACTGTTACAGGATTGATGATTGATGTTATTCCTGCTAAAAGACTTAAACGAGATGCAACTTTTTCTTTTATGCCTACTTATTTTACAACCCCACAGCACGAAAGATATAAATTTAATAAAAAATATGTAGGAAAATTTTCTCCAAATATAGAAATAGATAAAGGTGAATTAGCTAAAAACGCAGCACTAACTGTTGGAGACTTTTTTGTACAAGGTTTAAGTACTGGGTTTTATGCTGTACAAGGTGCTGTAAAAGATGAAAAAGGAAATAAATTATTCTCTGCTGTAAATAATGTATATAAAAACTCATTCTTTTCATACGTTGAAAAAGGTGGAGATGTTTATATAAAAGCAGAATCTTTATTCTGTTTCAAATTCAAAAAACCTGAAGAAAATGAAAATAACGATAATTCAACCCCTGCGATTATAAAGATGGATGAACCAAAAATTGAGAATCAAGTCCCTGGATTGGATGATGATTCTTTACCTGCAACTCCACAGCCTCAGTTTTAACATTAGGATATGATAAAACCAATTTGTCAGGAAGTATTACATAATTTTTAATTACCTTATGTTTATTTTTTGTCATACTCCATGCTAAAATATTGTCAGTCATATTTTATTCACATAATTTCTTTAAATATGGCAATATTGGAATAAATAGCATTTGAGATAAAATCTTATGACAAAAGAAAAAATATTTTTAATAATATTATTAGCTATAGCTTGTTTATTTTCTGCAATAACTATAAATAACAAATTATCTGAGAAATCAGACATGAGAATTTATTCAAATGCGATTAAATTCTATCAAAATGAAAATTATCAAGATGCTTATTACAATTTTGCAAGAATATCAAACTTTTCTATACTAAAACCTGCTGCTCTTTTTAGACAAGCAAGATGTGCTACAAATATCGGGGATACACAATCTGCAATTAGGAATTATTCCATCCTTTTAAAAAGATTTCCTAATTGGCAACTTTATCCTGTAAGCGAATATAATTTAGCGGTTCTATTATATGATAGACAAGATTATTTCATTGCAAAAAGACATTTCAAACACCTAATTAGAAAATACCCTAAAACTGAAGTTGCTATTGCTTCAAAATTTTATCTTGGACTTATTGAAAAAAATCCAAAATTACTTTTTGAATATTTAGAACTTTCACCTAAAGGCTTGTTATCACAAAATGCAATAGATACTTTAATTAAATGGAATACCAAATTTTCTAACGCTGATAATTTAATTATTGCAAAATCATATCTTTCAAGAGATAAATTCAATGAAGCACTTGAATATTATCAGAAAACATCTCTCCCTGATAGTTGGGCAGGATATGCCAAAACTTTATACAAACTAGGGAAATATAATGAAGCAAAAAATATAACAACTAAAGGAATATCTATATATTCTTCACGAGTTAATAAAAAAGAAATTTATGAAAATATAGACTGTTTTGTATCACTTTCAGATTCAAAACTTAATACTATAAAATACCTATATTCACTTAATCCCAAATCACAAGGTGCAGATTATTTAATGTTTCTTATGGCAAAATATGCCCCAGTATCTCAAACCCCTCAAATGTATGAAAAATTATATTATGCTTTCCCTGATGGACAATTTTCAGCAGAAGCATTATACAAAACTTTCTATTCAAAAATTAACCAAAGAAAATACGATGAAGCCCTTAAACTTGGCAGAATTCATCTAGCAAAATATGGAAACACAAATTCAGCCCCTGCTGTTATGTATTGGATGGCAAAAATTTATGAAAAACGGCATATGGACGATATGGCAAAAAGCTATTACAAAGGAGTATTATCAAAATATCCTGACAGCTATTATGCAATGAGAGCTAATTCTAAACTTCATAATGGTCAAAAAATGCTTGAAGATAGAAAACTTGAGGTTAAACCTATAGTATTTCCTATAAAAAATAAATCAGAAGCAAACCTTGCAATTAAACTTGCTAAATTAAAAGATTATGATTTTGTACAAGAATTATACAAAGATGATGACTTTGTTCAAAGCTGGATTGAATATGAAAAAGGGAACTATACGCATTCAGCATTCTTAGCTCGCGAAGCAATGGATGAACTTGAGGAAAAGCCTAATTTCAAAGATTCAAGATGGAGATTAGTTTATCCAATACATTATTATAATTATGTACAAAAATATGCAAATAAAGAAAATCCAATTATAATTTTATCAATTATAAAAGAAGAAAGTCATTTCAACCCAAATGCAACAAGTTGTGTAGGAGCATTAGGATTAATGCAACTAATGCCTGCAACAGCTGATGAAATTGCAAAAGCGTATGGATTATCAAACAATTTATATAACCCTGAAAATAATATCCATCTAGGCAGCTTATATTATGCAAAAATGCGTCGTTCTTTAAATGATAAAGATATGTCAGCAATAATGGCATACAATGGAGGCTGGGCAGCTGTTACAAGATGGAAAAACAGACTTAATTATACAGATATGGACGACTTTGTAGAAAAAATCCCATACCCTGAAACTCAAACTTACCTCAAAAAAGTCCTAAGAAGCTACTGGAACTACTCAAATATTTATCAATAAATGTATTTGAATTGATAAATAAAAGAAATTATATTAAAATATGTTCAGGGTAAGCTCCATATAACCCCACCCACACAGACTTGTTAAGAGAAATTGGAGGGAAGGGGGTGATAATCTTGGATTTCAGTATAACTGAAAAAGCGTTATGGCTTATCTTATTGATAATCATAACGCTTAGACTAAGATAGGGAGTTAAGAAAGCTTATAAGAGATGCACCTCTTATGAGCTTTTCCCTATAAATATATTATAGTATATTTCTCGCTTTTTTCAAGATTATATCTTATAAATTATTTAATTGATAATTAAGTATTTATAAAGTTTTATCCTTATTACAATTGATAAATAACAGAAATTATATTAAAATACATCTAGGGTAGTACCTTTTACCTCCACCCACACACGAATTTTACTAAGAAATCGGTGGAAAGGGGGTGATTAAATTGAGAAGAGAAATAATAAAAGCTGCCATAATTGCAGTTATAGCAGCTCTTAAAATTCTATTAAACTTCTTATAGGGTACTAAGTGAAGTCCTTTAGTAGCATAATTACTAGGGACTTCCCCCTATAAATATATTATAGTATATTTCTTGCTTTTTTCAAGATAAAAACATTTTACTCGTTTGTTAACTTAATCGATAGATTGCTTCGCCCTGCTCGCAATGACGAGGGGTAAATGTTATTGTACCATTATGAGAAATAAAAATTTTTGTTGTTCAGAAGTAATCTAATCCTTATTAGAAGTCTACCTTCTGTATTCTTGGTCAATTAATCACTTGGTCACTGTTATATACTTATTCCAAATAATATTATCGCTGTTCCATTTTTCAATAACAGGAGAATCTCCATCAGCATAACCAATTGGAATAACACATAATGGCATTATACCGTCCGGCATGTTTAAAACCTTACGAGCTGTTTCTGCTCTATCCATTTTAGGATAACAAGCAGTCCATACAGCACCAAGCCCCAAAGAATGAGCTGATAACAAAATATTTTCAACAGCTGCTGAGCAATCCTGTACCCAAAACGTTTGTGCTGTTAAATCATCTTTATCTCTTATATCTCCACAAACAACTATACATAAAGGAGCATTGAACAACATCTTTGCATAAGGAAGCCCTTCTGCTAATTCATCTAATAATTTTCTATCATCTACCGCAAAAAACTTCCAAGGCTGACGATTTCTTGCAGATGGTGCAGCCATGCCAGCACGCAAAATCAATTCAATTTTATCTTTTTCAATTGGTTTATTAATAAACTTTCGAACACTTTTTCTTGTGAAAATTGATTCTATAACCTTATTAGTTTCCATTTAAAAACTATCTCCCCATCTTTGAATAATACATACATAGTTACAACATGCCAACATTTTTACATTTCTTAATCTAATTTAAAATCATGGAAAACCATGTCACAGGCATGATTGCATGATTTAAAACATGTCAAATCATGTCATGGTGTGCAATTACATGGTTTTAAAAGGCTTATATTTAGTAATAATAAGTGTTTTAAGTACATTTATTTTTTCGTAATAATCATTTACAAACGGGTTGTAAAAGATTACTTAACCTATATAATAAAAGAGTGGGTTGGGGAAACCCAATGGGGATAGGTTCTTCGGAACACTAATATGGTTGGATATCACAAATTTATTTTGGAGGATAAGTTGTTTAGAAGTAGAGATATGGGGAGAGCTATAGCTGTTAGAAGATGGACACCTACAGCTTTAGAATGTTATAAAAGAGGATGTAATTGCGAAGGTTGCTTCTACAGCGATTTCTTCAAAGGAACATCCCAAAAATGTCAAATGAAAGCTTCTGTTCTTGAACTAGTAAGAGTTATCGGAACGCCGGATGTTGAAATTCCACAAATTATTGCAGACTAATGGGTTTAAAAATAAGTCAGTATGGTGTATAATAAAAAATGTACACATTATTGGAGGCATACATGCATATACACGTTAATGGTAAAAACATTGAAATCACAGATGCTATCAAAGCTTATGTTAAAGAAAAATTAGGCAAAGTAGTTAATCACTACGATCAAATCCAAGGCATCAAAGTTATTTTAACAGTAATCAAAAACCCTTCAGCATCTGGCAAACACGTTGCAGAAGTTAAATGTACCTTAAGTAGCGGTACTGTTGTTCACGTAGAAGAATCTGCTGAATCTATGTATGCTAGTATTGATTTAATTGCTGATAAACTTGATAGACAAGTTAAAAAAGTTAAAAATAAATCTTTATATGCAGATAAAAACACTATCAGAAATACTGAAGTTGAAGTTGTTGAAGTTGATGATGAAGACGAAGTTGAAGAAATCAAAGCTATCGACTAGTCAGTATTAAGCAAAAAATATTCTAAGACCGATTTGTATAAAATCGGTCTTTTTTAATATATTGAACTAATCGTAAAAAATATATATAATCAATATATGGCAACAATTAAGAAACTAAATTACTTCAATCGCTCAAAAATTAGAAAAATGGTTCAGTTTTTGAACGTAACAAGAAACAATGATTTTATGAATATGCTTTCAATCAGCCCCTTTGGAGCATTACATAATCTTTTGCCATTAAAGTACAAATTCCTTGATGAAACTTTTATTATATCTGAAGGAAATAATGAAGATTTTGGAATGATTACTGTTTCTCCTAGATTTGGGAATTATTATAAACTCATAATTTCTCAATTATTCTTTTCTGAAAAGTCATATGATTTAGCTCAACAACTTATAAATTTTGTTGTATCTCATTATGGCGCAAACGGAGCAAATGCTTTCTTTGTGACTATAAATCAAGTATATAGCGACTTAATCAAATTATTCATTTCTCAATGTGGATTTAGACAATGTTCCTCTATACAAATTTGGGAAGTTAACAAAATCTCTTTTAAAAAATCTACAACTATCAAATATAGAAGATTAAGAGATTCTGATTTAAAAGAATTATCTGAAATTTATAACGACTCTTTAATGACACATTTTAAACCAACGTTAGAACGTTCTGATAAAGAATTTTCTGAATCAATTTGTCACGGTTTAACATATTCATCAGAATACAGATATGTAATTGAAGATACTTCATCAGATAGAGTTTTAGGTTATTTCTTAATCTCAACAGATGACAACGAAAACTTCTTAGTTGATTTTAATTACTCAGACGGTTACGCAATAGACCTTGATGGAATAATGTATTATGCGACAAGAGAAATACTTAAACGCGTTAGAAGATTCAAATTATATGTGAAAATAAAAAATTACCTAAAAACAGGTGAAGCACAACAACGATATGCCCAAGAAAACCATTTTTCTTGTATCCAAACAAAACTAATGCTAGTAAAAGATTTCTATCGAGTAATAAAACAAGAATCCCCACTAAAAGAGCTAAAAGAATTTATTATGATAGGTGATCTCAACCACGACAAAAGACTAGAAGTTTAACCTAAGTTGAGTATCTAAATCATATTTATCAGTATGTCTATAACCTAACTCCTGTTTCAAAGCATACATTTGTCGCAAAATTGTCCAAGGAGAAGGTAAATCTTTAGGTTCATATCCATTATATAATGCAATTTCATCGCACAAATCCATTAAAACCCTATGTTTATTATAATAATATTCCATCTCATCATCTCTTTTTACATCAATTTCCAATAAATCAGGTCGTAACTCACTTATAGATTTTAATATAGTTTTAATTGACGGCTTTAAACCATATTGTGGAAGTTCTTTTATCCCTGCAATATTACGTCCCATATAATATTCATATTTTTGTAAAACATTAAGATAATCATTTTTATTTTTTTCATAATCTTTGAAATTATAATGAGCAATATCATTCCTCAATTCACACAATATTTTTTTAGAATCAATTAATATACCAAATTTTTCCGGAATATTTGAATAAAAATTTTCTGTTATCTCAGGTTGTTGAAACTCTTTACAATTTAAAATTAAAACTAAAATATCAGATAAATAAAATAAATTTATTATGTTAATAAATTTTTTATCATTTCTAAGTTGTGGATTGTTCAAAATTGCTAATATAGCATTTCCTGATTTTCTATTATATCTCTCCAATCTATCCTTATTATAGAAAAATCGTCTAAAAGTATTTATTGCATCATCTTTATAATAAGAAAGTACAGATGAAATTAATTTGTGTTTCATCACCATTTCTAAACGCATTAATCTACAATATATTTTTGAGAATTCGAAATAATATTTTTCAATCATATTTGGGATTATAACATAAAATATATTAAAAAGTGCATATCACAGGATGTGACATGCACTTACTTGCTTCTGTACTATGGGAGTTTGTCTAGCAAACCTAAGCCCAATCTCTATTAGAGCTAGAGTACATTTATATTATAAACTATTATCATAGCATTTTCAAGATATTTTATATAAAGTTGAGAAAAAGCCCTGAAAAGAAATAAATAAAATTTGTAGGTTTCAATAATAACTTACCCACTTATTATAAAAATTTTGGATGGCATAAATATAATAAATAATAAAAAATATATTTACCTCTTTACCCCTACCCCTAAAAAAAACTCCTCGTTAGAAACAATGAGGAGTAAAACTAGAATTAGGAAGGGAATTAGGGTATATAAAAAATCTTTTTTATTAATCTCTCTCTGATTACATATATATAAAGTATATACTCGAACCCTAATTTCAATGCTCGGATTTTTCGTTACAAAAGTTAATATTTTATAAAATAATAGGTAGAACCCTACCTTTTATGGTATGATTTTTATATGAAAGAAGAGAATAGTTGTAGTTATTTTATTAGGAATATTGCGCATACTATTAAATGTATGCAGGATAAATGTTTAGTCCATTATGGGCTTACAAATCAACAAGCTAGGCTATTAGGTGAGATTACCAGATTATCTGGGAAGAAAAAAGTTTTTGGCCGTCGTGATTTAGAAAAATTACTTAATTTGAAAGGGCCTTCTGTTACAAGTCTTTTACACGGGTTAGAGAAAAAGGGACTTATTGAGACAGAATGCAGTAATAAGGATGCAAGAAGAAAAGTTTTGAAACCGACTGATGAGGGGAAAAAACTTATTAAGCATATGGATTTAGTATTTGAGGCAACAGAAAATCAACTAACCGATAGATTAACTTCTGAAGAAATAGATAAATTTAAAGAGTACCTAGAAGTAGCATTCGAAAATATGAATGAATAAGTTTCTGTTATATGCTATACTAGGTTAAAAATGATTAAAAAGTATCTTAAATATATAATTCTTTTTTTAATATTGTATCTATTATGGGCAATCGGTTTACCGCAATTGTTCAAATTAAATATTGATAACATTGAACAAGCAATACAGAAAGAATCAGGATACAACGTAGAACTTGTAGATGCTCAATTAAATACTTGGTTTCCGCCTCATTTAAAGGTGAGAGCTAAAAGTGTCCAGGTATTAAACAAGGATAAATCAAAAGCGTTATTAATAGAAAATCCTTATTTAAATATTAAAGTCCTTCCTTTATTAATTGGCAAATGTCATATTAGAATGGTTGAGGCTTCTAATATTGAGTCTAATTTTATTTTGGCAGGCAATCAATTATATTTGGGAGATTATTTGATTGATTTTGCAAAACAAAATAATATAAACGCTTGTGTCGATAGAATTAAAATTTATAAATATAATATCTCTCTTTTTGATAAAACATCAAACATGCCTGTTAGTTTAAAAGGACAGGACTTATATTATAAAGAAACTAGAAATTACATTTTATCTAACTCAGAAAATACTCTTATTGTTGGGAAAGATGTATCTAAAGCTAATTATGATATTAAAATCCCTAAAAAAAGATATATAAAAGGGGCTAAGATTAATTTAAATTTATACAATTTAAAATTAAAATCTTTTGAAAACATTATTAAATTATTTATAAATGACGAAATTTTATCAGTAGATGGAACTATTAATATTACATCTAATAATTCCGATCTTGATGGGGTTATAGAGAATTTAAAAATCATCACTAAAAACCCTGCAAAAAGTATTATTTTCCCTAAAAAATTCGTTATTGATACTAATTTTATTTTAAAATCAAATGATTTAATCATACATTCCTGCAAAGCAAATGGTGGTAACGTTCACTCAGAAATTTCAGGAGAAATTAAAAAAATTACAACATTAAAACCAATATTTGATTTACATATTAAAATGGATAAGTCTGATGTCAGAGAGATTGCAAATATGCTTCCTCCTGTCGTTGTTCCAACTTTTAATGTGTATCGATTAAAAATGTATCCGTTTTATGGTTTTGCTAAAGCTGATATGAAAATCAAAGGTGCATTCCCAGAGCCAAATATGGACGGATATGTTGATGTGTCAGAAGCTTATTTAATAAAACCAATTCCTAATGCAGGAAAAGCAAACATAAATATCAATTTTATTGAAAAACATATGGAATTAGATGTTGTTGTTCCTGCAGGAAATAACCAAACAGTTTATGTCACAGGAAGAATAAACGATTATGGCGATTATAGAGCTGATTTAAGAATCAGAAGCTCAAAATCAGTAGATTTAGCAACTGCTGAATTCGTATTGAACCCGCTACATGAAATTTTAAGATTCCTTATTGGGCCTGTGCCTATTATGCAAGTAACAGGTAAAGGAAACATTAATATAAGAGTTATCGGTTCTAAAAAAGATCCTCATATTTGGGGTGATTTTAATTTCATAAATGCTAATGCATCTTTTAATGACGTTAAACATTTAGTATTAAAAAATGCGACAGGAACATTAAATTTCAATAATAGAACTGCTCATTTTGTAAACAATACAGGAACAGTTAACAATCAACCTTTCAAAGTTGATGGTGTTTGTTCACTATTTGGAGACATAGATTTTGATGTAACAGGGAACAACCAACCATTAAATGTATTGCTTGCAACAATAAAAGACTCTCCAATGCTTGTACCTATCAAAACAATCGTTCCTGATATTAAAAATGCAAAAGGTAATATTGATTTAAAACTTAACCTAACAGGAAAACTTCCAAACATTAATTATATTAAGCTTAACGAAAATTTATTTGCTAAAGGTGAAATTAAGCTTAAAGACAATTCTATGTCACTTAATGGATTACCTATAAAACGAGTTAGGGGACTTATTAAATTCAACAATCTTGATTTAGAAGTTAATCTTAACAACATATTAGATGATTTTTCAAAAATTAATATCACAGGAGAAATAAAAAAAGGAATTGCTAACATTGTTGCAAGTTCTAATAGAATGAATCTAAGAGAATTTACAAAAGATATATTTAATGAACTTGATGACTGTTATGTACAATTTAATGCAGAATATCAAGGAAGAATAGACAAAATTGAACTTGATAAAATTAAATGCAAAGGACACGTTTTAAGAAATAACAAACCTATTAAAAATATAAAAATTTTAACCGGCGATTTAGAATTAAATAATTCAAAACTTAAATTAAAAAATGTTTATGGATTTGTTAAACATAATCCTTTTAATATTAATTTAACTGTTAACAATATTTCAGAAGATTTAAGAAAAATTAAAATTGATTCTGATTTGAATATAAAGAATTTTGATTTATCTAGTTTGAATTATTTTACATCATCAAGTCTTATACCAAAAGAAATTAAATTAGAATTAAAAAAATTGAAAATTGTATCAGGGAATAGTGATATAACAGCTAAAATAAAAAATAATCGAGTTAACGCAAATTTAGATTTAAAAAACATTAACGCAATTTATATTTACAAAAGACCTATTCCAGTAAGGCTTATCCACGGACAAATAGTTATTAAAAATAATAGAATATTTATCAACAAAATGAATTATTTGGTTGATGAGATGCCTGTACTCATTTATGGTAATATCAGTCAAGTGTTATCAAATCCAAGACTTAATATTCATATTAATTCTAAACTCTCTCAAAAAACATTTGATAAATATTGGAATGAAGATAATATATACCCAATAAAAGTGAAAGGTGATATTTTATTAGGTTCATTAATTACCGGAACATTAGATAAAATAAATACAAGACTTGATTTGAAATTAGAAGAAAATTCAAATATTTATTATATGGGAGCAACAGTTGGAGATATAGAAAATCCTATTACAGTAAATACTGATTTTGATATCATAGGTAAAAATTTAATTAGGTTAAACAAATTCCAATATAGTAAATTACTTTCATCACAAAATAACAGACAATATTTGTTCCCTCTATTAACTGTTAAGGGTGGAATAACCTATTATAATAATAATTTTTATAAATTTGATAATCTCACAATAAAAACACAAGCTCCTACAGATGCAAGAATTTTCAACGTTGTATTTAGAAAACCTACTATTAAACATGGTCAATTCACATCTGATTTAAGAATTAATGGAAAATCTACATCTCCAAAAATTCTTGGTGATTTAGTAATTAATGGTATGGATATGCCATTTTTAAACACAAATATAAAAGATTTATCCCTACATTTTAATGACAATGACATCTACATCCAATCAAAAGGAGAAGTAATGTCAAATAATGTTGTAATGAATGCTGTTGTTAAAAATAAATTCGCATCAGAATATATAATTAAAAAAGCAGATATTGCACTTAAACACCTTGATATGAATTCGTTAATGTCTGAATTAAAACAACTAGAATTAAGAACTTTTAATGAAAATCAACCAAAAGTTAACACAGGATATAATTCCAATGTAATGAATTCACTTATTATAAATAACTTAACTGTCCGAGCAGACAGCATTGTCATTAAAAATATAAAAGCGAACAATCTTAAAGCAGAATGTTCATTAAATGAAAAAATGCAATTTGCAGTTAAAAAATTTAGCTTTGATATCGCTGATGGTGAAGTAACAGGTGGAATAAACCTTAATTTATTAAATAACATATTAAAATTAAAGGTTAATGCAGATAGCGTTAATGCAAATGATATCTTAACTGCTGTTTTTGATGTTCCAAACCAAATTTTCGGGAAATTAACAGGAACTATTGAAATAATGACAAATGTTTCAAATGATATAACAAGCAAGGAAACACTATCCGGTAAAGCAACATTTACCGTAAAAGATGGTCGTATGCCAAAACTTGGCTCATTAGAATACTTATTAAAAGCAGGAAACACTTTAAAAAGTGGTATTACAGGAATTACAATGAATAGTATTATTGATCTTATTACCCCACTTAAAACAGGTGAATTCTCAAGCATTAACGGTAATATGATAATTAAGCAAGGTATAGTAGAAAACATCGAAATTAATTCAATAAGTAAAGATTTGAATTTGTTTATTAAAGGGAAATATAATCTAGTAACCGAAATTGCTGATATGAAGGTATTAGGTCAATTATCAAGAAAAGTTTCAACAATTTTCGGAACAGTTGGAAATATTTCTATTAATTCAATTTTCAATAAAATTCCGGGGGTAAATTTGGATGAGAATAGTCAATTGATAAATGAATTAAACAGAATACCAGGGATAGAATTATCAAACAAAGCATATAGAAAATTTGTTGTAGAAATCTATGGTGACCCTAATTCAGATAACAACGTTAAGAGCTTCAAATGGATTAACTAGGGGTAGGGGTAAATATAATTAAGTCATTACGAGGAATAAAAGTTTTTATTGTTCCGAAGTAATCTGATATAATTGGGGTTTTATTTTTCGACTTCTTTGTCACTTTTTCACTTAGTAACCTAGCCCTTAACATATAAAGATTTGGTTAAGGTTTTTCATGTTTTTGATATAATTGAATAGTTAACGAGAAAAGAGAAAAGAGAAGAAAGCGAGAAGATGAAAAAACTATTATTTATGTTATCAGTATTACTTTTAAACGTTCAACAAGTTTTTGCAATGAACGTTGACCAATTTATGGATGAGAAACTTGCACCAATATCAGATGCAATTGCTAATTTGATATTTTTCCCTATCCCTATATGCGGTTCAAAAGTTCCTGCTATCATTTTTTGGATACTTATTGCAGGGATATTTTTTACCATATACTTCAAAGGGGTTTCTATTTGGGGATTAAAATCAGCTATTGATATTGTTATGAAACCTACAGAAAAACATCATAGCAATTTTGGTGAAGTATCTTCATTCCAAGCATTAGCTACTGCTTTGTCAGGTACTATTGGTATTGGTAGTATTGCGGGTGTTGCTATTTCCATCTCAATAGGTGGACCTGGAGCAGCATTCTGGATCTTCTTTGGCGCAATCTTAGGAATGTCTATTAAATTTATCGAAGCGACATTAGCTGTTAAATATAGAAAATTTAACCTTGACGGTTCTGTATCAGGGGGACCAATGCACTATATTGCACACGGTCTAACAAGAAAAAAATTACGTTGGTTAGGACAACCCCTATCTGTAATATTTGCAATACTCTGTATTGGTGGTGGTATAACTGGTGGAAACATGATTCAAATCAACCAATCAGCTCACCAATTAGTATTTATTACAGGTGGTGCAAATAGTTTCTTACACGGATATACTTGGGTATTTGGATTAATCGTTGCTATATTAATCGGTTTAGTTATTGTAGGCGGTATTAAGAGTATAGCTAAAATTACAACTATTTTAGTTCCTACAATGTGCATTATGTACATCGTTTCTGGTTTTATTGTTATATTCGCTAACTTAACAAATATTCCTAGTGCAATAATGTTAATCTTAAAAGAAGCTTTCCACCCAACAGCTGTTGCAGGCGGGGTATTCGGAACTATCATTATTGGGTTAAGAAGATCAGTTCAATCAAACGAAGCAGGAACTGGGGCTGCTGCTATTGTTTATGCAACTGCTCAAACTAAAGAACCTGTTTCTCAAGGTTTTGTTGCTTTATTAGAAACTTTATTAACTGGTTTCTTATGCTTGTTCACTTCTTTTGCTATTGTATTCTCTGGAGCTTGTACAGCAGCAACAAAAGAAATTTCTGGAATTGAACTTGCATCAAATGCATTCCAATCAGTTATTCCATTCTTCCCATACATACTATCAATAATTGCAATTATGTTTGCTTTATCAACATTGATTTCTTGGGCATACTATGGACAAAAAGCTTGGACATTCTTATTAGGTGAAGGCAAGAAAAGAGTTTTAACTTTCAACATTTTATATTGTATATTTATCGTAATCGGTTCTGCTATGAACGTTCGCTCTGTTATTGAAATCACTGATGCTATGATGATGGCAATGTCTATTCCTAATATTATTACATTGTATCTTCTAGCTCCTGAAATCAAAAAAGATATGAAAGCATACTGCGAAGCTCATAATATTAGAATCGGGAAATGGAAAGTTTAAATTTATAATAAATAATACAAAACAACCACTATTGATTAGTGGTTGTTTTTTTTATGATAAATTTACCAATAAATTTACCCCCTACCACTTGAAAGTTTTAGGGTTTTTAGGTAACATAGTGTATGATATATCATTTTTATTTATGCATAATATAGGAGAATTAAATGTTCGAACGTTTTACAGAGAAAGCTATCAAAGTTATAATGCTTGCTCAAGAAGAGGCTAGAAGACTAGGCCACAATTTTGTTGGAACAGAACAAGTTCTTTTAGGTCTTATTGGTGAAGGTACAGGCGTTGCTGCTAAAACCCTTAAATCAATGGGCGTTAACCTAAAAGATGCTCGTGTTGAAGTTGAAAAAATTATCGGCAGAGGTTCTGGTTTCGTGGCTGTTGAAATTCCATTTACTCCTAGAGCTAAAAGAGTTCTAGAACTTTCTTGGGACGAAGCAAGACAACTTGGACACAACTATATAGGGACTGAACACTTATTGTTAGGTCTTATAAGAGAAGGCGAAGGCGTTGCTGCAAGAGTTCTTGAAAACCTTGGAGTTGACCTTAACAAAATTAGAACTAACGTTGTTAAAATGTTAGGTGAATCAAAATCTCAAACAGTTTCATCAGGTGGCGGCGGTTCTGCTCCTGTATCTAAAGTTAAGACTCCTAGTCTTGACGAATACGGAACCGACTTAACTTTAGCTGCTGCTGAAATGAGATTAGACCCTGTTGTTGGTCGTGAAAAAGAAATCGAAAGAGTTATACAAATTCTTGCAAGACGTACTAAAAATAACCCTGTTCTTTTAGGTGAACCTGGGGTTGGTAAAACTGCTGTTGCAGAAGGATTAGCTACAAGAATTGTTAACGGCGAAGTTCCTGATATTTTAGAAGGCAAAAAAGTTATCCAATTAGACATGGGACTTTTAATTGCCGGTACTAAATACAGAGGTGAATTTGAAGAACGTCTTAAGAAAATTATGGACGAAATCAGACAAGCTGGAAATGTTATTCTAGTTATCGATGAAATGCACACATTAATCGGTGCAGGTGCTGCTGAAGGTGCTATCGATGCTGCTAACATCTTAAAACCAGCTCTATCTAGAGGCGAAATCCAAGTTATTGGTGCAACAACTCTTGATGAATATAGAAAATACATCGAAAAAGACTCTGCTCTTGAAAGAAGATTCCAATCAATCATCATTGAAGAACCTTCTATCGATGAAACTATTGAAATTATTAGAGGACTTAAGTTCAAATACGAAGAACACCACGAACTTATTATCTCTGATGAAGCTGTTGTTGCAGCGACTAAATTATCAGCTAAATATGTAACTGATAGATTCTTACCGGACAAAGCTATCGACGCATTAGACGAAGCTAGCTCTAAGGTAAGATTAAAAGTTTCTTCTCTATGCCCTGAAGCTAGAGAACTTGATAAACAGTTAAGAGAAATCGTTAAAGAAAAAGAAGAAGCTATAAGAAACCAAGATTTTGAAAAAGCATCTTCTCTTCGTGACGATGAAGCTGATATGAAAGATAAAATCAGAGAAGTTACTGAACAATGGAAAAAAGATAACGAAGCAAACAAACCTGTTGTTACAGAAGAAGATGTTGCTCAAGTTATTGCAACAATGACAGGTGTTCCAGTAACAAAACTAACTGAAGGCGAAAGTGAAAGATTATTAAAACTTGAAGATATCTTACATGAAAGAGTTATTGGTCAAAAAGATGCAGTTGTTGCAATATCAAAAGCAATCAGACGTGCAAGAGTTGGGTTAAAATCACCTAACAGACCTATCGGTAGTTTCATCTTCTCAGGTCCTACCGGGGTTGGTAAAACTGAACTTGCCAAAGCTCTTGCTGAAGCTATGTTTGGTTCTGAAGATAATATGATTCGTGTCGATATGTCAGAATTTATGGAAAAACATTCAACTGCTAAGTTGATTGGTTCTCCTCCAGGATATGTTGGCTATGATGATGGCGGACAATTATCTGAATTAGTTAGAAAGAAACCTTATTCTGTTATTCTTTTTGACGAAATCGAAAAAGCTCACCCTGATATCTTCAACATCATGTTACAAATCCTTGATGACGGTAGATTAACTGATGCTAAAGGACGTCATATTAACTTCAAAAACACTGTTATCATTATGACTTCTAACGTTGGTGCTAGTATGATTACAACTCAAGGTAAACTCGGGTTCTCTACTGCTGAAAACGAAAAGAAAGATAAGTACGAAAAACTTAAAGATACAGTTAATGAGGAATTGAAGAAGGCATTCAGACCTGAATTCCTTAACCGTATTGATGACATTATCGTATTTGCTCATCTTTCTAAAGAAGAAATCAGAGAAATCGTTGACTTAATGATGAAAGATTTATTCAAGAGATTAGCAGAACGTGGATTATCTATTGAAGTAACTGATGAAGTTAAGGATTATCTGGCTAAAGACGGATACTCTGAAGCTTACGGTGCTAGACCTTTAAGAAGATTAATCCAACGCAAGATTGAAGATGAATTAGCTGAAGAAATTCTTACTAATGCATATCAAGATGGCGATACAATCGTTCTTAAACTCAAAGATGACAAAATTGTTTTTGAGAAAAAATCTGGCGACAAAAATCACGAAGAAAAAGTTGAAGAAAATGCTAACGCATAATTCATAAACAAAAATAAGAAAGCCTGAGGATTGGTTCCTCAGGCTTTTTTGTTATTTAAATTATAAAATACTAAACAATAAAAATATGATATAATTTTGTAAGGGGTAATTACTCACACTTCCACCGACACACACAGTAAAACGGGAACTGGTCGGAAAGGGGGTGGTCGCTATGAATAGATATCAAATTAAAAGTGCTATCAAGGTACTGATAACACTTTTAAAATTAATTGATTGTCTATTATAGAGGGAGTAAACGGTACCAGAATTCGGAGTTCTGGTACTCCCCTTATTAATATTATACTATATTTTTAAAAGTTTTCAATGTTTGAAAACTTTTATTCATCTATTAAAGAAAATTGCTCAGGTAAACGATTTTCTAACTCTAAAAATAATTTTGAAGGTTTTATTCCTAAAGCCTCACAAACAGTTAATAATGAAACCAATTTAGGTTCATTTTGAGCATTTTCTAACCGACTTATCATTGATTTTTGAATATCAAATTCATCTGCCAACTGTCTCATAGATTTATTTTGAGACTCCCTTTCCTCTTTTAAAATGTCAGCAAGTATTTCAAAAATAATTTTAGCTTTAATTGTATTAGAGTGTTGCATACATAGAATTTTATGAAATAATAAGACTAAATGTTATCTATGTATAGAACCAATTGGATATAAATTATGAATAATACTAAATTTAAAAAAACAATATTAATTGATTTAGATGGAGTTTTAAATGAATATAAAGGAAATTATATCCCTAACTTTATACCAGAAATTAAAAATGGTGCATTCAAATTTATAAAAAAACTCGCTCAAAATTATAATATAAAAATTTTTACTACAAGAGATAAAACACTTGTTTCAAAATGGCTAATTAATAATAAGCTTAATAACTATATTACTGACATAACAAATAAAAAAGATTTAGCATTTGTTTATATAGACGATAGATGTATAAATTTTAATGGAAACTACAAAGATTTATTTGATTCAATTAATAATTTTAGGCCATGGTATAAAAACAAAACATAAAACAAAAAAAAAAGACCTTGTGTTATCAAGGTCTGTCCGTTTAAATAAGAAGAGAGAGCTTTATATTTTTATAAAGTATTTTAGATATAAAAAATTGCGCGTTTTGATTTAATTTTTTCATATATTGTTACATTACTTAACATGCTGTATCCCATGCCACACATGCGTTTCAGAGGAATTAGATATTTTTATTAATCTTATTCGTTTAGAAAATTATCTTAGATATTAGACTAAATGGGGATTTATATAAAACATTATCTACTAAAATTTTATTAGTGGGAGATTAGTTATGAATAAAATACAAGAAAGATACTTAGAATTCAAAAATATCAGTAAGGACATTATTGATTGGTTTGAATATATCGCAGAAGAAAATAATTGCAAAATCGAAAAAAAAGAATGGAAAAGTAAATATAATAACTATGTTATATATGATTATGAACCATTCTGCTCAGAAGGATTCGAAATTAATATACTTCTGAGTTCTGTAGATATGTCTTATTTAAATTTCGTAAAATTCCTTTATAACGATAAAATTAATACTATTGAATACCTGAATAATTGTATTAAAAATTCTCCAATTAGAAATTACATTACATAACTATAAGAATAACCTGATTAACAAAAATCAGGTTATTTCTTTATTATAGATAATTATGTTACAAATTCTTAACATTTCTAAAAGAAAAAGTCAATTTTGAATTAATAATAAACTTTATAAATGTAAGGGGAATTAATAGAGGATTAAAATTATGGGATACTCATTTAGCATCAATACAAATAATGCTGATAGAATAGCATTTACTAATATGATGGACGCTGCTTGGTATAATCCTACTTATCAAGGGAATGTTGATCTTAAATTTGTTGATATTCCAGTAACTCTAGGTATGCTTCAATCAACATACGGAGAACAACGTGCTCCATTAAATGGATACGATATGAGTAACGCAGTTAATTTTACTCCTGGTCAATTTGGTTTAGCTATGAACGCTGCTTTTGGAGATCCTACTATTTGGTCTGATGGAACTTTAAGCAATTACGATATAGGTTTATCAGCTTTTTTACAACATCAATATGCTAGTGATTTCTTTAAATTAAATCCATTCACAGAAGGATTTGGAAACAGCTTTAACTGGACATTTAGTTTGGGTGATGCTTTCAATTTGGGGAATATAGGTGGTGGTTCATCTGTTATTTCGGCAAATGATCCATATAAAGTACAAAACACTGATAAAGCAAAATTTGAACGTAAAGTTAGATTAGTTTCTGAAATTGGAGATTATGACGATAAAGTTGAAGAAATTAAAAACAAAATAGGTACTAACTATAAAAAAGGTATAGAAGAAATTGATAAATTAATCAAAGAAATTGATGCTGACAAATTAAAGCAAGCAGCAGAAAGTCTATATGAAGAAGACTTTGAAGCTACACAAGAAAATGCTGCTAATATTGCTAATAATTGGGCAACTCAAATTTATAATCAAGGCATGAATCCTAATTTTAAAATTAGTATGTCTGGTGTAACTAAAGACAATATCCTTGATGTATTAGGTAATTTCATTACAAATGAAAAAGTTACATCAAATGCCGTTACTTGGAATACATTAATCGAAAATAATTTTAAAGAAATATCACAAGTTTTAATTGAAAAAGCTAAAGAAATGAAAAAAGGTGCTGATAGCTCAACCAAAACAGCTATTGATAATGCAATAAAACAGGTTAAAGATTCAAAAAATTCAGATAAAGTAAATGACAAAATAACAAGTATTTATAATTTATTTAGCACATTAAGAGGAATGCAAACTAAAGCAAGTGATGAAGGAGCATTTAGTCGCTATGGTATTCCTCAAGATAAAATAAATGCTAATGAAAAAACAGAAATAGCACAAAATAAATTTAAAGAAGAAGCTAAAGCTTACAAAGAGCAACAAGAATTTATCAAAGCTCATCCAAGCATTGATGCACAAGCTTAATCCAAGCCTAAATCTAATGTTGGTGCTTTAGCAACAATTGCACTTGAAGAGATTATGTCAACTCCTGTTGATGCAATCTCTTTTAGAGTTGTTAAATTAACATTACCGCTTGCTTCTACAATTGCTCTACCATTAATTTTTTCAACTGCTGTTTTCATCTCATCTATTGTCATATTATCAAGCATTATGATATCTACACCACAAGCTAATGCTTCTTCTACTTGTGATAAAGTATCACATTCTACTTCGATTTTATGAGCATGAGAAATTGATTTTTTCAAAATATTAATTGCATTTGTCAAAGTTCCTGCAAATTTTACATGGTTGTCTTTTAGCATTGCACAATCAGATAAATTAAATCTATGAACTGTTCCGCAACCTACTTTTACTGAATATTTTTCAAATACTCTAAAGCAAGGTGTTGTTTTTCTTGTATCAACGATTTTTGCTTTATATTCACCGATTGCATTTTGGTATTTTCTGGTTTCTGTTGCAATACCTGACATTCTTTGAACATAATTTAATGCTGTTCTTTCACCTGATAATACTGCTCTTGCTGAGCCTTTTATATCAGCAATTTTATCGCCTTTTTTTATTTCATCGCCATCTTTGAAATAAAATTTGATATCAATATCTTTATCTAAAACTTCAAAAACTGTTTTAAAAACATCACGACCACAAAATACGCCATCTACTCTACTATTTAAAGTACATTCTAACTTATCATCTTCTGATACTAAATTATCTGTTGTGATATCTTCAAATCCTATATCTTCTTCTAATGCTTGTTTTACATACTTTTCGATTAAAAATTTATTTAACAAAACTAGGTTCTCCTTGTCCTTTTATTATACAGTTATGAATAGCTTCAGGATATAATTCTTGACAGTCAATTCTATAATGTGCTCCTCTTGATTCTCTGCGTTTCAAAGCTGATTTTATTATCAATTGCGCTACTGTCACCATGTTTCTAAATTCATATTCTGATTTATTCAAACATTTTATCTTTCTATCAAATTTTTGTTTTAATGCAAATATTAAATCCAAACCTTTCAATAAAGATTCTTCAGACCTTAATATACCTGCATATTCCCACATTATTTCTTCCAATTCTAATTTCAAGCTTTCAACATCATAATCAACATCACTCATTGGTATTGAATAACTATCTATTGTTCGCTTTATATTTTCATCTATTTTTCTTGGCGGAACTAAATTAACAAATGATAAATAATTAGCCAATTCATGTGCTGATACTACACATTCTAATAAAGAATTACTTGCCAATCTATTTGCACCATGTAAGCCATTAGATGCGCATTCACCTATTGCATACAACCCTCTTATTGATGTTCTTCCTTCTAATGTTATTTTAATACCTCCCATCATATAATGAGCTGCGGGAGCTACAGGGATTGGGGTTGTAGAAATATCTATATCATATTTTTTACAAACTTTTGAGATTGTTGGGAATCTTTTCGCCAGTTTTTCTGCTGGAATACATGTTGCATCTAAGAAAACCTTATCACTATCTGTTACGTGCATTCTATCATAAATAGCTCGAGTAACTACATCTCGAGGTGCTAATTCTTTTAATTCACTATACTCATCCATAAATGCAACACCATTTTTATCAACAAGTTTTGCACCTTCGCCTCGAACTGATTCTGATATCAAAAATCTTTTTCTAGCGCCTTCTATACATAATGCTGTTGGATGGAATTGGACAAACTCCATATCCTGTAATATTGCACCTGCATTATATGCTAAAGCTAATCCATCACCTGTTGCAACAGTTGGATTTGTTGTGTATTTATATATTTGACCCAAACCACCTGTTGCCAATATTATTGCTGATGAATAAATTGTTTGATATTCATTGGTTAATGAATTATAAGTAATTAAACCTTTACATTCACTATCATTATTGATTAAAAGCTCTGTTACTATTGAATCTTCTTGAATATCTATATTTGGATTTTCTTTTGTTCTACGACATAATGTTTTTTCTATTACACTACCTGTTGCATCACCACCTGCATGTAATATTCTTCTTACACTATGTGCTCCTTCTAATGTATAAGCAATATTGCCGTTTTCATCTCTATCGAACTCAACTCCAAAATTTATTAAATCATTGATTACTTCATCTGAATTCTCAGAAATAAATCTTACTGTTTCTTCATCAGATAATCCTGCTCCGGCTCTTAAAGTATCTTTAACATGTAAATCTACTGAATCATCAGTATTATTATTCATTACACCAACAATACCACCTTGAGCATAACGAGAATTACTTTCGCCAAAATTAGATTTTGTTATTACTAATAATCCTTCTGGTAATTTTATTTGTTGTGCTATTTTTAATGCACAAAACAATCCTGAAATTCCACTACCTACTATTACGGCTGAATATTTTGAGTATTTCATAATCCTCGAACCTTGCTTATTTATATTTCTATTTTAAATCAAAATATTTTTTATTGCTATTAATTTATTTGGGAATTAGAAATATTAAATACAAAAGGTGTTTTTATTCCTGTTGTATAATCTGACAATGTATATCTTACAACTGGCATGTCGTATAAATAACCTTTATGCATGGACGTAGTAAATTCATATACACGACTCTTACCTATTTCCCTTATTTGCTCCATTAAATAAAATCCCCTTATGAAGAATACAATAATAATACTACACCAAATATTAAAGAAAAGCACACCATTAGATTCCTTGCTTGATACATTCTTAACATAAAGGCGCCCGATCCTTCTTCTACTATTTCGTCCCAATTTTCCATGAAATATTCAAAGAATTTTCTATCTGGAATTGCTTTTTTATCTATTATAAATATTTTTAAAGAATCTAATAAATTTATTGCTAAAGGAATAGTTACATAAGTAAGAATTATTTGCCAATTAACTATATCAAAAATTGCCGACAATAATACAGAGATATAAGTAACTGATAAAAGTTTTTTTTGAAAATCTAAACTATCCCATTTATCAGAAAAATAGTTTGCCAATGTTTTTTTCTTCTGTCTTTTATCTAAATCATAATCTAACAAAGTATCTGTATATAACATATTTACTGTCATTAATGCTGATGGAATAGACACAATTATTGTTTGCCAATCATAATGACCTGTCATTACATAATTAACCCCGCCAAAAATATAAGGCCCATATATTAAACCAATCGCAAGCTCGCATAATCTATATCTGCCCAATAAAGGATATAATACAGCTAAAAAACCGCCTAAACACATAAAAATTATTGCGCCAACTCCAACCTTTATCGTAAAATAAATGCCTATCAAAGATGCTAATCCAAACAATATTATTGATATTATCAATAATTGAGTTGTTGTCATTGATGAATTTAATATATAATTACACTTTCCCTCTTGGGCATTCTCTAACCGCAAATTATTATATTTATCATATTTTTTAGGCAATATTTTGAAATCAACATAATCATCAAACATATTTGCGCCTAAATGAGCCAAACTGATTCCTAATAAAGATATTATGCCGTAAATCGAATTACCATTTTGAGTTATTGAATAACAAAACGCAACAAACCAAGATAACACTGACATTGGAAGTGCATAACTTCTTGTAACTGTAAGCCAAAATTGTATTTTTTTTATCATTTAAGTATTCTCCCGAAAGACATTACGTCTTCGTATGAAGCCCCTGCCTCTAATAATTCTTCCGCAGCAACTCCGAATAATGTAATCAACTCAATAGCTTCAGTTTTTTGTTCTATATTTGATACAATTTTATTAATTGCATCTTCTCTAGTTAAATTAGATATCTGCCTATTAACTCCTAATGTTAAACTACGTCTTTTAGCTTTACCCATTATTATCCTCTAAAGCTTTTATTGCTAATAATCCAGCACCTATCATGCCTGAGTAATTTCCAGCAGTAGCTATTTTTACCTTTGTAGGAGTTGTTACTATTTCGCTATTTACTTCTTTTTCAACTAGTTCAGTATTTACAAACTGAGCCATCGATCCTGATAATACTACACAATCGGGATCAAATAAATTAGCCAGTCCGACTATTCCAATTTTAATATGATTCTGCCATGTAGATAAAATTTCTTTCATTAATTCATTACCTTTATCTACACCTTCAACCACATCATAAGTTGTTATATCAGGGTTTCCTGTCATTTCTTCTGCTGTTTTCTTTAATCCTGTTCCTGATGCATATGCCTCAAAACAATCATAACTTCCGCATGTACATTTGCGACGTTTATCAGGATACATCTTAAAATGCATTTCTCCTGCTGCACCTGATTTACCCTTTAATAATTTATTATCTATTATTATTCCACCACCTACACCTGTTCCTAATGTAAGCATAACTGAATACGCACAACCTTTGGAAGCTCCGACTTCATGCTCTGCCCAGGCTGCACAATTTGCATCATTTTCTACAAAAACTGGTAAGCTACTTATTGATGCAAATTCAAATTCTCGATAATTTTTTGCTAAATTCCCTGTTGAACTTATTACTCTTGTATTTTCATTATTTACTGCACCTGCAGTTGAAATACCTATTGTATCAACCTCATTTTCATATTTTTTTACGGCTGATAAAACAATAGCCTCTATCTCTTCTAATGTCTTTGGTGTTGAATGTTTTTCTACCTCACCAACTATTTGACCATTTTCATCTACTATTGTGTGATATATCTTTGTTCCACCAATATCAAATGTTAATGCTTTTTTCATTGATTAAATCCCTTTATTCAAAATGATGATATTTATATTTTGACGCAATCTCTCTATTTGCTGCAGAAATTACACGACTAACAAAAGGATAAAAACGAGCATCACGAATTGGATTACCATTTTCATCTGTTAATGCAAATTTTGGATATATTGTTTCTTCCTCAACATATTCTTCATCTGTTGAAACTAATTCTTCGTCCATATTATACCCTATATTGTTCTTCTACCCCATTAATAAAACGTTTTGTTATCAATTGAGGTCGTGTAATTGCTGAACCTATTACAACTGCATGAGCACCTAACTCAAACGCTTTATTAATTTGTTCAGGTTCCCATATTCTACCCTCTAATATTACAGGCTTATCTGTTTCTTTTACTAATGCCTCTAATAATTTAAAATCAGGACCATCTCCCTCTATTGGAGATTGAGTTGTATAACCTGATAATGTTGTAGATAATACATCTACTCCCAATTTTGCACAATTAATGCCTTCTTCCAATGTAGAAATATCAGCCATTGATTTTCTACGATTAATTTTTATGTATTTAATAATTTCTTCCAACGTACATTTAGGACGAGGTCTTGATGTCCCATCAAATGCTACAATATCTGCACCTGCTTGGATTAAATCAACTACATCCTTCAATGTTGGTGTTATATAAACTATTTCCTTCCAATTTTTTGGAATAACATCAGGCTTTGTTAAACCTATTACAGGAACATCTGATATAGCTTTAGCTATCTTTACATCCCTTACACCTGCAACCCTTAAACCTTGGGCTCCGCCATTCAAAACTGATTTTATCATTGCTGTCATACATTCTTCTTTGTATAACGGCTCACTTGGCATTGCTTGACAAGATACTATTACTTTATTTTTTAATCTCTTTATCATATCCTTATTCTACTAAAAAAAACAAGTACATGTTGGATTATTACAAAAGGTAAAGTACTTATTATTAATACATCCAATTTACAATTATTTAACAAAACCTAAGAAATAACTGTGTAAATAGAATGCATAAATAGCACCTAAAACAGCACCCCAAAAAACTTGTATTGGAGTATGACCTAATAACTCTTTTAATTTACCACCGATTGCTTGGATTTCGTGTTTATAAAAATCATCAAGGATTCTATTCAAACAAGCAGCTTGACGACCTGCTGCACGTCTTAAACCTGCCGCATCATACATTACAACTAGTGCATAGCCTAGAGCTATTGCAAATTCAACAGAATCAAATCCTCTTAAAATTCCGACCATTGTTGATAATGCTACAACACTCGCTGAATGAGCACTTGGCATTCCTCCTGTTGTGGTGAATAAACGCAAATCTACTTTTTTATCCATTACTAAGTGTAAGAAAAATTTTATTGTTTGAGCGATTAATGGAGCAGTTAAACTTGCAAAAATTACTTCATAACCTGTATTAACTAATTTCGATACTTCCATTAACCCTCCGTTATTTATCTAATTTCTTTTTCATATTATCAATAATATATCTAAACACTTCTGAATTGTACTTGTCAATTATATCATAGATTTCAGCAAAAAGCGAATTTACTTTTTCTCTTGCTTTTTCTAAACCATACAATGAAGTATAAGTAAGTTTATTGGCTTCTTTATCTTTTCCAACAGTTTTTCCAAGTTCTTCGAATGTAGATATTTCATCTAAAATATCATCATAAATTTGGAAAGCAAGACCGAACTTTTGAGCTAAATCATCCATATCTTGTAAACCGTTTTCATCAGCTCCTGCAATAATTGCACCGGCTTTAAGAGCTAATCTAAATAAATCTGCTGTTTTATGTGTATGGATATATTCTAAAACTTTTGAATCTTTAATACCTTTGTTTTCTGATTCAATATCTACAACTTGACCTGCAATAAGACCATAAGCACCTGCTGTTTTCATAAATTCGTGTAAAACTTTTATTTTCACAGAATCAGATAATTTATCAGATTTTTCAATAATTAATTGAGGAGCAAAAGATAACAAAGCATCTCCCGCTAAGACAGCAATAGCTTCTCCAAAAACTTTATGGTTAGAAGGTTTTCCTCGTCTAAAATCATCGTTATCCATACAAGGTAAATCATCATGAATTAAACTTTGAGCGTGTAACATTTCAATAGCACAAGCAGTTGGCATTGCAGCTTCCATATCTCCACCAAAAAATCTGCAAGCTTCCAAACACATTACAGGACGTAACCTTTTGCCCGGTAATGTTACTGTATATTTCATTGATTTAAAGATATCTTGAGGATATTCTTCTATCATATATTCTTCTAATGCATTGTTTACTTTTTCAATTAATTTATTCATCTATATCTTCCTTATAAAGTTGTTGTTTCAAAGTTCTTCTTGATGATAATCTTTTTTGAGCACTTATTTTTACTGCAGATTTATCATTATGTTTTTTTTCAAATGTTTCTTTCTTGCGTCCTTCATATTTAATTTTTTCTTTGTATTCTTTAGCTTCTTCAACAAATTCTTCGTAGCTTTTGTATCTGCTTATTGAAATTTTATCAATATTTTCTTTTACTGCACAATCATTTTCCATTAAATGAAGGCAATTTTGATATTTACAATTTCCTAAATAAGGACGCATTTCTCTAAATAGTTTTGCTACATCCCAAGGGAGAAGAAAATCAAATTTTAAATTACTAAACCCTGGGGTATCAATTATTCTTGTATTTTCAGAAATATTTAAAATTTCAGAATGTCTTGTTGTATGAGTTCCTCTGCCTGTTTTTTCACTAATACTTTTTGTTCTTAAATGAAAATTAGGATTTAATGCGTTTAATAAACTAGATTTGCCAACCCCTGATGAACCGCAAAGAACAGAAGTTTTTCCTTCCATCATTTCTTGAAAATCTTCAATCCCTAATTTTTCTAATGCAGAAGTGAAGATAATATCATATCCCATTGGTTCATATATTGAATAAACTTTTTCTATTGTTTCATCATTTGTTGATAAGTCATTTTTATTAAAACAAAGTTTAATATCAATATTAAAATATTCCCCAAAAGCGATATATCTGTCTAATTGTTGAAAATCCAAATGAGGTTCTTCAACAGCTGAAACAATAACAATTTGGTCAATATTAGCAACAGCAGGTCTTAATATATAATTTTTCCGAGGAAGTGTATTAACAATATGCCCATTATCAAATTCAACAAAATCGCCAACACAGATTTTTTTCTGTTGTTTTTTCAAAACTTCTCTAAGTTTGCACTCAAACATTTGATTGTCTGAAAGTACATAATAAAAATCTGAATGAATTTTGATAATTTGACCTTGTTTCATTCATTACTCCACAACTTCAAGAAATTGTTTAACTATATTATCAAGAGCATCAAATTGAGCTAACTTTGCACAATTTGAACGTAATCTTGTTTGTAATTCATTATCATTAATTAGTTTATTAATAATTTCTTTTAAAGAATTAGGATTTGCATCTTTATCTTCTAAATAAATACAAGCTCCTTGTTCTTCAACAAATTTAGCATTTCTTCTTTGATGATCTGAAGCCGCATGCGGATATGGAATAAGAACAGGAGCAACATCAGAAGCAAAAATTTCTGATAAACTTAATGAACCAGCTCTTGAAATTACGATATCTGCAGATTTTAAAACAGTAACCATATCATCAAAATAAGGTCTTACAATAATATTTTTATCTTTATTGTAATGTGGATAAAGTTTTTCTAATCTTTCAGTTACATCCATAAAATTCTTTTTACCTGTTTGGAAAATAACTTGAATATTATTAACAGTAGATAATTCTTTAACAATTTCAACAAAAGCATCATCTATTGATTTAGCTCCCTGAGAACCACCCATAACTAATAAAACAGGTCTATTGTAATCTAAAGTTAAACCGGCTCTTGCTAACCCTTTAGTTAATGTTTTAAATCTAGGTCTTAAAGGATTTCCATTAACTTGGCAGTTCTTATTGTTAATAAAGTTTTTTGCTTTTTCAAAAGCTAAAGAAACAGAAGCTGCATAAGGAGCTAATTTTCTTGTAACTAAACCTGGTTGAGCATCACAATCGTGCATCATAAAAGGTGTTTTTTTCTGTAAAATTGATGCAATCATAATAGGTGCGGAAACATATCCTCCTGTTCCAAAAATCCCATCAGGTTTATATTTATTCAAATAATATAATGATTGTAAAACTGCAATAGATAGTTTAAATCCCCACCATAAAAATTTGAACCCAAATTTTCTAGGCATACCCTTAATATAAATAGGTAAAAATTTATAACCTTTTTGTTGAACAATAGAATATTCTAAATTATTAGGATTACCTACATAAAAAATTTCAACATCTTCTCCCATTTCAGCAAGAGTATCAGCAACAGCCATAGCAGGATAAATATGACCACCTGTACCTCCTCCTGTAATAAAATATTTTTTGCTACATATATTCGACATTTTGTTGTACCCTTATTTTTTGTACTCTCTTCTTAGAAATATTTAATAAAATACCAATCATCCATAATGAAACCATAACGGATGAACCACCATAACTAATAAACGGCATTGGAACCCCTGTTGCAGGAACAAATGAACTTGCAACAGACATATTTAAAAATGCTTGGAAACATATTGAGAATGTTAAACCTACAGCTAGTAACTTACCGTACATATCAGGACATCTTGATGCAATTACAAATCCTCTTTGCAACAATGTCCAGAATAAAATTAATACTAAAACACAGCCTACAAACCCTAATTCTTCACCAACAACAGCGAAAATAAAGTCAGTATGAGCTTCTGGCAGCCAAGCTAATTTTTGTTTTGATGCGCCAAATCCAACCCCGTAAAGTCCACCTGAAGCAAAAGCAACAAGAGATTGAATAATGTTATAACCTGCACCTAATGGGTCACTTTCAGGATGTAACCAAGTGGTAATTCTTGAGGATTGATAACCTTTTAAACCATGCATTAATAATACAGGAATAATAGTTGCTGCCATCATACCAATAAGTTTTACAGATCCATTCCCACAAAGATATAAAACAACTGATGTCATTCCAAGTAAAATTACCATACTTAAATTTGGTTGAACAAAGATTAATCCAACCATTATTAAAATAGGAATAAAAGCAGATGCCCATTTGTTAGGATCTAAAATATTTGCATCTTTATGAAAAACATTTGCTAATAACATTACAATAGCAGGTTTTGCAAACTCTGATGGCTGTAAACTTAATGGACCTATATTCAACCAACGTTGAGCACCATTTACGATATCACCGGTAAAATGAACTAATAATAATAAACCTATAACAATGTATGCATAAATACTTGTTACATTAACCAATTTTCGATAATCATAATTGCTTAAAAATCTTAAACCTAGATATCCAACAATTACACCCAAAATCTGTTGAATGGCAAATTTAGCAGGATTAACTCCCATATTTACACATTTAGGAGCACTTGCTGAGAAAATAACCATAATACCTATTACAACTAAAAATAATACTACCACCATCAAAGTTTTATCAGGTGGTGTAATAATTATATTTTGTTGGGTAGTGTTTCTTGGAACACGCCCTTTATTTTGATTATTTCTTTGATAATACATATTCTTTAAAAACCGTTCCTCTTTCTTCGTAACCTTTGAACATATCAAAACTTGCACATGCCGGTGATAATAAAACATTATCCGGTTTTAATTCAATTGCTTTATCAATAGCTGCTTCAAGAGAATCAGCTTTTATTATGTTATTAAAGCCTGAAGATTTTAAGCTGTCTTCAAACCTTTCAGTTGCTTCTCCTATTAAAATAACTGTTTTGATATGATTTTTTACAGATTCACAAAATTCATCTAAAGTAGTTAATTTATCTCTACCTCCTGCAATTAATGCAACATCACAGTTATTAAATGAATTTATTGCAACAATAGAAGCTTCCGGATTTGTTGCTTTTGAATCGTTATAAAAAGTTATTCCGTTAAATTCTCTAACTTTTTCCAACCTATGTTCAGGAACAACAAAATTCATAATTCTTTCTTTAATATGTTCATTTGTTATTCCAATTAACTTTGCAATAATAACACCACACATAATATTTTGATAATTATGATGACCAATTAAAGGACAATCTGATAATTTAATAATAAATTCTTCTTTGCCTTTACGTTTAAAATAAATACTATCATCTTTAATATAGCAGCAATTATCGTCAATCTCTTTATCAAATAAGAAAATTTCACCTGCACAAGTTTTAGAAAATTCTAATAACTTTTCATCTGCACCGTTTAATATTGCAAATGCAGCTGCTGTTGGGTTTTTAAACAGTTTTGCCTTTGCATTAAAATAATTTTCTAATGTTCCGTGCCATGTAATATGATCAGGAGTAAAATTAGTCCAACAAGCAATTTGTGCTCTGAAAGCATTTGTATGCTCCATTTGGAATGAACTCAACTCACATACAAAATAATCTACATCAGAATTTAATAAAGATGTAGGCGGAACTCCAATATTTCCGCAAACAGGTGCATTATATTCCGAAAACAAAATATGTGAAACTAATGCTGTAGTTGTTGTTTTCCCGTTTGTTCCTGTTATAGCAACAAAAGGTTTACCAGTTTCTTTATATGCAAGTTCTACTTCTGATATTATTTGAACATTTTTTTCTTTAACTTTTTTATATAACTCAGAATCTAAAGGAACACTTGGACTTATTATTGCAACATAAGAATTTTCAATAAATTTGTCTGAATGACCACCAAATTCTATTTTTATTCCTAATTTTTTTAATTCTTTAATATCTTGTTTATCTTCTTCTTTTTCTTCTCTGCCTTCTGTTATATAAACGTCAGCTCCTTTACCTGCAAGATATTTTGCTGCAGATTTCCCACTTAATGAAAAACCCATTATTAAAACTTTTTTATCATGCCAGTTAGTAATCATTATAGAACCCCTGTGTGAAATAATTCAAAAATTAAAACAGCTAAACCTGAGAAAATACAAGAAACAATAGCAAAACCTTTTACAATTTGTCTTTCTGTAAATCCACAAAGTTCAAAATGATGGTGAATAGGTGACATTTTGAAAACTCTTTTGCCAGTCAATTTAAAACTAGTAACCTGAATCATAACAGATAAACATTCAATAACAAAAATTCCAGCCAAAAGAATCAAATAAATTTCAAATTTACCCATTATAGCTAAAGTACCTAATAAACCACCAATAGCTAAAGAACCTGTATCTCCCATAAAAACTTGGGCTTTTGGTTTGTTATATTTTAAGAACCCTAATAAAGCACCTGCCATAGCAGCAGATATTATTGCAATATAATCATAATTTGATAGTAACGCAATAGCAGAGCAAGCCATAAATACAGGAACACCTGTTGATGCAGCTAATCCGTCTAATCCATCTGTTAAATTGTAAGCATTAGAAGCACCTGTAACAGCTAAAATTGCAAGTATTGGATACCACCAACCTAAATCAATAACAACATGTCCGAATGAAATTTGAGTTCCGAAAGTTCCGTAAGTTTGAATTGCATAAAATATTGGAAGTAATGCA
Organism: Candidatus Gastranaerophilales bacterium; assembly: GCA_944326685.1. Classification (GTDB taxonomy): domain Bacteria; phylum Cyanobacteriota; class Vampirovibrionia; order Gastranaerophilales; family Gastranaerophilaceae; genus UMGS1585. The sequence continues at coordinate 69,316 of CALVEV010000029.1, forward strand.
ATAATAATTTGACGTAATAATTTACCCCTTGCACTCAAACCTTTGTTTTCGTGACCTTTAATTTTTAAGAAATCATCTTGAAAACCTGCAAGTGCATAGAATAAAAATGTAATCAAAACAATCCAAGCTGCTGTAATAAATTTTTCTGCCATAAATAAAGTCGTAACAGAAGCTAACAAAGCAGCTAGAATTATAAATACCCCACCCGTTGTAGGAGTTCCTGCTTTTTGAGCGTGAGCTTCAGGAGCTTCTTCTCTAATATACTGACCAATAGTCCTTTTCTTTAAAAAATCAATATATGGAATTCCAAATAACAAGCATAAAATTAATCCTAATAAAAAGGATACGGAAGTCATTATCATTAGATGTTCTCCTTTATGTAATTTATAATTTCTTCAAATTTCATTGACCTAGATGCTTTGAAAAATATAGTTGCACCTTCTTTATATGTTTCTATTATATAACGAGCAGCAGATTCATTGTTAGAAAAATTATTTTTGCTATAAATTTCTTTTGCTAAATCTCCAACTGTAATAAACTTATTTGTAGAATGAGCATTTTTTTGAATAAAATCACCAACTTCTTGATGGTAAATTTTTTCATTTTCACCTAATTCACCCATATCTCCTAATACTATTAACGCATCAGGATAAAGGTCAAAAATTGTTTTTAATGTAGCTTTCATGGATTCAGGATTAGCATTATAGCTGTCATTAATGATATCAAACTTTCCAACATGCTCAATCTCCCAACGTTTTTCTATTGGTTTATATTCGTCTAAACCTTTTCTTATTTCATTAGGTGAAATATTCAATGCTAAACCTGCTTCAATTGCAGCGATCGAGTTTTCAATATTATAATCACCTTCTATATTTAAAAGGTATTCAGAATTTTTATAATTAAATTTAGAATAACCAATTTTTCTTTCAATAATTTCAGTATTATTAATTGAATAAAAAATCTTTTCTCCATTAAATTTAAGATATTTATGGATTAATTCATCATCGTGTCCAATAAATAAACCGTTATTTTTTTGATATTTAACAACTTCACATTTCGCTATTGCAATATTGTCACGAGATCCTAAGCGACCTATATGAGCTGTTCCGACATTAGATATGATTGTAATATCAGGGATAGCATATTTTGATATTAATTCAATTTCTCCTAGCCCTCTCATGCCTGCTTCTAATACAAGAACTTCTGTATCATCAGGCATTTCAAAAATAGTTTGGCAAAAACCGATTTCATTATTGTGATTAAGTGGGGTTTTAAAAGTTTTGTATTTTTGAGAAATAACAGAATAAACAAGTTCTTTAGTTGTAGTTTTTCCAGAACTTCCTGTAATAAGAATAACTTTAGGGTTAATTTTTAATCTTCTTTGAGAAGCCAATTCTAAATAAGCAATTTTAGTATCAGGAACTTTTATAGATATAGTTCCATCAATTTTTTCATCACCTGTTGTTAAAAAACCAATAGCACCTTTTTCAACAGCTTGAGAAATAAATTTTTCACCATCAAAATTTGCACCTTTTAATGGTAAGTAAAAATCACCAGATTCAATTGTTCTTGTATCTGTTGAAATCCTATGATTACCAATCTCTTCTAATGTAACAGAGTAAATATCCTTATCCATATTTACCCCTACCCCCTTTTGCTTATTCTTCAAATATAGAATAATTTTACTACAAAGTAGGAATAAATGTAAATTAAAAAAGCATAAAAAGTTATTCTTCTACATAACCATCATAAAACTTATTTGGTTCAATGTTTAAAACTTCGCATAATTTAAGAACATGTAATATTCCAACATTTTTAAGACCGCGTTCAATCGCATTTATATAACTTTCATTTTTATTCATCTTTTTCCCTAACTCATCAGGTGTAAGATTGAATTCTTCTCTTAATTCTTTAAATCTTTTAATAATAAATTCACTTTGATTCATTTTAATTTCCGTTCTATATGTCATATTTTTAATATAATATCATATTTTTAAAAAACATACAAATAGCACGAAATATATTTTATTAACAATAATCAATTTTTATATTAAAATAATATTTGCGAGGTAATAATATGGTTAAAAAAATATTAGCAGTAAATTTTGGTGGAATAGGTGATGAGATATTATTTTTGCCAGCTTTATGGTCATTAAAAAAAGAATATCCGGATTCACATATAACATTAGCTCTAGAATCTCGTGCTAAAGGGATTAAAGATTTATCTGATATTATAGATGAAGTTTTAACCATAGATATCAAAACTAAAAATAAATATACTGAATTACTTCGTTTAATTTTTCACGGAATGACTGGAGGATATGACACAATAATTACATCAGGCGCAAATCCAATGATGAGTGTAATATCTGCAAGTACATTTATTCCGAGAAGAATAGGTTTTGATACAGGTAGTTTAAGTAAAGCACTTCTAACAGATGTTGTAACTTTGAATAAAAATCAATATGCAGCAAAAATGTATCACGATTTAGTAACTCCTTTAACAAATCAAGTGACAGAATTACCAATATTAGATATTAATATAAAACAAAAAATTCCTAATTCTGTAATTATTCACCCAGGAGTAAGCAGAATGAGCAGAATAAAGGGTATAATCAAAACAATACAAGGTTATGAATGGGCTCAATTGGTTGATTTATTACAAGAAGCCGGTAAAAAAGTTATTTTAATTGGTGGTCCTGATGATAAAGACTGTATAAAAGAGATAGAAGAATATACAAAACACAAAGATTATGAAAATTTATATGGAACAACAAAAAATTTAACAGAATTAGCAGAAGTAATATCATCAGCAGAAAAATTTGTTTGTTCTGATTCTGCGCCACTACACATCGCTGTAGGATTAGGAGTAAAAACTTATGTATTTTTTGGTCCAACTGATGATAAAAAATTAATCCCTCAAAATGAAAATGTTATTGCATTAAAAAATAAATGTAAATGCCCTGATAAACCTTGTTTATGGGAAAGAAGAACTATTTCATGTATGGAATTGCCTTGTTTAAAATTTGATTATCACGACATTACTCAAATAATATTGAAGAATTAATCCAAAAGTATTAATTTTTTTAACAAATCAATAATCCCCTAAAAAGTATGAAATAGCTGGGTTGCAGATATTTTGCATATTTGCGATATTTATAAGTTTTTGAAAAAAGATTGATTTCATAGTATTTTGTTGTTATATTAATGGAACGTGGAAAAAATAATTCCAGGTTTTATGTTTACACACAAGAAAAAGGGTATAAATTATGTCATTACCAAACGTAGCGTATTTTTCTATGGAAATTGCACTAGACCAATCATTATCAACTTATTCAGGCGGTTTAGGATTTTTAGCTGGTTCACACATGTTATCAGCTGGATATCTTCAAATGCCAATGGTTGGTGTAACAATGTTATGGTCTTACGGTTATTATGATCAACGAATCGATCATTCAGGACAAGTAGAAGTAGCATATATCAGAAAATATTATGATTTCTTAACTGATATCAATGTTACAGTAGAAGTAGAAACTTTTGGTGAAAAAGTTAAAGTAAAAGCATACAGAGTAGAACCAGAATTATTCGGAGCTTGCCCTGTATATTTACTAACAACAGATATCGAAGGAAACAGTGAATGGGCTAAGAGAATCTCTCACAGATTATATGATGGAGATGAAAGAATCAGAATCGCTCAAGAAACTGTTTTAGGTATTGCTGGTATTAGAGTATTACAAAAAGTTGGTTACAACTTTGATGTAGTACACATGAACGAAGGTCACGCTCTACCAGCTGCTTTTGAATTATTAAGACAATACAATGGTAACTTAAACGAAGTTAAAAAGAAAACTGTATTCACTACTCACACTCCAGTTGCTGCAGGAAACGAAGTTCACTGGGTTGATACATTATTAGAAGGTGGTTTCTTCTCTGGTTGTTCTAGAGAAAGAGCTGTTCAATTAGGTGGTGAAAACTTCTCTTTAACAGTTGCTGCTTTAAGAATGTCTAGAATTGCTAACGCTGTATCTCAATTACACGGTTTAGTAGCAAACAAAATGTGGGAATGGGTTGATGGAAGATGCCCTATCAGAGCTATCACCAACGCTGTTAACCTACATTACTGGCAAGATAAGAGAATGTCTGGTGATTCTACTGATGAAGAATTATTATCTGCTAAATTAGAAATGAAGAAAAAATTATTCAAATACATTGCAAACGTAGCAGGTAAAAGATTCGATCCTAACGTATTAACTATCACTTGGGCAAGAAGATTTGCTGATTACAAACGTGCTTGGTTAATCTTAATGAACAAGGAAAGAATCGAAAAATTATTAAATGAAAATAAAATCCAAATTATTTTCGCTGGTAAGTTCCACCCAGATGATGTAATGGGTAAAGAAATGTTCAACAAATTATTGAACCGTTCACATACATTGAAAAATGTTGTTGTACTTCCTGGTTATGAATTAAAATTATCAGGTATGTTAAAACGTGGTTCAGATATTTGGTTAAACACTCCTTTAAGACCTTTCGAAGCATCAGGAACTTCAGGTATGTCAGCTAATGCAAACGGAGCATTACACTTATCAATCTTTGATGGATGGACTGTTGAAGGTACATTCAACGGAATCAACGGTTACACTGTTGAATACGAAGGTTTAGATGATGATATGCCTTGGGAAGAACGTCATTGGAAAGATCATGAATGTGTAATGAGTATAATCGAAGACCAAATCATTCCTACTTACTACAACAATAAAACTGAATGGGCTAGAATGATGCGTCAAGCTATCAGAACAGCTGAAGGATACTTCAACTCTGATAGAATGGTTATCGAATACTACAACAGATTGTATAAACCAATCGCACATGATGATTCTTGTACTGGTGAAGAAAAGAAAGAATTAAATATTTCTGAAACACCAACATTTGATGCTTGGACTTTCTCAAATATCAAATAATTAAAAGATAAAATCATATAAGAAACGGGGCTTTTTTCAAAGTCCCGTTTTTTAATATAAATAAAAAATTATTTTACTTAGTATATTTATCCCTTTACTCCTTTACCCCTCCTCGGTTACGAATTGAACTCCGAATTTGGTCCTGAATAAATATCTTACAGTATCACCTTGAATTTCGTGCATCATGTTATTAAATAAATCATAAGCTTCACGTTTATATTCAATTAATGGATCTTTTTGTCCATAGGCACGTAAACCTATACCGTCTTTTAACATATCAATATTGTGTAAGTGGTCTATCCATTTATTATCAACAACCCTTAATAAAATATCTTTTTCTATATGACGCATCACATTATCATCTGCGTACATTTCTTCTGGTTCTCTATCTGGATTGTATTCTTTCATTACATCATTGTAGAAAGTAATAACTTCTTTTTCATGATCCCTATATGCGTTCAACATAGCTTCTTTTAATCTATCATACATTTCTTCATAACGCATATTTTTAATATCATCTACTTTCAAATAATCTAACTGAGGAACTGTTGAATGAATTTCTTTTACCATGGTTACTAAATCATCATAAATATATTCATCAACAGGCATTTCAGGTGAAATATAACTTTTCAAGATTCTATCCAATTCTTGCTCCATCATATATGTAATATCTTCTGTTAAGTTTCCGCCTGCTAAAACTTTACGTCTTTGAGCATAGAATTTTTCTCTTTGAATGTTCATAACATCATCATATTCAAGAACGTTTTTACGAATATCAAAGTGATATGTTTCAACTTTTCTTTGTGCAGATTGAATTTGTTTTGTGATTAAACTTGATTCAATAGCCATATCTTCTTCAACATTCATCATATTCATTAAAGTAACTAATTTGTCACCACCGAATATTCTCATTAAGTTATCTTCTAATGATAAGAAGAATCTTGTAGATCCTGGGTCTCCTTGTCTTGCTGCACGACCTCTTAACTGATTATCAATACGTCTTGATTCATGGCGTTCGGTACCAATTACATGAAGTCCTCCGACTGCCACAACCTTTTCATGTTCTTCTGTTGTAATTTTTTTAGCTTCAGCTAATGCTTCGTTTTTCTTTTCTTCGTAGTTAGGTGTTTTATCAGGAGTATATTTTCTGTTATCTAACATTTCTTTTGCTAGATATTCAGCATTACCACCTAACAAAATATCAGTACCACGACCTGCCATGTTTGTCGCAATCGTTACAGCACCATAACGACCTGCCTGAGCAATAATATACGCTTCTTTTTCGTGATATTTTGCGTTTAAAACATTATGCTTAATGCCTCGTTTTTTCAACAATGATGATAAATATTCTGATTTATCGATACTAATTGTACCAACTAAAACAGGACGACCAATTTTATGTTGAGCAATAATATCTTCTACTACTGCATTAAATTTAGCTCTTTCAGTTTTATAAATTACATCAGGGTAATTTATTCTGATATCCTTTTTATTTGTAGGAATTACAGTAACTTCTAAGTTATAAATTTTACCAAATTCAGCTTCTTCAGTCATCGCAGTACCTGTCATACCAGATAATTTAGGATATAGTCTGAATAAGTTTTGGAATGTAATACTAGCTAAAGTTTGAGTTTCATCTTGAATTTTAACTCCTTCTTTAGCTTCAACAGCTTGATGTAATCCATCAGACCAACGTCTGCCTTCCATTAAACGACCAGTGAATTCATCTACGATTACAACTTCACCATCTTTGATTACATAATCAGTATCTTTGATGAATAATTCTTTTGCTTTTAAAGCTTGTAAAAGGTGATGTGCATATTGAGTTGAAATATCAAATAAGTCTTTGCATCCGATTAATTCTTGCGCTCTATCAATACCTTCTTCTGAAAGAATTACGTTTTTATTTTTTTCATCAACTTCATAATCTCTATCTTTTTCTAAAAGCGGAGCTATTTTAGCCATTAATTTATATGTATCAGCAGATTTTTCTAATTTTCCGCTTATAATTAATGGTGTTCTTGCTTCGTCAATTAAAATACTATCAACTTCATCGATTATTGCATAATTATAAGGTCTTTGAACTAGCATATCCAAAGAACCTGCCATATTATCTCTAAGGTAATCAAACCCGAATTCATTATTTGTACCATAAGTAATATCACATTCATAAGCGGCTTTTTTGTCTTCAAATTCCATTTCATTTCTGCCGCCAGATAATATTACTCCAACAGTCAAACCTAAAAATCTATAAATTCTTCCCATCCATTCGCTATCACGTTTTGCCAAGTAATCATTAACTGTGATAACGTGAACACCTTTTCCGGTTAAAGCATTTAAATAAGCAGGAAGAGTCGCAACTAATGTTTTACCTTCCCCTGTTCTCATTTCTGCAATGTGTCCATTGTGTAAGAAATATCCGCCTAAAAGCTGAACATCAAAATGTCGCATATTTAAAGTTCTTTTAGCAGCTTCCCTAACAGTAGCAAAAGCTTCAGGTAAAATTTTATCAAGGGTTTCTTTTTCTAGAATTCTATCAGCTTTTATATTTTCAGAAGTTGGGCGATTTTTTAAAATTTCTTTAAATTCATCAGTTTTGGCTCTCAATTCTTCATCAGATAATTTTTCAAACTCAGGTTCAAGAGCGTTGATATGATCAATTATTGGCATAACCTCTTTAATTTTCTTTTCGTTAGACCCACCCAATAATTTTACTAAAAGCTTTAACATAATATATACTTATCCTTTATATTTCCCCTTATTTACTCCTTTTATCATATCATAGAAAAATCTATCCATACCTACCCAGTATAATTATTTATAATTATATCCTTCATATTTCTTAATAATATAGATATTAATAGCAAAAAAAAATATTCACATCCTTTCCATGCAATGAATTATGTCAACCAACTATAAGGAGTTTATAATGAATATAAATACTCAAATCCCTAATTTTAATTATGTTAACAATAACCAAATAAGAAATAATAAAAATAAAACAACTAATTTTAAAGGTTTAAATAAAAAGACTGGCGAAGAAGTTTTAAAATTAGCAGAAAACCAAATTAAAACAAAAAAACCTAATAAATTTTTAAGTCATTTCATTGATTTTATTCAAAATCCTGTTGAAACTATAAAGTTAAAAGTATTCAATAAAAAATTATTAAAAGAACAAATTAATGATAGAAATTATGATATTGCTTTCTTTTTAAAACTTCCTCCACAAAAAATCGAAAAACTTACTAGAGGTGCGTCTTTAAAAAGATTAACTTTACTTGACTTAATTGCTGAAAGAAATAATACAATGAATTATGTAAATAATTCGGGTAGTGCTGAAAATGCTCTTAAATTATTTGAAAGTATACCATATCCAAAAAAAGGACATTATAATTTAGTATCATCTTATCCTGGCTCAATTGAAAACTTACAAAGAATTGTTAATGCTACTGGGAATAACAAAAAAAGCTTAAATTTTGTGAACAAACTAAATCACGAAGTTATTTCAGCAAATGGACCTAAAACAACTGCAAGACCTGAATTAGCTGCAGAATTATTAGAATCAAAAAATGCACAAAAATATATAGAAAATTTTGCTGATTATAAATCATATTTAACTTTAAATGCAAAAAATGAAAATGCTGTTAAAAATTTAGATAAAATGGTTGAAGAAGGTTCCTTTAACCCTAAAAAATATGACATTGAACTTGATGTTGCACACCTTTTTGATTCAAAAGCATTCCCAGAAACAGCAGTATTAAATAAAAAAGCTTTTGAAGAAAATTATTCAAAAGAAGGACTTGAATTTATAGACAACTTTGCAAAACAAATTGGGCTTTCTAATGACAATTTCAACACAAATAGTGAAAAAGATATTTTACATATATACAAAACAACTACTAAAGAAAATCTTGATATCAGAAATAAAATTATAGAAAACATTACATATCATAAATTTATAGATAGAAATATTCATCTAAAAAAAGATGAAACAGCTGAAATTGCTGAATTATTCGATAAAGTAGATAATGATAAACACGCAAAAAGTTTTATTAGTAAAATAATTGATAGTAATATTGTTATAAAATCTGCTAATGAATATAACAATATGTTAGATAATGTTCCACCAAAAAAATTAAATATTTTCTTTGATAACGCTAAAAATATAATCCAACAAACATCAGGAAAAGAACGAATTGATGCTCTTAAAAAAGAAATTAAAAATCCATTCTTTAAAACTGAACAAATGCTTGAATATGAAGAAGATCAAATTGAATTTGGATTTAAGAAAAAAACTCACTTCTTTTCTGACGCTAAAAAATACATTATAAATGAATTTAATAAAACAAGAGATAAAATGACTTCAGATGAAGTAAAACCACTTGTTAAACATGAAATAAAAGAAGTAGAAAAAGTTGAATCAAAACCTGTAATTAATATAATCGAACCTATAGAACTTCCTAAAGCAGAAGAAGTAAAACCAGTTGTTGATATTGATTTCAAAGCAGTTGAAAAAGTAAAACCAGAAGAAATTGTTAATGTAATTAAACCAATAGAATTACCAAAAGCAAATGAAGTAAAACCTATTATTGAGGTTGGATCAAAAGAAATTAATAAAACAAAACCAGCAGCAAAACGTATTAAACTAGTAAAAATTGCTCCTAAACAACCTGATGCTAAAAAACTTGCAGTTATTAATGACGTTAATAATATTATTGAAAAGAAACTTGGAGCAAAAACTCTTATTGAACAAAAACGTGATTATGCTAATAGAGCGAACAAAATGAGATTAAACATGCTACCTGAAATTTTTGCTTCTATTAAAGAAACAAGAGCTGCTGATAGAGCTAATGGTATAAAATCTAAATATTCTAATCAAGATGCTCTTCATTTATATGAAAAAATTAATGGAAAAAATAGAAAATTAGTAAATTACATGCTTAAAAAACGTAATGCTGATGGAACAAGAAAATTTAATATTAAAGATATTATTACAACTTTAGAAGATACTGAGCAACAAGTAATAAACAATAAAAAAGTTGCACGTAAAATATATGATAAACAAAGTGAAAGAAATTTATACAATAATATCTTTAATACAAACGTAGCTGTTTATGGAAAACTAGAAAGAACAACAAAACAAAAATAACAGCATAAAAAAATTAAGAGAAGTATGGAAAAGAGCCGGCATGTTGCCGGTTCTTTTTTATATATACTAGCCAACTGACTAGTTTTATTATATTATTAACCTATGGTTTGTAAGTGTTTCACAGCAACAACATTTGGAATAGATGCTTGTATTGTAGAAGTTGAAATTGACGTTATCAATTCTCTACCAAATATTAACATCGTCGGTTTACCTGATAATGCTGTTCAAGAAGCCAGAGAAAGAATTCGCTCAGCTATAAAAAATTCAGGTTATTCTTTCCCTAAAGGACGTGTTGTTATAAATCTTGCACCTGCTGATATAAAAAAAGAAGGTGCTCATTTTGATTTACCAATGGCTGTTGGTATTTTATTAGAAGAAGGTTTGTTTGAAAAACAAGATTTAAAAGAGTATGGTTTTATTGGGGAGCTTTCACTTGATGGATCTTTACGAGGTATTAATGGGATATTACCTTTGGTATCTGAATTAAAAAATTTTGGTATCAAAACAGTATTTGTACCGATAGATAATGCAAAAGAAGCCGCTTTAGTTCAGGGTGATGTTAATATTATTGGAATAAATCATCTTTCTGATATTGTTTCTCATTTTACTGAAAAACCAATCGAGCCAACAAAGATTAATATAGAAGAATTTTTTGCAGATAATGAAGAAGATTATTTGTATGATTTTAAAGATGTCAAAGGACAAGAAAAAGCTAAAAAAGCCCTAGAAATTGCAGCTGCAGGAGGCCATAATATATTGATGACAGGTTCTCCAGGTTCAGGTAAAACATTAATGGCAAAATGTTTTCCGTCAATCTTACCTCCTCTTGAACTTTCAGAAGCACTTGAACTAACAAAAATTTATAGTATTTCAGGTCTTTTACCTAGTGATAAACCATTAGTTACCAAAAGACCATTCAGACCAATTCATCATACAGCATCAGCAACAGGCATTATAGGTGGTGGAACAAATCCAAAACCCGGAGAAATAACTCTTGCTCATAGAGGGGTATTATTCTTAGATGAAATGGTTGAATTTCCAAGAAATGTACTAGAAACATTAAGACAGCCGTTAGAAGATGGTGAAATTGTAATATCAAGAGCAAAAACATCTATTAAATATCCCGCAAAATTTATGCTTGTAGGTGCTATGAACCCATGCCCTTGTGGCTTTTTAGGTGATAAAGAAAAACAATGTACATGCTCTGATGTGCAAATCCAAAGATATCAAGCAAGATTGTCAGGCCCATTGTTAGATAGAATTGATTTAATAATAAATGTTCCAAGATTATCAACGGAAGAATTAACTCTTAAAAAAGAAGGAGAAACATCTTCTGATATAAGAAAAAGAGTTTCTAAGGCTAGAAAAATTCAAACCGAAAGATATAAAAACGACGGCTTTTTAACTAATTCAGAGATCCCTAATAAATTGATAAAAAAATATTGTGAACTAACAGAGACATCTCAAAAAATGATGGAAATAGCAACTAAAACATATCAACTTTCAGGAAGAAAATACAATCGTATCTTAAAACTTGCCAGAACAATTGCTGATTTAGATGAATCAGATAAAATATTAGACGCTCATATTTCACAAGCATTACAGTATAAATAGTTTATTGCAAAATGATATTTCTCATGCTAAACTTGTAACGAAAATGTTACAATAAGAAGATGAAAGAGTGTTTTTATGAGTGAAAGTCATCACTGGATAGTAACAAATGTAATTGCAGGGCACAACATTTCTTTCAATATGGATACCCTATTAACTATGTGGCTTGCTATGGGAATATTAATCGTTTTTGCGATTCTTATTATCAGAAATGCATCTGTTATTCCAACAAGATTACAATATATTGGAGAAAGTATTATTAATTACTTCTCACAAATTACAAGTAGTGGCATGGGTGAAGAAGAAGCTAAAAAACATAATCCACTTATTCTTACTCTATTTATGTTTATTTTAACAGCCAACCTTGTTGGACAAATTCCTTTGAGAATTATTGAACTTAAAGCTGGTGAACTAGCATCACCTAACAATGATATTAATATGACAGCAGCTATGGCTATTGTTGTATCTATATATTATATTTACTATGGTATTAAAAAACACGGTGCAATGAAGTTCTTCTTCCACGGTTGGTCAATTGGTGGAATTATGACAACTTTAATTGATGGATTAGAATTATTTGTTCGTCCATTCTCACTTGCACTCCGACTTTTTGCCAACATTTTGGCAGGCGAAATTATGGTATTAACATTCTTAGGGATGTTAGCATACTTCTTACCACTTCCATTTATGTTATTTGAATTATTTGTTGCATTGATTCAAGCATTAGTATTTGCATTGTTATCAACAACATATATTACAATGGCAGTAAATGAAGAAGAATAAAATTATAAAAAATAAAACAAAAGTTAATAGAGGGTAAAACCCTAGAATATAAAGGAGAAAAACTTATGGCAGTAGAACAATTAGCAACATCTTTTGATTTTAACGCAGCTCAATTAGGTGCAGGGCTTGCTGCATTAGGCGTTTTCGGTGGTGGTATCGGTATTGGTATCGCAACTAAAGGTGTTTTAGATGCTGTTGCTAGACAACCTGAAATCAAAGGTGAAGCATTCAAAAACTTCATCATCGGTGCTGGTTTAGCTGAAGCTACTTCAATTTATGCGTTATTCATCGCTTTATTGTTAGTATTCGCAAAATAATTTTTAAAAAGGAGAGAAAAATTCTCTCCTTTTAATAAAAACAAAGGAAAGAGAAAATGTTAGAGTTTAATGCAACTTTTTTTATAGCAATGATTAGTTTCGTAATTTTCATGATAATTATGAATGCGATTTTGTATAAACCGCTAGATAGAATTGTTAGAGAAAGACGAGATTTAATAGATAAGAATAATTTAAAAGCTAAAATAGCTCAAGAAAAAACAGATATTCTTAAAAAATGGCAAGTTTCTAGTATGGAAAAAGCTCAAAAATCATCAAGAGAAACTTACCAAAAAATACTTAATGAATACAAAGCTAAAAAAGATGCAATAATTGAAAATGAAAAAACTCTTTCTAGAAAAGAAATTGCGATTGCTCAAGCAGAAACTCAAAGTGAAGTGATTGAAGCAAAACATGAACTTAAAGAAGAAGTTAATATCTTAGCTGATATTATTACTTCAAAGGTTCTTGGCTGGTAATAAGAATTTTCACTGAATAATTTTATGAGGCATTAATGGAAAATTTAATTGAAATATGGTCAAAAATATGTGAATCAAATTTATTTAACTTCGTTGTCATGATTTTATTATTGGCATGGATGGTTAAGAAATTTGATTTAGGTAGCAAAATAGAAGCGGGCAGAAAAAAAATAGAACAAACAATATCTGATTCTGAACAAGAAAAAGATTCTTCTCTTCAAAAGTTATATGAAGCACAAGAAGCAGTAACAAAAATAGATGAAGAAATGTTCAAAATCTTTAAAGCCGCTGAAGATAATGCAAAAGTTATCGGTGAAAAACTTATCCAAGAAGGATATTCTCAAACTGGAGTAATTAAAGAAAATAGTAAAAAAGCTATTGATGCAAATATTAAATCTGTTAAAAATGAAATTATGAAAGAAACAGCTGAACAAGCACTTTCTCTTGCAGAAGAAAAAATAAAAAAAGCTCTAGAAAATGATCCTGGGCTACATCATAAATATATATATGAAAGCATTGATGCTATTGATAGAATCGGAGTTGATTTATAATGAAAAATGCTGAATTTAACGAATTTAAAACAATTTCAAAAAGATATGCAAAAGCTCTTTTAGAACTTTGTGAAGCTGATAATGTAAATAAAGAATTTATCCTTCACGATTTAGAAAATGTAAAAGAAGCGCTTAATAATTCATATGAACTTGTTAATCTTATGAAAACTCCAGGAGTATCAAAAGCTGATAAACAAAATGTTATTTCAAAGATTTTTGATGGAAAAATCCACAAAATAACTCTTAATTTTCTATTATATTTAATTGAAAAAGATAGATTTAATATAGTAGAAAGCATTTTAGCAGAATTTCAAGCTGAACTTGATAAAGAAAATAATTTCGTTCAAATAGAAATAGTTTCTGCTATAAACCTAGATGATAATATGAAAGAAAATATCAAAAACAGATTATCAGGCAAACTTCAAAAACAAGTTACAGTTGATTGGTCTGTTAATCCTGATATAATCGCAGGTCTTGTATTTATCGTAGGTGATAGCATTATTGATACTAGCTTGAAATCTAAATTACAAATGATAGGTAGAAATATTATTAAATAAAAGAGGGAAAACTATGGCAGTTATTAATCCTGATGAAATTAGTTCTATTATAAAAGAAAATATTCAGAACTATGAATCAAAAACAGAAATATCAAACGTTGGAAGCGTTTTAGAAGTAGGTGACGGTATTGCCAGAATCTATGGATTAAGAAACGTTATGTCAAATGAACTTGTTGAGTTCGAAGATGGCAAAGGAACACTTGGTATTACGTTAAACTTAGAAGAAGACAATGTTGGGATTGTTATTTTAGGTGAATATACTCACATTAAAGAAGGTATGACTGTAAAAACAACTGGAAGAATCGCATCTGTTCCAGTTGGTGATAACTTAATTGGTCGTATTATCAGCCCAACTGGTAGACCTTTAGACGGTAAAGGTGATATTCAATATGACAAAACTCGTCCTGTTGAAAGAATTGCACCAGGTATTGTTGCAAGAAAATCTGTTCACCAGCCTCTACAAACTGGTCTAACTGCTATTGACGCTTTAACACCTATCGGACGTGGTCAACGTGAGTTAATTATTGGTGACAGACAAACAGGTAAAACTGCTATTGCGATTGATACTATCATTAACCAAAAAGGACAAGATGTAATTTGTATCTATGTTGCAATTGGTCAAAAAGCTTCAACAGTTGCTCAATTAGCAAAAACTCTTGAAAACCATGGAGCAATGGAATATTCAATTATCGTTTCAGCAACAGCAAACGAACCAGCTCCACTTCAATATATTGCACCATTTGCAGGTGTAGCTATTGCAGAAGAATTTATGGAACAAGGTAAACACGTTCTTATTATTTATGATGACTTGACTAAACAAGCTCAAGCATATCGTGCAATGAGTTTGTTATTAAGAAGACCACCTGGACGTGAAGCATATCCTGGTGATGTATTCTACTTACACTCAAGATTATTAGAAAGAGCTGTAAAACTTTCTGATGAGTTAGGCGGTGGTAGTATTACTGCACTTCCTATCATCGAAACACAAGCAGGTGACGTTTCTGCATATATTCCAACAAACGTTATCTCTATTACAGACGGTCAAATTTTCCTTGAATCATCTTTATTTAACGCAGGTATAAGACCAGCTATTAACGCAGGTATTTCAGTATCTCGTGTTGGTGGTGCTGCTCAAACTAAAGCGATTAAAAAGGTTGCAGGGAAATTAAGACTTGACCTTGCTCAGTTTAGAGAATTAGAAGCATTCGCTCAATTTGCATCAGACTTAGATGCAACAACTAAAAAACAACTTCTTAAAGGTCAAAAACTTACAGAAGTTCTTAAACAAGCTCAATACAAACCTTTATCAGTTGCAAATCAAGTTTCAATCTTATTTGCAGCTAACGAAGGATATCTTGATGACGTTGAAAACAAAGATATTCAATCTTTCAAAGAAGGTTGGTTTGAATTCTTTAATACAAAACTTCCAGAATTAGCTCAAAGATTAAACGAAGGTTCAAACCTAGAAGATGCTGATATGGAAGCTCTAAGAAAAGAACTTGATAACTACAAAGCTAGTTTATAATTTATATTCAGGCGAGATATAACTCTCGCCTGATATTAATAAATCAAAGGAAAAATTATGGCAAATTTAAAAGATATTAAAAGTAGAATAAGTAGTGTTGAAAATACTAAAAAAATTACAAGAGCAATGAAAATGGTTGCCGCAGCAAAGGTTAAAAAAGCTGAATCATCAGTAAAAGCAGCACGACCATTTGCAACAGAATTATTGTCACTTTTTAGAAAAATGCTTTCTACAGTTAATGAAATTTCTCAATCTGGAGAAAAAATAGAAGATAGCCTTAATAATTACTTTGGTTTGTTAACTAAAAGAGATATAAATACTGTAGGTCTTGTTCTTATTTCTTCAAATAAAGGTCTTGCAGGTGCTTATAACGCTAATGTTGTAAGAGCTATTTTGAAAAAAATACAATCATATAAAGATGAAGGTAAAGATGTCGTTCTTTATATTGTTGGACAAAAAGGTATTTCAGCATTCAAACATAAAAATGATGGTATAGAAATTGCAAAAACATATTTAGCAATAGCAAATGACCCAACTCCATCAGGTGCTCATATGATTGCTGAAGATTTAGCAGATGATTTTATTAACAAAAAAATTGATAAAATTGAAATAGTAACAACAAGATTTAATAATATGATGTCATATTCTGTTCAAGATTGGACGGTTTTACCTGTAAAACTTGAAGAAGAAACAGAAAAAACAGGCGAACCAGATCCACTAATGGAATTTATTCCATCAACTGACAGTATTCTTAAAAAACTTGTACCTATGTACATTACAAATTCAATTTACCAAGCACTATTAGAAGCAAATGCAAGTGAATTAGCATCAAGAATGACAGCTATGTCAGCAGCTTCAAATAACGCAGAAGAAATGATTGCTAATTTAACTGTTAATTATAATAAAGCTCGTCAAGGTGCAATTACTCAAGAACTTATTGAAATCGTATCAGGTGCAAACGCTCAAGGCTAGACATTTACAATATAAACGCTAATACCATTAACAACATTGAACCTATTGATACTGCTGTATTTAATTTTGAATAAAATCGGTTGTTATCATATTTATGAGAACTCTTTTTGGCCTTTGAAACACTTGCTAGTCTATCAATTCTTATTTTTGCATCATCATAGAAAAAATCTGTTTCAAAAACCTTATTTTCTAACCTTGATAACCTGTCATTAACTGTATCATTTGGATAGGTATTATTTAAAATTCTTTCTTCTAATGCTGCCAATTCATATTCATCTTTTGGACTGTAGGTACTATATGGACCTTGATTTTGTCTATCCCAATTTCTCATTGTAGGAGGAGTGTAATAAGATTGAATATCCGGCTCCGTATCGTTGTAAGCTGTATAATCATTACTATAACTGTCCCCATAATTATCATTGTCCCAATTATTAGCAATTGGAGGATTTTGGTTATAGTATTCAGCCTTAATTCGTTCAACTCGTGTGTAATAATCTTCGGTATCATAACTTTTATTAAATAACTTCTTTTCTATATTCACTATACGAGAATGAAGACTTTTTTCTGGTGTGGATTTATTAAATAATTTTTGTTCTATTTCATTTAAAATAGGATAATTTTCTGTTCCATCACTTGCTATTATATCCTCTTCATTCATAAAGGTATCTTTGGTTGGTGTTATTTCTTCACCTATAACATCTCCTGCTATATCCTTGTTTATCTTATCTAATCTTGTTTTTATTGAACCTGTTTTTGATTGCCCATATATATTTTTTTCTAATCGGCTCAATCTTGATTCAGGTTTTTCATTTGAATAATCAACCCCAAATGTTACATCTTCTAATTTTGATAACGTTGTTGATGTACTATCCGCTGAATAAGCACTCAAACCAAATATTAAGATTAATAATACAAACAATTTCTTTAGCATAATAGACCTCTAAACTCATGTTAAGTTATGAGTTCAGATATTCTATTGAACCGTTTGAGAGTTTATTTTTTTCGAAAAATTAATATTTTTATGTAGGAAAAAAGTATTAGAATTCTATTCCTTTCCTAGCTGAAACTCCTATATCCCAATAATGTTTTACAGGCTCTATCTTGGATACCAAGTGAGCTACATCTATTATTTTTTGATTAGCACATCTGCCGGTTAATACTATTTCCATTCTATCTGGTTTATTTTTTATTGTTTCTACAACATCATCTACATCTATTATCCCTAATGATATTGCTATATTTAATTCATCCAAAATTATCAAATTGTATTCATTATTTTTTATTGCTTTTTTAGCTTTTTCCCAGCCTTCTGTAATAACTTTTTTATCCTCTTCTGTTATATTATTTGAATAAACAATATGCTCTGTACCCGCTTGGTAAATTGTTAAATTCTTACTTATTTTTTCTGATAAATTACGGAAAGAATTCAATTCTCCATATTTGTTTCCACCCTTAGTAAACATTATAAGTAAAACTTTCCAATCACGACCTAATGCGCGCATTGCAAGACCTAATGATGCTGTGGTTTTGCCTTTACCATCACCTGTGTAAACTTGAATATATCCATGTTCATCCCACTCAGGATTATATAAATTTGTTTCTTTTTCTTTATCCATATCCGATTTTATTATATATTAAATTTATGGATAACAAAACATCTCTTAGACTAAAAGCCAAAAATATTCGTAATAATTTGGATATTAAACAAATTAGCAAAAATATTGTATATAATTTAACCCAATCAGATATTTTTAAATATTCAAATAATATTATGATTTTTTACCCCTTAGAAAAAGAGATTAATTTATTAGGTTTATTAGATTTTGAAGATAAGAATTTTTATCTACCCCGAATGAATGGAAAAAATCTAGAATGCTGTCCATACAAAAAAGGGGATAATTTAGTTATAAAAAAATACAACATTAAAGAACCAACAACTGAATGTATTTCTTGTCCTAAAATAGATTTAATTATAATCCCTGCTCTTGCTATTGATAAATATGGAAATCGTTTAGGATATGGTGGTGGTTTTTACGACAGATTTTTAGCTCATATTTATTCTACAAAAATTGTTCCAATACCTGAAGAACTTATTTTTGATTCTATTCCTTACGAAAAATTTGACATTAAATTTGATTATTTCGTGACAGAAAAAAAGGTTTGTAATATAATGAACTCATAAAAAAAGGAGAAAAGCATGAGTGATGTTTCTAAAATTTTAAGCTATATGCCTACAGTTATTGAAGCTTCTTCAAGAGGTGAACGTTCTTTTGATATCTTTTCTAGATTATTGAGAGAAAGAATTATTTTCTTAGGTTCTGAAATTGATGATGAAGTAGCTAACTCTATTGTCGCTCAACTTTTACTTCTTGATAGTGAAAATCCTGAAAAAGATATTATGCTATACATTAATAGCCCTGGTGGTGTTATTACTGCTGGTATGGCTATTTATGATACTATGAATCTTATTAAAGCAGATGTTTCTACTATTTGTTTAGGTGAAGCTGCTAGTATGGGTTCTTTCCTTTTATCTTCTGGTGCTAAAGGTAAAAGATTAGCTCTTCCTTCTGCTAGAATTATGATTCACCAACCTTTAGGGGGAGCTAAAGGGCAAGCTACTGATATCGAAATTGAAGCTAAAGAAATTCTTAGAATGAAAAAAGAATTAACTACTATATTAGCTCAAAATTCAGGACAAGATGTTGAAAAAGTTCAGAAAGATTGTGAAAGAGATTATTATATGTCTGCTGCACAAGCTGTTGAGTATGGACTTATTGATAAAGTTATCACTCCTGGCGATCACAATTAATATTTTCAATACTTTTTTAACATTCTCATAGCAAAATATTTTTTGTTTGGGTTTTATGTACATGCAATGAGTTTTGTTAGTAATTTTAACAGAGTTTTAAATTCACAGTCTGCCAGTGTGTTTTTATTCGGATTCACTGGCGCTTATAAGGTGCTGAAAGATTATCAGAAAGCTCCTTATAATGAAAAGAAAAATGTGTTAATGAAAGACTCTGCTATACTTGCAGGCTCTGCTGCAGGACTTGTTGCTTATAGTTTAAATAGAAAGAACTTTATTAATTCTCCGTTAAAAAAACAAGCTTTTAACTTTGCTCATAAACAAATTGATAAAATTAGAAATACTAATTTCTGGAAATCTGATAAAAATATTCTCAAAAAACCTATTAAATTCATTGCTAAAAGTTCTTATAATATAGTTAAAGAAAGTATTGATAGTACTCTTATACTTCTATCTGGGGTTGCTGGAGGTTTATTTACTGACTCTTTAATTAATATAGGACATTCTCACAAAAATTATATTGATAATAAAATTGAGGATGAATCTAAAATTCTTAATGATAATATTTACAATACAGATGATAAAAATAATAACTCTTTAAAAAACAAAACAATACAAAATAATACAGATAATGACAATCCGTTTAATAAAATAAAGAAAAAATTCCCTAATGATATTAAACATCTAGATAATATCGTAGATGAAAAAACTAAAAAAAGTATTATTTATAATATTTACAATATGCCAGAAATGAGAGTATTTAACAATTCATTTATTGGACTACAAAGCTTTAGAATTGCAGAAGAAAAAACTTTTAAAGATAAATTAAAACATACAACTAAAAGTGTTTTAAAAGATACTCTTATTCCTGTTTTCTTCCTAACTTTATCAACAAGTGTTACTAAAGGAATGAAAAGTATTTTTAGAATACCTATTGTTTTCACATCACTAGTTGTAGGCACAATGTATGCTAACAAAAAACTTGCACCACAAATTGCAAAATTTGATACTGAACAAACAAAGAAAAAAGTTGTTTATTAACGTATTTGAACAGGCATTACTAAATATACAAAATCTTCTTCATTGTATGGTTTCAATACAGTTGCTGAAAGATTTGTATTCATACCTATTACCAATTCATCTGATTCTAAATTTTTGAAACAATCTAATAAATATTTATAGTTGAATGCAATTAAGATATCTTCTCCTGAATATGTTATTTCAATTTCATCTTCTGAAGCACCAGCATCCGGAGTATCACCCATCAAACTTAATTTGTTTTCACTAAATTGAAGTTTTACTATACTTGTTTTTTCATTAACCATTGTTGATACTCTTTCCAATGATTTTATAATTGTTGATACATTTATTTTTGCTTCTTTAGGGAAAGTAGTAGGAATCAATTGATTATATTTTGGATACTGACCTTCCATTAAACGAGATACAATCTTTGTTCTTCCTGATTCTATCATCATTTTTGTTTTTTCTATGTATATTTTTACATTTTCATCATCTAACAAATAACTCATTTTCAAAAATTCTTGAAGAACTTTTGATGGTACTATCATTTGTATTGTTTTATCTTCTTTATTATTTATTATTTTTCTTGCTCTTGCTAATCTATTACCATCTGTTGATGCGATTTCTAATACATTTTTATTTATATCGCATACTACACCTGATAATAAATTATTTGTTTCATATCCTGCTGCTGCAAATGCTGCTTCTTTTATTCCTTTTGTAAATGGCTCTAAATCGATTTCTATTTCTTCTTCTTTATTTGTTACTTCTTCTATTTGTGGAAATTCTGAAGCTGAAATACCAATTATTTCAAACTTTGTTTTTCCATTTGTTATTAACATTGTATTTTCATTTAATTCAAAAGATATTAAGCCATCATTAAGACGAGAAATTATATCCATTAATTTTTTTGCAGGAAGTGTAATTTTTCCTTCTGTTTCTATTTGAGCATCAATTTCTGTTGTTATAGATAAATCAAAATCTGTTGCTGATAAGATTAACTTATTTGGAGATATTGCTTCTATCAATATATTTGCAAGAACTGGTTGCAATCCTTTTATGACAGTTGCACGTTCTACTATTTTTACTCCGTTAAACATATTATCTTTTTCAACAAGAAATTTCATATATAATTACTCCCCTAATCTTCTTATTCTTTATATCTTATATTATAAAATAAAAACAAAATATTCTAAATATAAAAGATACATTTTTTTATATTTCTAAAAGCAAAAAATTTTTTGAAATTTTTATTTATTATTTATTATATATATTAATTAATAATATATATATTTAATAATCATCATAAGGATTAATTATTTGTAGAAAAGGGTGTTTAAATGGGGTTCTATTTAAGTAATAACTTGAAAAATAAGATTTGTATATTTTTGTAGAAAAAGTGTAGAAAACTTTGTAGATAATTTTTTGATTTTGTAGAAAACTTTTTATTTTAAATTTCTAATGTAGAAAACTGTAGAAAATTATAGAGTTTTCTACATTAATTTACATGGTTTTCTACATTTTATTCTTCTTCTGTTTCAGTATTTGTTTTTTCAGGTAATACTACAGTTATTCCCATCTTTTTTAACTCTTGTGCTGCTTTTGGAGCTAGGGCTGTATCTGTAAAATTTTCTATTATTGATTGATAACATTCTATTGCTTCTTTTTTTTCACCTCTGATTTGATAAACTTTTCCTAATTTATAATATAAAGGTGCGTATTGAGATTCTGGTGATATTAGCATATTATCATCAAGTTTTATTTTTACACTGATTAAAGCTTTAGTATCTGATGGAGATAAAAAACTTCCGCTATATATTTTTTCCATTATATGATCTATTGTTAAGCTCATTACTGCAAGTTGTTCATCTGGGATTGCTGATGATTTTTTTGCTTTTGCTGCAAATGAACATAAGCCGATGGAAAATATAAGTAATAATGTTATTAATTTTTTCATATATTAATTTTTAATAAAATTATTTGTATTTACAACATTTAATTAGATGAATTTTATAGATTAAAGAAATATAAAACTTTTATTAACCCCCTTTAATTTTAATCAATTTATGGTAGTATGTTTTTAAAAGCTAGAATTTTAATTGGAGAGATTTATATAATGTGTGGAATTGTAGGATATGTAGGTAAAAAATCTGTTGTTGATATATTATTCAATGGATTAACTAAATTAGAATACCGTGGATATGATTCAGCAGGTATTGCTGTTAGTGTTGATAATAAAATTGAGATGTACAAAGAAGAAGGTAAACTTCAAAATTTAAAAAATCTTGTTGAACCTAAAAAAGAACATTTAAAATCATCAACAATGGGTATTGGACATATTAGATGGGCAACGCACGGTGCTCCTAATACTATTAATGCACATCCTCATTCTTGTACTTGTGGAAAATTAGTTATTGTTCACAATGGTATTATTGAAAATTTCAAAGAATTAAGAGAAGAGTTAAAAAATGATGGTTGTGTTTTCCGTTCTGAAACAGATACTGAAACATTGGCTCATTTAATTGCTAGAGAATATGGCAAAGTTAACAATTTAACTGATGCTGTTAGAATTGCTACAAAACAAATTAATGGGGCTTATGCTATTTGTGTTATGCATCAAGATGTTCCTAACACTATTGTTGCTACAAAAAGAAATGCTCCTTTACTTGTTGGTATTGGCGAAAATGAATACTATGTAGCATCTGATGTTCCTGCTATTATTGATTATACAAAAACTGCTGTTTATTTAGATGATAATCAAATTGTTACTTTAACTCCTGATTCTATGAAATTAATAAATAGTTTTAGTGTTGAGTTACAACCACATATTGAAACATTACCTTGGGAATCTGTTTCTTTAAGTAAAATGGGATTTAAACATTTTATGCTTAAAGAAATTCACGAACAACCAAGTATTATTAGAAATCTTTTATCAGGTAAAATAATTTCTGATAATCAACCTATTAAACTTGATGAAGTTAAACTTGATTTAGATACTATAAAAAAACTTGATAGAATACAAATAGTAGCTTGTGGAACATCTTTACACGCAGCTATGATTGGTAAATATATTCTTGAAGATTTTTGTGGAATATCAGTTGATGTTGAACCTTCTAGTGAATTTATTTATAGAAAAACAACAACAAATGATAAAACTTTAGTAATAGGTGTTTCTCAATCAGGTGAAACAGCTGATACTATTACTGCTGTTAAACAGTCTAAAAAACAAGGTTCTCATATTTTAATTATTACAAATAGACCTGATTCTACAATGGCTAGAGAAGCTAATAGTTTAATTCCTGTTAATGCAGGGATTGAAGTTTCTGTTGCTGCTACTAAATCTTATATGGCGCAGTTAATTTCTTTCTATTTATTGGCTTTACATATTGCAGAAATTAAAGGTTCTATTGATTCTGCTAAACTTATGGCTTTAAAACATGGGTTAATAACTTTACCTGAAAAAGCTGAAGAAATTTTAGATCATAAGAAAAATATTCAAGAGATTGCTAAAAAATATGCTAATTTTAAAAACTTTGTGTTTGTTGCTCGTGGTTTAAATTATGCAACTGCTTTAGAAGGTGCTTTAAAATTAAAAGAAATTAGCTATATTAATGCAACAGGATATCCTGCAGGTGAACTTAAAC
This sequence comes from Candidatus Gastranaerophilales bacterium, assembly GCA_944326685.1. Taxonomy (GTDB): domain Bacteria; phylum Cyanobacteriota; class Vampirovibrionia; order Gastranaerophilales; family Gastranaerophilaceae; genus UMGS1585. The sequence goes on from CALVEV010000029.1 coordinate 93,688, forward strand.
ATGGTCCTATTGCAATGTTAGATGAATCTATGCCTGTTTTATCTATTATGATGAAGGGTATGGTTTACGATAAAATTTTATCTAATAGTGAAGAAGCTAAAGCCAGAGATGCTAGAATGATTGCTTTGACTAATTCTAATGATGAAAAATTAAATGATTTATTCGAAGATATTATTAGAATTCCTGATGTTGATGAGTACTTATCACCAATTATTGCTATCATTCCTTTACAGTTATTAGCTTATTATATTGCTGAATTCTTAGGTAAAGATGTTGATCAACCTAGAAATCTTGCAAAATCTGTTACAGTGGAATAATGCAAATTAAATCTAAAATTTTTGAAATTAAAAATATAGGAGATTTTTCAGTTGAGTATATTGAATCTCAACTGAAAAATTTATATATGATAATCCCTCTAAGATGGGCTATTGTCGATATTAATAATGATTCTATTTTTATTAATACTGCTTTTGAATCATTATAATTTTGTAAATGCATTTATAAATAATTTAGGGTTTTTAAGGTGTATTATAAATGATTTGAACATATTACCTATGACTGTATTTTTTGTTCCCCAAAATTCGTTTTGAGTTTTTGTTCTATCAATTATTGCTTTTATTTTATATTTTGTAATTTTAAAAGGATTTTTTGTGTTTGGTTTTACTAGTCCTGATTCACTCATATCAGGATTAAGAATTCTATTAAAAATAGAATCTTCTAATTTTTTATTTTCCGGAACTTTTATATTTGTACCTAAATGTTTATTTGCTAGATTTGTAAATGCATACATAAATTTTTCTAGTTTTGTATCTTTTGCTTCTTCTGGTATTTTTAATCCATGTTTATTTATATGTACTGCCCAATCTGCTAGATGATGAAAATTAATCCCACCTCCAAGATAATGTTGCATTGCATGGAATGATATAAAGACTGTATTAAATTCTTTTGATGGTACAAGTATTTTTGTTCCATGAGGTAAAATTTCTTGAGTTGGTTTTAGTACTTTATACAAATAACTATTCATTTTTTTTGCTAATGAAGAGGATTCAACATTTAAAAAACTTCTATGATTTTCTATAGGCATTTTATGAAAAGTTAATTGACTATGTTTATATCCGTGATTTTCGTATTTCATCCCATGTTTTTTTGCTATTTTATCTACAATAAATGACATATTATTTTCTGGCTTCGAAGGATCTGTTCCGTGCTTGTAATTGTAAATATCTATATCTCCTCCAAATCTAGATGTTGGATTTGGATAATTCATTGAAAATCCTATTCCTTTCATTTGAACCGTATCAATTCCATTTGCGGATGTCATTTCTGTAAATTTTTTAAGTATCCATTCTTGTTGACTATGATAATTTTTAGCAAATTCTTTATTAATTTCCATATTTTGTTTGATATTATCAGGTACTTTTATATTTGAATTATTTTCTAATCCCTCTAGAACTACAGGCATGACGGCATTTTGATGAGATAAATTATACATTCTTGCCCAATCTTCATAATTTCTACCTGTAAAAAGTTTTTCATCTGCAGGTTTACCTGTTAAACCACTTTTTAATAAATTTAATAACATTCTTGTTGGATATTCTATAGGGTTTGATTCTTTAGTTAGTTTTTCTATTGAATCAATGTTTTGTGCTAATAATTTATATGGTTTATTAGGATTTAATTTTTGATTTGATATTGAAGGGGAATAACTTATTGAAAAATTATTTAAGGGTAATGTATTCATTTTTTTTCTCCTATATTGTTTATATATTCATGAAAAATGCTAAAAATTTTTTTTGTTATTCGTGTTAAGAATAATAAAATTAAATATAAATTTTATGAAATAAAAAAAGATTATGATAAAATATAAGTGTTATAAAAACAATTATTTATGTTACTCAATAAAAGAGGATTAGGGAATGACAAGTATGGTTTTAGAAAAAACTTCTGACGCATTAAGTAAATCAGATATTAAAGATATTAACCTTGCTGAACAAGGTAAAAATAATATCGAATGGGCTTTAAAAGATATGCCTGTTTTAAGAAAAATTCAAGAAAGATTTATTAAAGAACAACCTTTTAAAGGTTTGAAATTATCAGCTTGTGTACATATTACAAAAGAAACAGCAGCTTTATGTACAGTTATGAAAGCAGGTGGAGCTGATGCTATTTTAGTTGCTTCAAATCCATTATCTACACAAGATGATGTTGCTGCTGCTTTAGTTAAATATTGGGATATTCCTGTTCAAGGTTATGCTGGTGAGTCAGTTGAAACTTATAAAAAACATGTTAATGCTGCATTAGATCATAATCCAGATATTGTTATTGATGATGGTTGTGATTTAGTTGCTACAATTCATGCTGAAAGACCAGAAATTGCTAAAAAATTAATTGGTTCTACAGAAGAAACAACAACAGGTATTATAAGATTAGAAGCTTTAGAAAATGAAGGTAAATTATTATTCCCTGCAGTTGGTGTAAATACAAGTTTAACAAAACACTTATATGATAATAGATACGGAACAGGTCAAAGTTCAATGGACGGTATTTTCCGTGCAGCAAATATTCTTTTAGCTGGTAAAACAGTTGTTATCTCAGGATACGGCTGGTGCGGAAGAGGTTGTGCAATGAGAGCAAAAGCATTAGGTGCTAATGTTATCGTTTGCGAAGTTGACCCATTAAAAGCTTTAGAAGCTGCTATGGAAGGTTATAGAGTTATGCCTATAGCTGATGCTGCTAAAGAAGGTGATGTTTTCTTAACTATTACTGGTGATATTCATGTTGTTGATGTTCATCATATTTTAGAAATGAAAGACGGTGCAATTTTAGCAAATGCTGGTCACTTTGATCATGAAGTTAATGTTCCTGATTTGAAAAAAATAGCAGTTGAAATTAATAGAATTAGACCATTTATGGATGAATATAAATTACCTAATGGTAAATCTGTTTATGTTTTAGCAGAAGGTAGATTAGTAAACTTAGTTGCTGCTGAAGGACATCCTGCATCAGTTATGGATATGAGTTTTGCAAACCAAGCATTAGGTATTGAATTTGTTGTTAAAAATCATGGTAAGTTAGAGAATAAATTATATACTCTTCCTCATGAAGTTGATGAAAAAATTGCTTCTCTAAAATTAGAATCTATGGGTATTCAAATTGATACTTTAACAGAAGAACAACAAAACTATTTAAATAGTTGGAAATAATTATTCTAATTTATTCAATACAAAAGACCGGTTCAATAAGAGCCGGTCTTTTGTAATAATAAATATAAATTATTTTTTAGGTGTACATTGAGGGCAATCACAATTTTCTAATTGTTGTTTTGCTTTTTCACATTCTGGACATGTACAATCTTTTGCTGGTTGGCAATTACATTTGTCACATTGACAATTTGGACAAGTGCAAGTTGGTTTTACACAATTAGGACAGTCGCAGTTTTCTAGTTGTGATTTTGCTTTTTCACAATCAGGACATGTACATTCTTTTTTACCTTCTTTTGTCGTACATTGTGGACAATTACAATTTTCTAATTGTTTTTTTGCTGCTTCACAATCAGGGCATGTACAATCTTTCTTTGTACATTTGCAATCACATTTTTCACAATTACAATTTGGACAAGTGCATTTGTCTACTACTGTTTGTTGTGTTGTTTGAGGCGCTACTGGACAACCTTTTTTGCAAGGTTTTGCTACAACTACTGAACACATTAAACACAATGCTAAAACTGTTAATAAGAGTTTTTTCATAATTCACTCTCCTTTCTTTTTTGTCATATAATATATCACTTTTAATATTTTTTGTAAATAAATTTTAATAAAATAGCAAAAAGTAAAACAAAAATTTTTTCTATTAACTGTAGGATTATTAAAAGAAAGTAGGTGTGTATGGTTGTATCATTTGGTAAAACTCCAGTTATGAATGTTAGTTCTGTTAAACCTCAAAAAAACAAGGAAACAAAAAATATTCGTATGACAAAACAAGGTAATCCATATTACCATACAAACTCTGCTAAAAAGGTAGGTTTGGGTTTAGGTGTTGTAGCTGGTGTTGCTAGTGCAGTTATTTTGGCTGTAACAACAAAAAATCCTAAAGCTGCATTATTAGCTATTGGTCCTGCGATTAAAACTATTGTTAGTGGTTTAGTTATCGGAGCTTCTGTTGATGGATTATTAAATCATAATGAAAAACGTAAAGCTGACCAAATGGCTACTTTTAATAAAATTGCATAATTAAGATGTTTTAAATTTCAAGACCGACTCAATTGAGTCGGTCTTTTAACATGATTAAAAAAATATTAATTCTATCTGTTTTTATAAAATTTATATTATTATTAATATAGGAGATGGATTAATATGCAATACAAAGACTATTATGAAATATTAGGTGTAAAAAGAGATGCAGATGAGAAAGAAATAAAATCTGCATTTAGAAAATTAGCTAGAAAATATCACCCTGATGTTAATAAAACAAAAGAAGCTGAACAAAAATTCAAAGATATTAATGAGGCTTATGAAGTTTTAGGTGACAAACAAAAACGTCAAAGATATGATAGTCTAGGTTCTAATTGGCAAGGTGGTGCGGATTATACTCCACCTCCAGGATTTGAACAATTTAGTTTTAATTTTAACCAAGGTGGAGCACAAGGTTTTGACTTTGGCTCTGGTGCTGGTGGTTTCTCTGATTTCTTCTCTTCTCTATTTGGAGATTTTATGTCAGGTCAACAAACCCGCTCAACTGGCGGTTTTTCAGGTTTTGATTTTGGTGGCGCTAATACTCAAAGACAAACAAGGCAAACAGCTAAATCTTCTGAAAATCTTGATATAACAAAGTCTTTAAATGTTTCTTTAAAGGATTTAATGAGTTCTGATCCTATTACTGTAAAATTTAATGAAATGGAAAAATGTACTCAATGCCCTCCTAATGGTGGTTTTTGTTCTCATTGTGCGGGTACCGGGTATGTAAATACTGTTAAATCTGTAAAAGTTAAACTTCCTAAAAATGTTTCTGAAGGTCAAAAAATTCGTCTTAAAGGTGAAGGAAAAATAGATTCATACGGAAGAAAAGGTGATTTGTATTTAGTTCTTCATATCAAAGATTCAGAATATGAAATTGATGGTTCAACATTAATCAAAGATGTCGAAATTACACCTTCTCAAGCTGTGTTGGGTTGCCAAAAAGAAATTACAACTCCTCATGGAAAAGTTAATATAAAAATTCCTCCAAAAGTTTCTTCCGGACAATCTTTAAGATTGAAAAAATTAGGCCTTCCTGATAAAAATGGTAATTTAGGGGAATTAAAGGCTAGAATAAAAATCATTATTCCTAAAGATTTGTCTAATGAAGAAATAGAACTATATAAGAAATTAAATGAATTAAGGCATAATTAATTTATAAGAGTCAACATTTAAAGCCTCAGCTATAGCATCTAAGCGTTTCATACTTGGATGTCTTTTGCCTCGTTCGATTTCTGATAAATAATCACAAGAAATTTCACACATTTCACTTAATTGTTCTTGTGTTAGTTTTTTATCAACTCGATATTTCTTGATATTCTTTCCGACTGTATCTTGTGCTTTTTTTATCATAAAGATTATTATCAGGGATATTTTTATTATTTTTAACAGGCATATAGAACGTATATTGTACTATTATTTTTTGTGTTATTATTATCCTATGTTTAATGAAAAAGTTTCAATTTTGCAAAATTTAAAAAGTTCATTATCTGCTTTGTTTTCTATTCAAGATATTGATGATCACTATGTTATAAGGTTATTTGGTATTAAATTTTGTAAAAGACATAACATAGAAATACATATTAAAGAAGTTAATGAATTAGGTGTTACAAAAGATAAAAGAAATCCTAAAATTATTGTTTCTTTAACAACTTTTCCTGGTAGAATAAATACGGTATATAAAACAATATCGACGTTATTACAACAAACAGTTTTACCTGATGAAGTTGTTCTTTGGCTTGCAGATTCACAATTCCCTAATAGAGAATTACCAGAAAATTTAACCAGATTACAAGAATTTGGATTATCTATTAAATGGTGCGAAGATATTAAATCTTTTAAAAAATTAATTCCATCTTTAAGAGAATTTCCTGAAGATGTTATTATAACAGCAGATGATGACATTTTTTATCCAGAAAATTTTGTTGAAAGTCTTTATGAACAATATCTTAAACAACCTCAATATATTCATGCAAATAGAGCTTTTTTAATTAAAAGATTTTGTAATAAATATTCAATGAATGCAAGAAGTTATGTATATAATAATACATATTTACCAGCTTATTATAATGAATTTATGACAGGATATGGTACATTATTTCCTCCAAATTCTTTAGATAAAGGAGTTTTTGATTCAGAAACTTTTATGAGTATAATTCCAACAAATGATGATATTTGGTTTTGGGGTCATGCAGTTAAAAATGGCACAAAAATAAAAGTTAATAAAAATGGATTTAATTTAAAATTAATTTTTGATAGAACAGTTCAAGATTGTGCTTTATGGAAATTAAATATGAATAATACAACCGTTGGTACCTCAGGTATTGGTGGTATTAATAAAATGTGTAATTATAATTCTATTATCCAAAATAATTTGGTTTCTGAATTTCAACCAGAGTTTTTAAAGTATTTTCAAAATAGATATTATCAAATTTTAAATACTATTGCTAAATTATTTTTAGAAGTATTTATTTTAGATAGAAATAAAAGACGTAAATTAAAAGGGAATTTATGTAAATGGTATTTGAAATCATATATTGAAAAAGTCGAAAAAAATTATATTAAACTTCCTAAAAAAGAAAAAAAATACAGAATTTGGCAATATTGGGATACTGGTTTAGAAAATGCTCCTGAAATTATAAAAGCTTGTATGGCAAGTGTTGATAAGTATAAAGGTGATATTGAAAGAGTTATTTTAACTAAGGATAATATAAAAGATTATGTAAATATTCCTGATTATATTTATGAAAAAAGAGATAAGGGTATTATTAGTCAAGCCAACTTCTCTGATATTTTAAGAACATATCTTTTAGCAGAATATGGTGGTTGCTGGATTGATGCAACTGTTTATTTAACAGAACCACTTCCTCAATACATTAAACAATCAGAATTATTTGTTCTTCAAAATGATGAAGAAAAAGATTTTGATGGTTTAAATATGGCAAGTTATTTTATTTCTTCTAATGGGAATAGTATAATTCTTCAAAAACTAAAAAGCTTTTTAGATATTTATTGGTTATTAAATGATTTTAAATTCAATTATTTTGCATTTTTGCATGCTTTTACTATGTTTTCTAAATCAAGTGAAGAAAATAAAAAAGAATGGGATAGTATGTATAAACATTCATTCTTAGATGCTCAAGTTATGCAAGATAAACTTTTAGAACCTTTTAATGAAGAAGAGTTTGAAAAATTAAAACAATTGTCGCCTATTCATAAATTAACTTATAAAACAAAAGTTTTGTTTAAAAATAAAAAAACTGATACAAAAGGAACTTTATTAGAATATATTTTTAAAAATACAGCTAATAATTAGTAAAAATAAAATATTTTACCCCATTGAATAGTATTTTTGTTTGTTATAATATGAACTTGTAAAAGAAAATACTTTACGATAAGAAGGAGTTTAAATTTATGGTAAAAGTAGCTATTAACGGATTCGGAAGAATCGGTAGAAACACATTAAGAGCCGCTATTAGAGAAGGCATTTTTAACGAAATCGATTATGTTGCAATCAATGACCCAGGTCTAAAACCTGAAGATGCAGCAAGAATTTTCAAATATGACTCAGTTATGGGTAAATTTGATGGTACTGTAGAAGCTTATGATGAAGGTATCATCGTAAACGGTAAGAAAATTAAATTCTTTGCAGAAAAAGATCCAGCTCAATTACCTTGGAAAGATTTGGGTGTTGAAGTTGTTGTTGAATCAACTGGTTTCTTTACAGATGCTACAAAAGCTCACGCTCACATCGATGCTGGTGCTAAAAAAGTTATTATTTCTGCTCCAGCTACAAACGAAGATATTACTATTGTTTTAGGTGTTAATGATAAAGAATACGATCCAGCTAAACACAATGTAATTTCTATGGCATCTTGTACAACTAACTGTTTAGCTCCTGTAGCTAAAGTTATCGATGAAAAATTCGGTATTGTTAAAGGTTTAATGACTACAGTTCACTCATATACTGGTGACCAAAGAATCTTAGATGCTGGACACAAAGATCCACGTCGTGCTAGAGCTGGTGCTTTAAACATCGTTCCTACAAAAACAGGTGCTGCTAAAGCTGTTGCTCTTGTTTTACCTCAATTAAAAGGTAAATTGGATGGTTTCGCTATGCGTGTTCCTACTCCAGACGTTTCTTTAGTTGACGTTGTTTTCGAAACAGCTAAAGACGTTACTGTTGAAGAAGTTAATGCAGCATTAAAAGAAGGTGCTGATGGACACGTATTATGCTACACTGAAGAACCACTTGTTTCTTCTGACTACGTTGGTACTTCTCAATCATCTACAGTTGATGCTTTATTAACTCGTGTAATGGGTGGTAACCAAGTTAAAATTATTTCTTGGTATGATAACGAAATGGGTTATTCTACAAGATTAGCTGAAACAACTAAAATGGTTGCTTCTAAATTATAATTCGAATAAAAGATTATAATTATATAAAAGAGGGTTTGGATTTCCAAATCCTCTTTTTAAATATTTATAAAAGAAAATAAGTTTTCTTTTTATTTAAAAGTTAAAAAAAATAATATATATTTCTCCCTTTCCACATTTCTTTGACCGCAAAGAAACGTGGAGCAAAGAAACTCCCAAGCAGAACTTCACTCATTAATTAATTGTATTATTCGCATCTAAACGAGTGAACTCGCTTCGCTCAAACAACACTCGTTTTGTCTTTTGCTCATAAACATTAATTATTCGCTACGTTATGCTTGAAAATATTTATATAAATATTGAAATAATAATTATAAATTTATCCTTTTAATTTTAAAAACAATATATTTAATAGTAAAAATTTAAAAATAATAACTAATATTTATTCTTTGATTTGTTCTCTCCACATCTATTTACCCCTTTGACCGCAAAGAAACATAGAGTAAAGAAACTCCCAAGTAGAGTTTCGTTCATTTATTAATATGAATATAAAAATTAATAGCTGAAATATTTGTCAAAATCTACGTCATCAAAGCAGGATAAAAGTAAAAATACTTCGTCTTCTTCATCCATTCTTTGAAAGTTATATTCATCAAAAAGCCAGAATTTAGGATTATTTCCCTTAACTCTGACTATATCTTTTTCTTTTAATATTGCTAATTTTTTCTTAACTGTATCAAGTGGTAAATTGACTAATTTTGATAGTTCAACAGCTGTTATCCCTTGTTCATTGGCATACTTTTCTGGAGTTAGAAACATTAATTCTAACCCAACGCTTTTTAATTCGGTATCTTGTTCAATTTCTACTTGTGCCATACTATAATTTTAACAAGAAACATGTCAAAAACATCATTTTCTTATATTAATAACATCTATAACTAAAGTTGAGTTATGTAAATTTTTTTATTGTTTTTGAAATTTGTGCATAAAATAATTTTTTTATTTAGTATAAAGGAGATTTATTATGTTTGAAAATAAAATTCAAAGTGTTAATAAAAATAATACTTATAATTTTAATGATGATTTTAGTTCAAAAATAGAATCATTATCGCAATCAGTCCCAGAAGTTACTACTACAAAAAAAGATAAAGAGCTTGCTGTTAAAATAAAAAAAGAAATAATTAACTTATACCAACAACAATTAATGCAAGCAAAACAAACAGGTAATAGTCAACAAGTATCATCTATCACAGATAAAATAAATGTGCTTAATGGTGAAATAAATACAATTTCTGATGAAATAAATGATATGACTAGTATATTTGATAAAAAATAAAAAATATTTTTGTGATACAGTTAAATATCAACATTTGCCATCATCTCTACAAGTGTATTGATTGTAGAATCCATTGATACAATATCAGATGTTCTTTGTTGTAAGAATGCGTTAATTTGTGGCATCATTTCGATTGCAATATCTAATTTTGGGTTACTTCCAGGTTGATACATACCTACGTCAATCAAGTCTTTGTTTTCTCTATATAATGATAACAAGGCTCTCATTTTTCCTGCTGCTGCTTTATGTTCAGGAGTTGCAATAGCTGACATAAGCCTTGAAATACTTCCTAGAACATCAATTGCTGGATAGTGGTTACTTTCGGCAACTTTTCTAGATAAGAAAATGTGACCGTCTACAATACCACGCACAATATCTACAATTGGGTCTGAAATATCATCACCTTCCATAAGTACAGTGTATAATGCTGTAATAGAACCTTTTGGACTGTTACCAGCTCTTTCTAGTACTTTTTGTAACCAAGAAAATATTGATGGTGGATAGCCTTTCATTGTTGGAGGTTCGCCAATAGATAGACCAACTTCACGACCTGCCATCGCACAACGTGTTACTGTATCTGTCATTAAGAATACTTTTTTGCCTTGATCTCTGAAATATTCACATACTGCTGTTGCTGCAAGTAAGGCTTTTTGTCTAATCAATGGAGGTTGATCTCCTGTTGAACATACGATAACGGATTTTTTCATACCTTCAACACCTAGTGAGTCTTCAATAAATTCTTTAACCTCACGACCACGTTCTCCAATTAGTGCAACAACGTTTACATCTGCGTCTGAATTTCTTGCAATCATACCAAGAAGTGTACTTTTACCAACCCCAGAACCTGCAAATAAACCTAAACGTTGTCCGCAACCCATCGTCATACAACTATCGATTGCTCTAACACCTGTTGAAAACATTTCTGTTATAATCGGTCTTTCAAATGGGCCTGGTGGTGGACCTTCTATTGAACGCCACATTGCTCCTGTTGTATCTAATGGCTTTCCGTCTATTGGTTCTCCCATTGGGTTAATTAAACGCCCTAATAAGAATTCTCCTACAGGAATAATAATTGGATTCCCTGTTGAGGTTACTAAACTCCCTTGTCCTATTCCTGTCCCGTCTAATAATAGAAGTAATTGAGCAGTTTCACCTTTGAATGCAACTACTTCTGCAGGTTTTCGCTCTCCTGTATTTGTTTCAATAAAACATAAATCACCTATTTTTAAGCCCGGAAGTTTTACTTCTACTGTTAGACCTAATAGTTTTGATACTGTTCCTTTAAATTGATAAAGTTGAGTGTTATCTAATGCATTAGTCACTCTACTTTTTATATTATTTAACTCTTCATCATAAGGCGAATTCATAGAAATATTGTAGCATACCTATTGAATTTATGCATTAACGAAGTTTGTCTACTAATAGTCTTGCGGCTGATAGTAATGGGTCAATTGCTGTTGAATATGGTGGTGCATATGTCATATCTGCTCCTACTAATTCTTCTACTGTTATTCCATTGATTAATCCAACAGATAATGTGTTTATTCGTTTGTCTGCATCTCCACAACCTATTGCTTGACCGCCTAATAGCTTATGGGTTCTTTTATCTGCAACTAATTTTATTGTGACATTTTCTACTTCTGGCATGTAACCTGCTTTATCTCGTTTTGTTATCATTACAGAAACAGGATCAAAACCATTAGAAATTGCACCCTTTTCTGTTAATCCTGTTGTAGAAATAGTGAGTGATAAATATCTTGTTACTGCTGAACCTAAAACACCTTCAAAATCTTCTGTAAATCCCGATAAATTTACTGCAGCACAGCGACCTTCTTTATTAGCGTTTGTTCCTAATGGCAGCCATACTTGACGATGTGTTATTATATTAGTTTTTTCTACACAATCTCCTGCTGCGTATATGTTTTCGATATTTGTTTCCATTCGACTATTTACTTTTATTGCGCCTGTTTCTCCTAGTTCAATTCCTGCTTCTTTTGCAATATCTACTCTTGGACGTACTCCTGCACATACTAATACAATATCTGTTTCATAATGTTCACCATTTGATGTTATAACTTCTTCGACTTTGTCCTGTCCATTAAATGTTATTACACTATCATTTGTTAATATTCTTACATAATCACTACATTCTGATTCTATATATTTTGTGATTAGTTCTGCAATATCTGAATCTAACATTGGCATTATGTGTGATGAACTTTCTACTAAGGTCGTTTCAATATTATTCTTAACCATTGCTTCTAATAACTCTATACCAATATAACCTCCACCTATTATTGTTGCATGTTTTGCTTCTTTCATTGATTCTTTTACTGCAATACCGTCTTCTAGTGTTCTTATTTTGAATACGTTTTTAAGATTAATATTTTTGATTTCCGGCATGAATGGAATTGCTCCTGTTGCTATTACTAATCTGTCATAACTTACAGGATATTCAACATCATTGACTAAATCTTTTACTATAATTTTTTGAGTCTTTGGAATTATTTTTATAACTCTGTTTTGTAAATGAACATTAATATTACTTTTTCCAAATTCTTCAGGGGTTCTGACAATTAATTTTTTATAATCGTCAAAATTCCCCTGTATATAATAAGGAAGACCACATGCTGAGTATGAAACATGTGTATCTTCTGTATAAATGTCGATTTTTGAATCTGGTAATAATCTTCTTGTTTTAGCTGCAGCTTTTGCTCCTGCTGCAACTCCACCTATAATAACAATATTCATATCATTATTATTTAATCAATCAAAAAAATAACAATAGCCATAAGGGTATTATGTTAGTGTCATATTACTATCAATTATAATTGTATTTTTTATAAATGAATGTGCCATTAATAATAAATATGGGTTTAACTCATATGTAGATGATAAATTAACTTTTGCTTGTTGATCTGGTTCAATATACCCTTCAGTTGATGTAACTTCTTCTACACTTATGCTTGATTGCATTGTGTGATTATGGGTTTCATCATTAAGACGTTTTAATAAATCATCTTTAGGGAATTTTTCATTACATTGTATATTCATATCAACGGAATTGCTTGTTAATAGTGTTAATACAGCATTAACATTTCCGTAGTTTCTTGTTTGTATCCAAACTTTCAACACAGATAAAAAGTTTTGATCAACAGGTAAAGTTTCAATTGTTAAGTCAAAACCAACCCCTTGTTGTAGAGGATACCAAGGAAGATATAATTCTATAATATTTTTAAGAATTTTTGATGGTGTACTATTTTCAGTTGCTGCCATACTTGCAGTAACCATTTTTAAAGTATCATTTATTTGCGAGTTATCAATACCTTGTCTTGATGCATTCGCCATAGCTAATATAAGTTTTGATTTAGCACTTTTACTATTTTCTTTTATAGTATTTGATAAATCATTTAGATTAATCATACCAGTAAAGAACAATTCTGCAGCATCTCCACTCAAACGTTGTCTCATTTGAGTAATTGTAGGGTCTGTTGGTTGCTGAACATTCTGCATAATTTGCATAGCTGCAGCAGTTTCAGGATCCATAGTCTTCTCAGGTGGTGGAGGTGGCATATGGTGATGATGATGAGGTCTATGAGCATGTCTTGGTGGTTCAGGTCTCAACATTTCATATCTCATGTATTCTTGTAACCCCATATCAGGATTAAACCCTGGTAATTGAGGTTTAACATCTATATGTCCCGGATGATCAGGATGAGGGAATGGATGTGGGCGCATTCCATCATTAACCGGCGGTCTATTGTCTATCGGCGGCCTGTTATCAATTGGCGGTCTGTTATCGATAGGCGGTCTTATATCAATCGGCGGCCTATTATCAATCGGTGGTCTTATATCAATCGGCGGTCTGTTATCGATAGGCGGTTTTATATCAATAGGAGGCCTATTGTCTATCGGCGGTCTATTATCAATCGGTGGTCTGTTATCGATAGGCGGTCTATTATTGATAGGTGGTCTTATATCCACTGGTGGTCTGTCAGGTTTTCCCCCTTCATTTACCCCTGGTCTGTCAGGGCTAATACCATCATGCCCGTGATGCGGAGGTCTAGGTCCCTTATTTACCCCAGCTCCATGATCTCTGTTCGGTAACCATAATTCGTTGTTTAGATATTGGTCTAACATATCGTCAGGACCATATAACGGTTTAACCGGCGGTTTATTATCCATTGGAGGACGGTTATCAATAGGCGGCCTGTTATCAATCGGCGGCCTGTTATTAATTGGCGGTCTGTTATCGATAGGCGGTCTTATATCAATTGGCGGCCTATTGTCTATCGGCGGACGGTTATCAATCGGTGGTCTATCAGGTCTAATACCATCATGTCCGTGATGTGGAGGTCTAGGTCCCTTATTTACCCCGGTTCCATGATCTCTGTTAGGTAACCATAATTCGTTGTTTAGATATTGGTCTAACATATCGTCAGGACCGTACAAAGGTTTAATCGGCGGTTTTTCATTTGGATTAATTGGTGGTCTATTCTCTACTGGTGGTTTATCCGGTTTTACCTCTGGTTTGACGCTAGGATTATTACTTTCATTTACCCCTACCCCTTCATTTACCCCAGGTTTATTAGGTTTTGTTTGATTATTTGCTCCTATTTGTTCATTGTGTTCAATTCCAATATTAAAATCTGGCTTGACGTCAGGTTTAACCTCAGGTTTGTTATCAGGTTTAATTTCAGGTTTTGTTTCTGGTTTATTGTCCGGTTTAACGTCAGGTTTATTACCTTCATTTACCCCCGGTTCGATGTCAGGATTAACCGGTGGTCTATCAGGTTTAACTTCTGGTTTAGCGTCTGGCTTGATTTCAGGTTTAACGTCAGGTTTAATGTCTGGTTTATTACCTTCATTTACCCCCGGTTTGACGTCTGGTTTAGTTTCAGGCTTAGTATCCGGCTTCATCTCCGGTTTAGTGTCTGGCATGTCCGGTTCAATGTCAGGATTAACTGGTGGTTTGTCAGGTTTTACCTCCGGTTTTACATCAGGCTTCACCTCAGGTTTAGCGTCTGGTTTGATTTCAGGTTTAACCTCTGGTTTTACATCAGGCTTAGTTTCAGGTTTGACATCTGGTTCAATGTCTGGATTTACCTGTGGCTTATCTGGCTTGACGTCTGGTTTTGTATCAGGATTAATCTGTGGCTTGTTAGGTTTATCCCCTTCATTTACCCCCGGTTCAATGTCAGGATTTACCGGTGGTTTATCTGGCTTAACATCCGGTTTTGCATCCGGTTTGACGTCCGGCTTAGTTTCAGGTTTTACATCAGGCTTAGTATCTGGTTTGACGTCTGGTTTAGTTTCAGGCTCTACATCAGGATTAACCGGTGGCTTGTTATCCACAGGTGGTTTATTTGGTCTTGTTTCTTCATTTACCCCCGGTTCGATGTCAGGATTAACTTGTGGTTTGTCAGGTTTTGTTTCCGGTTTAACATCAGGTTTAGCGTCCGGTTTGATTTCCGGTTTAACTTCCGGTTTAGTGTCCGGTTTTACATCTGGTTTAGTATCTGGCTTAACATCCGGCTTGATGTCTGGTTTGACCTCAGGTTTAACGTCTGGTTTAGTTTCAGGCTCTACATCAGGATTAACCGGTGGCTTGTTATCTACAGGTGGTTTATTTGGTCTTGTTTCTTCATTTACCCCCGGTTCAATGTCAGGATTAACTTGTGGTTTGTCAGGTTTTGTTTCCGGTTTAACTTCTGGTTTAGCGTCTGGTTTGATTTCAGGTTTAACCTCCGGTTTTACATCAGGCTTCACCTCAGGTTTAACCTCCGGCTTGATGTCTGGTTTAGTTTCAGGCTTAGTATCCGGCTTCATCTCCGGTTTAGTGTCTGGTTTAATATCAGGCTTAGTGTCAGGTTTGATATCCGGCTTGATTTCAGGTTTTGTTTCTGGTTTATTGTCCGGTTTAACGTCAGGCTTAGTATCTGGCTTCATCTCCGGTTTAGTTTCAGGCTTAGTATCTGGTTTCACCTCAGGTTTTATCTCTGGTTTATTACCTTCATTTACCCCTGGTTTATTATCAATCGGCGGTTTAGTGTCTACCGGCGGTTTTGTGTCTATCGGTGGTTTATTGTCGATTGGTGGCTTGTTATCGACAGGTGGTTTCGTATCCACAGGTGGTTTGTTATCTACCGGTGGCTTGTTGTCGATTGGCGGCTTAGTATCTG
>CALVEV010000030.1 GCA_944326685.1 Candidatus Gastranaerophilales bacterium
TCAAAATACCCTTGATGCTTTTTGTCTACTGCAATTTCCACAACAAAGAATGACTCTTCTTCTGTTTCATATACCTTTAAAACTTCAGGAATGTATGAAATAACGGTATCAATTAGCCAATGGGCATCCAAAGTCTGTGCAAAGTCTAAAATTCCTTCTGTATATAATAGGTTGTTACAATAGTTGCGTTTGTATAATGTTTCCGAACCAAAGTTTCTGCTAAATATATCGTTTACATCTTTATATGTTGCTATCATTTTCAAATCCTTTCATATTTCACTATTACTTAACTTTTGCCCCCTAAGGGGAAGGGGAATAATCCCCTTATGAAATTGTGAACTTCCTGTAATTAGTCTGTTTGATGAAGGAATTATAAAGTTCTAAGTATTTCTTTTTGAAAGCTGATGTATTAAAATTGTTTCGAACTACATTGGTAAACCTAATGGTAAATGCACCGATTTCTAATTCTTCTAAGCCAGCATTATCAAGTAGTTTCTTTAGCTCAGCTTCTTTTTCTTCTCGAAGTTCCTTTAATTCTTTTTCTTTTGCTTCATAACTTTTGATTAATCTGATTTCATTTTCAAGGTTCAAGTTTGTTGTGATAATTCTGTTTTGCATGTTTTTGCTCCTTATTATTTTGCCTAATAACTAGAAGCAGCGCTGCTTTCGGTCTAATGATGCATCGTTTTTCTCATCTTGTCAAGTGATATTGATAGAGCTATATGTAACAATTTACAAGGGTTTCAGATTAAATTCTCACAGAAACTGTCCAAAATTTCTGAAACTTTACCCACTGCAATGCAATTCAATGAGTAAATAAAAACTAATTAGTCCATTTAATAATGGTCTCTCCACAATAGCCCTTTTCCCATATAAACCAAGCATAGGCAATAGCAGAAGATGTATAGGTATCAAAATCGCCATTTTTTGCACAATTAATTCTTGAACTTGAAATATAAACAGTCTTTGGAGGATATTTGTTGAATAATTCTTTTCTTGCTTTCCCTTCTAAAAATAAAACTTTAAGAAACATACAGACTTTACGACCAACATCAACCTTACTTAAAGCATGTTCAACGAACTGCTGAGCATACTTATATGGAGGATTGGTAACAATATCACCATTATTATAGTGTTCATTATTGAGTAAAAAATCTTCAAAATCTCAATACACCCTATCAATTAAATCTGTAGCTTTACTTAATTTCCCAAATGACTCAAATACCTTTGCCAAATGTCCAGCTCCACAGGCACATTCCCAGATATTAGTTAAATCTGGTTCAACTTCTAATAACAAATACCCTGCAATAGGGTCTGTTGCATAATAGTCATTTTCTTCTCTGGTTAATCGAGAATGATTGCTAGCTCCTATATTTCTAAATATATCTTCCTTCATATAGTTTCTCGTTGGTCTCTATATGAAAATTTAATAAACATGATTTATTGTTTATGCTTTATAGTATAATGATTTCAAGGAGTAAGCTGATATGAAAGTTTTATCAAATAGAGAAATATATGTATTATTAAAACTGCTTAAAGGCAAAGAATTAGAAAAAGGTTCTATTATAAATATTGAAATTGATAAGAACTTTACACTTGAAGAAATTAAACATATTCAAGAAGAAATCAGCCTAGCCGAAAACAAAGTACCTGATGAAATATTCTCCATTGAAAACACCTACAAGAAAATATTGAAAAGCGAGATACATATTGGCTACAAAGTCAGTATTATCGATATAGAAGCTCTAACTAATTACTCACTCAAATATGTTAAAGCATTGGCAAAAAATGAATTATCTAGTTTATCAGAAAGAGAAAACCTCACTGCATTAATAAATGAATTTTATTCTACGATAAAAGACGTTCCCAATGTGGATAATTATATTATAGAAGATTTAAAATATATGCCAGTTGTTTTGCTTACTTACCTTAATGACTTGGTTGAATTAAAAGGAATAACAAATAATAGGTATGATTGGAGAAGCGAATTACAAGACAATGGTAAACTTTGTGATGGTCTTAGTGTTAGCTTTGCTTCAAATAATGGTGTAACAGAAATAAAAGTGGTAACGGCATTTAAACGTGAAAAATTGCTTGAATATCTGCAAAAACTTGAAGCCTCTGAATCGGATGAAATCACAGTAGAAGATAGTATCACTTTGCCATTCCCAACAATGACAGAGAATAGTACAGCAAGTAAGCCGAAAAATAAGACTCCAAAGAAAAAGAAATATCATCCAATATATCACATGAAACCTCAACAATGGAAAATATTTATGTGTATGCTAAAGCAAGTAAAAGAGAGTAATCCTAAATATGCCATACTAGAAATTTCCCAAAAGCATTTCATTAATAATAGTATATTTGAAAATAAAAATGGGCAACAAGATACTGCTATTTCAAGATTTAATAGTGATTATAATAGGATAAAGAATAATTCAAAGAATGATATTGAAGACTTATTAGCTCCCAAAATAGATGATACTAGGTATTATCAATATAATGTGGCTAAATTTGTAAATTTTTGTCATATTATCAATAATAACCAATACTTATCGCCAGAATTTCATAAATTTGAACGTTTTATTTCTCAGATAGTAGAATAATTTTACCAAAATAAACCACTAAGTTACTATCAGTAAAACCTCGAAAGTGAAGTTTAATAATGGTTATCACATTATTATTGTTCGCATTTAAGGTAATATTCTATAACTAAATTTACACTATGAATATAGGGCAAAGGAATAGTTCCTTTCCATAATTCAAAGGTATATTCATAGTGAAAGAAACTGGTAAAAAAGTTAATAACCAAACATTCTATTCTTCAGAACTTGAAGAATATTCTTTCACTGTTGAGAAAGGTAAGAACACTGCCAATGTTATAGTTAAACTAGATATTAAGCCAGAAGATGATATTTCAGAAGAAAATATTGCAAAAGGATTGGTTCAATATCTTAGTGTATTTGAAGAAATTATGACCTGGCAATGTGAAAATGACGATGCTATGATACAGTACAATGGAGAATAAAAATGAAAAATGCAGTTAGTTATGTGAGGGTATCATCCGATGACCAAGCCAAAAGTGGATTCAGTATTCCTCAACAGATTACAAATAATATGAATTTTGCAGTGCAAAATGGCTATAAGATTGACAAAACTTTTAAAGACGAAGGTATATCTGCAAAAGACTTGAATCGTCCTGCGCTGCAAGATTTATTGGCATATTGTATGGATAAATCCAATAATGTTGAAGCAGTTGTTGTATGGAAATTAGACCGTATATCAAGAAGTATTGCTGATTATTCAGCCACATTAGAACCCTTTTTCAAAGAAAACAATATCAAACTTTTAACTGTAACCGACATAAATGGCGATGGTTTAGATGTTGAAATGATGAGGCAAATTTCTATGGTTTTCGCAGAAAGAGAACGCAAGACCGCTGCATTAAGGACAAAGGAAGGAATTAGAGGTAAAGTTGCAACTGGGCAATACCCATACCATGCACCCATTGGTTATGAAAATATTGTTCAAAAGGGTAGTAAATACAAGAAAATGATAATCGATGAAGCTAATGCGTTCTTTGTTAGAAGAGCCTATGTGCTTTGCTTACAAGGTGATTCTATAAGAACAATAACTTCTAAATTATATAAAGAAGGTTTTAGAAATAAACATGGTAATAAACACCCCAAAACTACTGTTGAATATATCTTACGCAACAGAGCTTACACTGGGAAGTTTTATTATGATGGCTCACTTATCGAAGATACAAACTATCCTCCATTGATTGATGAAGCTACATATTTTGCAGTTCAAAAGAAATTAAATGCTCCAGAAAAGACAAGACAAACACATACAGAATTTGCCTATAATGAATGTATGACTTGTAGTGTTTGTGGTTGTAGAATGACTGGTGAACGCAAGCTCAAAACAAGTAAGAAAAGTGGCACAAGAACATACATATACTATCACTGTACTGGTAATCGTGGTGGGGAATGTAAAAGAACCAGCTATGTTAGACAAGAGCTTATAGATGAAGCTATTATAAATGTTTTAAAAGGAATTACAATACCTAGTGAAATCCATGACCTAGTTATCAAAGGATTAAAAGATGTTCATAAAGAACATAATAAAGACTTTGAACAACGGAAGAGAAGCATACGACAACGTATTAATAAAATTGATAAAATGCTAAAAGATGTTTTTGAATCTGGCATGGGTAAATATAGTGAAAGTTTACAACAGACCATTCAAGATTGGGATATTGAGAGAAAAACCCTTATATTAGAAGAGCAAGAATTATTGAAAATTACTAAGACCTTTTTCGAGCAATCGAACTGTTTGCTCGAGTTCTGCAAAAACTGTCATAGAGCGTTTTTGAAGGCAAATCCAGAGCAAAAAAGAAGAATTGTTCAAATAGTGTGTTCGAACTTTTCTTACGATGGCTATAATTAGAAGTATAGTTTTATAAATTTGTAATCTTAAGCAATCGGGAAAGTGTTTAGTTTTATTGGGGTTTGTTGCCTCTTCCCATGTCTAAAGAAATGTAGTGTCAGAATTATCCTTTTTATCCTTTTCTTATCCTTAAAATTATCCTTTTTTCCGTTGGCTCTCTGCGTTTTACCCTCAATCTCGCACACTGTTTAGGTTTCAAAAAGGATAAAAAAAGGATAATTTTAATTACATTTGAAGAGGTTTTATTTAAAAATTTCCCACTTGTCGGAAACCCATTTAAAATGCATATTTCCACGTTTAAAAATATTTAAGGGAAGCAAAATTCTTGTCTCAAAAAATGTAATTTTAACTTTAAATGTAATCGTTGAGAAAATTTTTAAAAATCGTTTAAAACTCTTTTAAAATAAGGTTAAAGAGTGTTTTTGTATAAAATGTTTTCCGGATGAAATGTTAGAAATAACGATTACATTTTTGAATGAAAATTTTGTTAAATGTAATTTAAAAATGTAATCATAAATGTAATTATAAAATGAAAAAATGTAATATTTTCTGATTGAATAATTACATTTTTATTCGACACTTTCTGACACATTTCCCACAAATAGACTTCCAATTTAATAACTTTAGAGCGATAGATGGAAGCATGAAAGATATGCTTAAAAAATTTAATACCACAGAAACGTGGATAGATGTTGAAACTTTAGCAAACCTGAAAGGTATTTCAAAGCGAGCAATCAGGTTAAGTTTTAACAGTAAAAATTCAAATTATGAAACCAAAATTGAAAATGGCAAAGGTGGAAAGCTGTATAAAATAAGATTATCTAGTATTGAAGAAGAGTTACAAATAAAATATATTCACGAATATTATGATACCCTTGCAACAACTAATAATATTGTTGAATTACACGAGTTTAAACCTAAAGCAGAAAAAATCATTTCCTTTAAACAAAGAGAGCTTGCTCTTGCAAAATATGATTTAATCAAAATTTGGGAGAATTACAGGTTAGAGCAAAAACAAAAAGGTATCTCTAAAAAAGTTGCTGATAGAGAATTTTTAACAACATATAATACCGGCTTGTTATACTCAAAAATATTCAATGTTTTAGGGAGTATAAGCATTGGAGCTTTGTATCGTTGGAAAACATTATTAGATAAAAATTCCGATTGGACAACATTAGTCGGAAACTATAACTACACAGCAAACGGTTGTTATAGAACAAGCCTTAATGAAAATGAAATTAAAATATTTTTAAACATACTTTTATCTCCGAATAAATTTTCAATCGGCAGAGCAATATCTTTAACGCAATATATTCTAAAAGAAAAAAATGCAGAAAATATTCCGACAGAAGTTACATTTAGAAGATATGCCAAATGGTATAAAGCAAATAATTTAGATAAATGGACTCTTGCACGTGATGGTATGAAAGCCTTAAAAGATAAGGTTGAACCGTATATTGTAAGAGATGTAAGTATGCTTGAAGTCGGACAGGTTTTGATTGCTGATGGGCATACCTTAAACTTTCAAGTAATAAATCCGTTCACAGGCAGACCTTCAAGAGCGACATTAATCGGTTTTCTTGATTGGAAATCGGGTGGACTTGTCGGATATGACATTATGCTTGAAGAAAATACTCAAAATATTGCAAATGCTTTGAGGAACGCAATTTTAAATATGGATAAAGTTCCTGAATATGTTTATCAAGATAACGGTAGAGCGTTTAAATCTAAATTCTTTAATGGCGATTCTAAATTTGAAGAACTAGGTTTTACGGGGGTTTATCAAAAGCTGGGGATAACACCTGTTTATGCAACTCCATATAATGCTCGTGCAAAAGTGATTGAGCGATTCTTTTTAGATTTTCAAGAAAGTTTTGAAAAACTAATGCCAAGTTATATCGGTACAAGTATTGATAATAAACCTGCGTATATGAATAGGAATGAAAAACTCCATAAACAAATTCACGCACAAAAAGCGAATTTTGTTCCGACTATTGAACAAGCATTAATCTTAATAAAAGAATGGTTAAAGTTTAAACATTCACAGCCTTGCCCTAACAATAGAAATAAAACTATTGCACAAATGTTAGCAACTATTCAAAAACAAAATATTGATGAATCACAGCTTGATGATTTGATGATGGATACTGTTGTAAAACATATCGGCAGAAACGGTATAAGATTTTTAAAAGCAGATTATTTTAATGATGCACTTTACGGAATAAGAGGAAAATGCGTTGTTAAATACAATTTAAACGACCTTTCATATATAAAAATATATTCGATGAAGGGCGAATTTTTATGCAAAGCAGACAGAGTAACGGCAACTCATCCGCTTGCTCATTTGTTGGGTGATGTTAAAGATATTGAAGATTACAAGCAAAAAATAAGAAAACAAAAACAATTACAAAATAAGACAATAAAAGCTGTTAAAGAACATTTTTCACTTGAGGATATTGATTTAATCAAGTCAAAACTTATTGAGGCAGAAATTTCAAAAGAAGAATTAATAATTGAACAACCTGTAATTGAAAAACAAGAAGTCAAAAAAGAAAAAATTAAACAGCCTGAAAACTATGTTCAAAATCGAAAACGACCAATTTTTAAAGATAACTACGAACGCTATGAGTGGCATATGAAAAACGGGTGTATCGGTAATGAAGATAGACAATGGTTGAGTGAGTACATAAGATCGGAGGAATTTAAAATTATCTATGAGAAATAGTCTAATTAAAACAAAAAATGTTAAACGCTTTATATCCTTGATGGATAACCTTCAAAAAGCACCGTCAAATGTGGCAAAAATGGCTCTTGTTTATGGAACATTCGGGCTTGGCAAATCACAAACAATAATGTGGTGGGTTACAAATAATGATGCAATTTATATAAGATGTAACCATAATATTTCTCCCAAATGGTTATTAACTGAAATTGTAAAAGAGCTTGATGAAGTTCCCTGCTATACTTCACAGAGATTATTTGAACAGATAGAAGATAATTTAAAGCATAATCCTAAAATACTTGTTGTTGATGAGATTGATTATCTGTTTTCAAACCGACACACAATAGAAACTTTAAGGGATATTCACGATAAGTTGGGTATCCCTATTTTATTAGTCGGAATGGAATTAGCTGATAAAAAACTCCAAAAATACGGACATATAAACGATAGAATTTTTGCAAAACTAAAATTTGAAAAATTATCCAAGGATGATTTTAAAGAAATTATTGAAACCTTATCCGAAGTAAACTTTTGCGATAAAGCAATAAAATATATTGCAAGCAGAAATCTACAATTCCGGCAAGTTGTAAAAATAATAGCAAAGTCGGAACAATTAGCACAAACAAATAAATTAACGGAAATAACAGAAGAAATAATCAAAGGAGTTATTGATGAAGAATAAGGTTCTAAAATTATGCAAACGTTTGAATAAAGTTACAGCATCAGAAATCGCACCGATTTTAATGCTTGATGAAAAAGAGGTTTCTAATATTTTAAATGAATTGGTCAGTGAAGATAAGCTAACAGTTAGAGAGGATTTGATTTATTTTTACAAGGAGGTTGGAAGTCAAAAATCGAATCCTATTTTTTTAGAATATCATCCAAAAGAGGAGTCCGAGTTTATACTGAAATGTTATTGTATTGGAGTAAAAACCGAACAATGTGCTTTTTTATTGGGCATAGGGGATGCAACAGCTCAAAAATATAACATGTATTTTAGAAAAATTATTTATCAGAATCAGTTGGCAGAATTAAAAAAATACTTTAATAAAAAACCTAAATTACCAAAAATGAGAACATTCTATGATACGGAAGTTTATTTTTATATGTATGACAACAAATTATTTGTTGTGGATAAGCCTCTTAAATCCAATATTGATTATCAACATACTAGAGATGAAAAATTAAGAATTAAAGTCTTATATTCAAGATTACGAAGAAGCATAAATCACTCTAATAAAAAGAAATTTATGCATCATCATGTAGCTGAGGGGATTTTACGAATGCATTTGTCAGACGTAGAATTGATAGACTATTTAAAAAAATATATAAATTTTTAAATATCATATTTCTACATAAAAATATACTCTGTCTTCGTTATCTTCAACTTGTAATAAATCACAACTGTAATTGCCTTCAATATCGATAACTTCAACATCCGCATCGGGATTGCATTTTTTTAATTGTTTAATTAACTCTTCTACTTTCATAATTAATTTTTACCTTTCAGTTTTGCAATTTCTGCTTGTAATTCTTGAATATACAACCCTGCTGCTCCAAGGATATTTCTTGTATATGTGTTTCCGTATGATTCGAATAGTTTGCCGTCTTCAGTAATTCCAACAATATATTTGTCTTTTTGAAATATAATTTTTAATTTCATAGTTTATCTCCTTATGCCTTTAAGCCTAATTCTTGAAGTTCGTCTTCATCTAAATCTTCAATTGCTCTGATGTCATCCATTGATACATTGTATTTTTTGCCGTTTTCATCAACACATGTTGCAAATGGGATATGTGCATCGGCATAAACATTTGTCCAAGTATAAAGGATTAAACCTAGTTTTTGAGTATTGAAGTTTACAATCTTTGTTCCAAATAATGTTCTGTCAAAATCTTTTAAATTTTCTACTGTCATAATATGCCGCCTTTCGTTTATTTACATTGACATTAATGCCTCTGAATAGTCATTAATTCAAGTGATTAAAGACTATTCAGTATCATTTCGACACATTAAAGAAGTTCTGAAATATACTTTTTTAAACGCTCGATATCTTTGTCGAATTCTTTTTTTGCATTTGGAGCTTTAGTGTCTCTGTATGGAAGATAATGACAAAGTCCTTCCGGAGTTCTCATTTCTGCATGTGGAATAAAATAAATAACACGCCATTCCAAGTTATCAAGAACTGATGCTCTTGCATAACATTGTCCTCTGTAACTATCCGATTTTAGTTCCAACATAACTTTTAAATTTTTAAATTCATAAATTACACGTCTTGAAATTGATTGATTGCTTGATGCGTAAGTTATATCTTCTATAATTTTTTCTGTTTTTGTTTTTGTTGTTGCCATATTTATATCTCCTTATCTGTCAGCTTTTGTGCCATCGCTAAATACTAATTCATCGATTCTCAAGTCTCCGCTTGAAGAATCCTTACGGTATTTAATACTTTTGAAACCGTTTTCATCGCTGAATGCAAATACTCCACAGCCTTCGAAAGCTATGCCATACTTTTTAGAAATTTTTTCTAATTCATCCATAAATGCTTGATAATTTTTTTCTTCTTTTTCTTCTAAATAAATGCCCATAATGTTGTCCTTTCTTGGTTTTACTAGCATTCACATTAATCGAATAGGTGCAGCGACTATTCAAGTCTATTGCACCTATTTCGTATCATTCAGACACAATTTAAATCTTTGTTACCCTGTCTTCGGGATATGCTGCTCCAAGTGTTGAACCGTTATCCCATTTAATGTGAATAGTTCCGATATCATCAACGTACATTACAGTTCCCAAAGTCCCGATAGGCGGTGCTTGTATGTCATTCATTTCAACTAATTTCACTCTTGTTCCTGCCGGATATAAATCTTTTAAAAATTGTATATTTCTCATTTTTCCCGCCTTTTCTATACTAAATACTTTGAAAATACTTTCTTAAAATCTTCTGCTGTTTTGATTTGGAGTTTAACAGCTCTTTCAATATTTTCTTCTTTTAAAATATCTACTCCGAGTGTTTTTCTTATGCGTGAGGATTTCTTACCTTCTATCGGTTGCCATTCTAAAAATCCAAGTTCCTCTTCAATTTCAACTTTGTGTTCCAATAATTTTTCAAAAATTGTCTGGTCGTTGTTAATAAAAATTTCAGTTGCGACATATCCTAATTTTGTATTTACTGTTTGCATTATTTGAACCCCACGTTTACCCATAGGCAAATATTGAAAATGTTGTGGCTTTGGATTGACTTGCATTTCGC
This sequence comes from Candidatus Gastranaerophilales bacterium, assembly GCA_944326685.1. Classification (GTDB taxonomy): domain Bacteria; phylum Cyanobacteriota; class Vampirovibrionia; order Gastranaerophilales; family Gastranaerophilaceae; genus UMGS1585. The sequence goes on from CALVEV010000030.1 coordinate 10,428, forward strand.
TTTGTAATTCATCACAAATTTCGAAATATTTTTCCCAGTATTCTTTTTGAAATATTTTCGCAGGGGTATTTTCGTTTCTTGTATAACTTTTTTTATCGTTTAATTCGGGTTTCAAAAGGCATTCAAAGCCCATTTTATCCCCATTCAAAAAGGCTTTAAAAATAAATATTTTAATGCCTTTAATCGCAAAATGATTTAATGCTTTTGCTGCCGTTACCAATTCTTCTTTCTCTGAAGTTACATACCAAACGATAAACGGAGCTTTATTTAGATTTAAACTCTCAATTTCATTCAAGAGCGAAACCATTGTTTCCATTTTCTGTGTTAAATCACAAATGGATACAACGGTTTGTCCATCAGCTTTTGGATAACTTGCTAATGTTGAAGTTACAATTGGCGGATAATAATCTGCCATAAACTCTTCAAAATTTTTCTTACTTTTTAATGCTTCTTCAGGTGTAATTGTTGTCATAATGACCTCCTTTAATTAAGTACAGTCATATTCATCACTCGACTATTGCTGAATTTAAAGTCTATTTCGATTATTTCGTATCATTCAGACACAATTACCAATCTTTTCCGTCAAGTCCACGATTGTTACGTTCATTGTTTGCGGCAAAGAAGTTTTTATTATGCTGATCATATATTTTCTGATATTTTGCTTTTGTTTTAGGATTGGAAGTTTTTTCGATTTTTTGTCTGGCCTTACTGCTCTCTTTATATGATTTATTGTAAAAAGAGTTTAACTGTCCGTTCGTCATTGATTTTATATTATTAGTAGCTTGTTTATCTCTGACGTTGTATTTTTCATTAATTGCCAAATAATGAATTTGAGTACGAATATCTGCTCGTGATTGAGCTTCGCTTACTTTTGAAATTTGTTTATCCAAAGCAAGTGATTTTGATTCGTAGTCTTTATCACTCATGTTGACCTTTTTAAATTCTTCATTCATTTTCCTTAATTTGTTTTGTTCAAGAGCAAGTTTAACGGTTTCGTTATTCATCTGATTTTTTGTGTTAATAATAGCTCTATTTAATTCTTTATCGGTCATTTCAGATAATTTACTTTTCACTTGTTCATTAAAATCCCTGTTATTATTAGCTCTGATATCAGAGAATGCACCACCTAATGAGGCTTTGCCTCCTCCTGCTTTACCGCCACCTGAACCACGACCTCCCATAAATTAATCTCCTTTCATTTTTGGAATATCAAAATCAATCCAATTCTTTTCACTTGCTCCCCAAGTTATTTTTCTGCCTGATTGTTTTGAAAGTTTTTTAACTACTTTGTCTATTTGTTTACCACTTGATTTATGTAAAATTTGCCAATCATAATCTTGTTCGTATTTGTGTGGATTTTTCCATTTACCTAAATCTCTGATTGAAACATTTATTGTATTGCCATAATCTTCAATTCTAAAATCGCTACGTCTAAGAGAGCCATCAGTCGTAACATTACGAAGTAAGCTAGTTTGCAAATCGAAAACTGTGCTATCCATAGACATTTTAGCTTTTGTTCTTCTTGGGTCTTTTTCTTTCTTTTCGGGTTTTATTCCGTTCTTTTTGTTTTCTGCACGTTTTGCACGAGCTTTAGCAAGAGCTTCCAGTCTCTTTTCTTGAGTTGTTTTTTCTTTTGGTTTTTCTTTGGCATCAATATTATCAATTTCTTTTTTGATTGATGACATTGCACGAACTCTCTCTTCAACCGTGTATGACGGATTTCCTGAAATGTTATTGTATAAATTTATCAATTCATCTTTTTTCATTGTTCCACCACCAGCAGATGCTTTTCCGCTTCTACCACCACCTGAACCACGACCACCCATTATGACCTCGCTTTCTTAAATTTATTCATGTACGGTTCGAACCAACGGAGGTTTTTATATCCGTCAAGTTCGCTCAGTTTGTTTCCATAAATCAAAATTTCTTTTGGTTCAAGTTGTTTTAACATTTCTTCAAAGCCTTGCATAAAGAGAGTTATAGCGTTTTTATCATTCAAAACACCAACCGTTCCAATTGCAACAACTGAATGTTTTGGAATTCCTAAAAAGGCATATTTATAGCTTGATTCATCAGACCAACTGACAGTCGGAATAACCTTTATTCCGTTTTCTTGCCAATATCTTGCACACCATCTGTTCCTATAAACTTGCCAGATTTGGAAAGCTTCGGGGTAATTCGTGTACATCGAAAAATCAGGAGATAACACTCCATCGTATTGTTTTAAAACTGCAAGCTGTGAGTCTGCGTTTTTCCAACATCTCTCAAAACGATAATCATCTAAAAAGAAGTGTGCCGTTCCGTTCCTGTTTTTATCAACCCTGTAGGGGATGAGTTCCTTTATGGGAAACTCATCCGGCTTTAAATCAGGGATACCATAGGGATTAGAGGAGGAGAAAAAACCTTTTTCAACATTTTGCACATTCAGCATATCTTTCCAATACATATAAACTCCTTATGCTCTTAATGTCTTAACTGTTTCCAGCAAATAATTTGCAAATGATTCAATCGCATTAACGCCTTGATTAAAACAATAATCGTCAAGTTCGTTCGGAGAGTTTTGGATTTTTCCTTTTAATTTGAACAAGCTATCTATCGCAGGCTGTGTGTATTTTGCAAGATTTTCGTAGAGTTTTGTAATCGTTGTCGGAACTTTCTTTTTAATCAGTTTTAGAATAAAGGGTTGAATTATAGCCCAAATAGTGCTGAAGTCTTTCCAATTTTTGATAAATGATAAAATACTCATATTATTTTCCTTTCTTTTGTTGAATTTGATACCATTGAATCTTGTTCCTTAAATAATCGCCAATTCTCTCTTTTTGTAGATTTGGCAAATACGGAAGATATGTGAAATCAATTTTCCCGTAGCTTGAAGTTTTAGGATGGGATTGACCGAATTCATAATGCGTAAAAACAGTTTTTTCTGAAACTGTAATTCCATATAAACTGCATAGCTTTGCTACTTTGGAACACATCGCCTCCACTTGTTTTTGAGTGAGAGGATATTTTGTTTTTTTATCTTTTAAATTAAAACCATACATCCCACAGCAAGAAACTCCGATGCATCCTGTGTTCCCACCACCGCAATGTGCTGCGTATTTTCCGTCATAACAATTTATATTATCTTGTGGGGTATAAGTGCCTTTGTATTCTTTGCCGTCTTTATCAAATAAAAAGTGATAGCAATTTAAGTTCTGCTCGCAGGGTTTATCTGCTCCTGCTGTCCAATGCAGACAGATTTTAGTTAGTGATGTCATATTATTCTCCTTATTTATATCTGATACAAATTTGAACCGTTTTTGACGGTGGTTGAACTGTGGCTGATTTGCCATAAATTGTTGAAATTCTTGATGCATTAAATTGAATAATATTAAAACTTCCACCGACAGTTTCACAATGTTGTCCGCTTGCTGTTCCTGAATAATAGAATGCTCCGCCAATAGATGCCATTTTGTAATCATCTCCTGAAATATAGCCTGTTATATTTGGCAATCCTGCATTAATAGATTTATTAGCTACAGAATTTGGTTGTAAAAAAACTCCTGTAATGTTGTAATCAGGTATTCTAAATTCATCAGCAGCTTCTGTGCCATTATTAAAATTATCTTTAATCACTGAATATAATTCTTTATAATCTGCAATTTTTAAAATATAGCCATCACAGGGTAAACATTTCGGAGGAATATAATTAATTGGATATGTAACGAGAGAACCGACGAAAGCGGATGTTAACTGATTATAAGTATAGTTATTTTGATTTAATAAGTTTGTTTTTAAATCTAAAATTTCCATAAATTTACCTTATTTGTATTTAATGCAGATGTGAACAATTTGTGATGGGGGTTGTACAGTAGTGGATTTACCATAAATATTAGAATCTAATATTAAGTCTCCGGCTCTATATTTTAATGCGGTTGCATCAGTCATTAACCTCATAGGTTCATCGCTACCATCCGTTAATGCTGTCATTACACCGCCATAATCATCTGTTCCATAAGAACTTAAATATTTTCCGCCATAATATGTATCAACTCTTGTTTTTGCATCAACTCTTAATGCAAGTTTTATACTTGGAATACCTGCATTTTTTGTTGTACCTAAATTTTTATTTCCCGGCTGTAAAAATCTTCCTGTTAAATTGTAATCAGGTATTCTAAATTCATCATCAGCTTCTGTGCCTGAATTAAATGTTGTGCCAATAATTTCATATAACTCACTAAAATCAATAATTTTTAAAACATATCCATCACAAGCCAAACAATCTTCAGGAGTAAATCGTTTTGGGAACGTATATAAAGCTCCTATTTTATTTCTTGTAAAGATATTTTTATGATAATCGTTTTGATTTATACGTTGTGTTTTTAAATTTGATATTTCCATAATTTTATTTATATTTAATTACTAAATGTACTGTTTGTGATGGAGGTTGAACAGTTGCACTATTACCATATATGGGATTACATTCAGAAGCCCAAGAAGTTGTTAATGCTAAATGGTTTCCATAGTCAGGATTACCTCTTCCTTCTTCGGCTGCCCCCGGATAATTCCAATAGAATGCAACTACTGTGTGATAATGATTTGGTAAGCCGGCTTCAATTTTTATTCCGGAAGTTACATGTGGTTGCAGAAATCGACCTGAAATATTATAGTCAGGGACTCTAAAAGTTCCTTCTGCATCTCCTGATTGATTAAACTTTGTTCCAATAACTGCAAATAGTTCTTTATAGTCAGTAATTAACAATGAATAACCATCGCAAGATAGACAATCATCAGGGGTAAAATCTATCGGATAAATAAAAAGTGTGCCAATTCTTTCTTTTGTTAATGAATTTTTGTTATATCCGTTTTGGTTTAAATATGAGTGTTTTACTTGTTTAATTTCCATTTAATTCCTTTAATTCATTTCTTAATTTTTCAACTTCCGAATTATAATAATCAAGCCAAGTTTCGCCTGTTGTTTCATCTTTGATTGATGGTTCGCAAATGGCTCGAATTCTTTTAGAGTCTAACTCTAACAATTCTTTTTCAATTTCATTTTTTCTAATTTCAAGCTCCTTCTTTTTTATATATAGTGCGTATTCTTCCGTATCTGAAATATCTACATAACGATTGTCTATAACTTTGTATTTTTCAGGATTTATCAAAATGTCGTGTGCAAGTTCTTCAGATACTTTTTGAAAACCTGATTTGACCTCTCCAACATAGTCAATTATTGAACTTTCTCGTGTTTCAATATTAATCTGTGTTTCGCCTCTAAAATCAGGTTCAATTATCCAATCCGAACCGTTCCAAATTGCGACTTCATTTTCTTCTGTTTTAGGTGGCTCCTTAAAAGTAGCCATTGACGGAAGTAAATATTCATTTTGCCGTCTTGGATTTTTTAATGCGGGATATTTGCCCGAATAAGCATTCCCTTCTGTGTTGTAACTGTAATAATACTTTGTCATTTTCTTCTCCTTAATTTTCTTGGTTTATTTCTCGCCACCTTCAAGTGTAAATACTCCGATAGGTACGAGATTGGTTTCTTGCCAGATATTTAGCAAGAAAATATAACTTGCTAACGGTTCAATAATTCTGAACCAAATGTCATTCACGCTATAATTTGTCGGCTCTAACATTTGAGTAAAAATAGTATTGGATAATGCTATTAATGAATATTCATCGTTGTCATTGTTGACAAATAAATTAAAATCTTTAGTTTCATCAGCCGATTCAGGACACAAATTTATAACATCTAAAACTAAATTATTTTCTACATTGTGAGTTGTACTGTCTGCTGTTGTATAAGTAAATGGAGCATGTGCCGTTATATAAATATGAGTTGTTACATTTCCGTTTAAAGAGTAAGTTTCATTTTCACTAATGCATATTTTTGTTAGGTTTAAATAAGTTACAACTCCAATCCTTTCACTAAATTCAGAATCAGCAAAACATTCAACCCCAAGTGCTAAAGTATCTTGCACATAAAATTCGCCTGTAACCGAATTTGAATAATGTCCTGTAATATCATCAAATTCACTTAATAAACCTATCTCTCCAAAAGCAATAGATAAAGTATTTGTATCAACAGCAACAATTGTTCCTTTTTCTTCCGTTAATTCCGTATCAGCATACACAACAGCATCTTTTTCAAAAACAAAATTCGGTGCAACATAGAATTCTCCTAAAGTGCTTGATGTATATTTAACGACTTTTACAGTTTCACAACTCAATAAATCAGGATTTCCCTTTGAATCTAACTTGCAAGAATTTAAACAAAAAGGAGTTAATATGCTTTTAGTTTTAATTTCAGGAATAAACTCAATTGGGATTAAACCATTGTTATCAACAGGAGCATAACCGTTTGGCTGCCCTTTTTCAACTACGGCTTGAAATTCTGCATTAATTTTGTCTGATAAATTAGTAAGCTCATCCTTTGTTGCAGTTTGAATATCAGGATTAATTATCAACTCCGCAAGTTCAATATTTGAAAGCTGTATTTCAATTCTGATTGTTAATTCTTTGACAGTACCCGATGACGGATCTTGTTTTGTTGTTTCGGGAAATTTAGAAATAACAAGTAAATTCCCATCGCAATCATAAATTCCTGCTTCTCTGACAACAAATCCTCCTACTTCAGCAGGAACTGTTGTTAAACAATAAAATCTATTTCCATCCCATTCGCATTTTTGAATAATCCCTCTCCAAACTTCTTTTCTCAAAGCAGTCTGTGATGGGCTCGGATTATAATAACTGCCACCACTATCGCCAAGAGCTATTTCTTGAACATCAAAAGGTGTACCGTTTTTTATAGAATTTAATTGTTTTTGACTTCCGTAATCAGTAACTATTGAGTAAAAGTCTTCAGACATTTAAGACTCCTTTGAATTTATTGTGACTGTTTCTTGCTGTATCGTGGCAGCATAAATATACTGTTTGCCGATTGAAGATAAGTAAAACTCTATTTGTTCAAGCCAAGAACGTTCGTTTTTGTATTCGTTAATCAAAGCTCTTAACTTTTCTTCAGTTTCTTCATTTATTGAACGATTAAATATTTGAAGAATAACTTTAAAATAATAAGGTTTGCCACCGTAACTAAACCATTCTTCAACATTACCCACGATATTTAATGTCTTGAATATTTCTTCAATTGCATATTTTGTTCCTTTGTATCGATGCATTTTTATTGATGATTTTATAAGGTTTCGTTTTTCGGTTTCACTCAATGCTTGTAGCCAACCCTCGTTACCTGTTATGTGATACTGTTCTGCTAAATGCGGCAACGCATCAGATGGTAAATTGTCAATGATAGTAACTAACAAAACATCAAGGTCTAATTTTTTAAAACGTTCTTCACAGATTTCATCAAATATTTTTAAATTAATGTCGTTTATAGGAGCTAGGCTATTCATCGGCATAACCTCCTATTTTGACATCATAATCAACCAAATTCGCCCATTGGTATTTTTCAATATCTATGTTTTCAGGGGTTAGAGAAAGAACATCATATACTCCGTAAATGCTGCTTAAAACATTTTTAATTTGTGATTTAACAACATTTTTGCCTAATTTTTGAGCTAATATTTTCCTGTATTCTTGCAGTTTGGATTCAAGAGTTGTTTGAACACTTGTAATATCCGCATCCTGATAAAGTATAATCTCTGCTTTTATTGAAAAATCTATTTTTTCAGGAGATAAAACTTGAACATAGTCGGTTAATGGTCTAATTCCGTCTTTTTCATAGTATTTGCGAACAATTTCCAAAACTTCTTCGGTTGGATTTCCGCTTTCAGTCAAAGGATAAATATTAACGACTCCCGGAGATGGTGATAATATTTCAACATCAGTTATTGATTGATGTGCTGATAATGTATGGTAGCGATACGCACCACGACTTCCTGCGTTTGAAAATTTTTCGGGAGCCTGTCTTATTCTTTCTCTTAAATTGTCGGCATTTTCATCATCTGCTCCACCTGAAGATATTGTTATGTTCTCAACTTTTGTAATGTACTTTAATGGTGTAATTAAATTGTTTATACTTCCAATAGAATAATTATTAGCCGTTGTGCCAACAGCTTCGCAAGTGGCTTTTACGGATACTGAATATTCTCCGGCAAGAAGAATTGCACTTTCATTTGTTTGGAATACAAATAAACCGTCTTTTGTTTCAACTTCACAACATACGGGTATTTCAAAATCAAAATCCAATGGTTCATCAACAGAGAATTTTAGAGTCGTAACAGCACAGTTTGCAAGCAGTTTTCTTACACCTAAAGGCTCTCCGATATGTTCAAGAATGTCTAAAGGTGCGTAGCTTAATAAATTTTGTTTTGCAGTTTCTTGAATTGCAACCCTTAAAATGCTTTCTCGGTAAGCACCAACATCAACCATAAGTCTTTCTATTTGAGCAGGTTGAAGTGTTTTGCCACTTTTTTCTTCATAAAGAGCAATCCATTCTTTTGTGATAATTTCGGGGTTTCTTTCTATAAAATTCGGTTCAGGAAGATTTGATGTCATAAATTTACCTCCGTTGAGCCTGTTGTTGTATTGGAAGACTTGAGTGACCATTGTATTTGGATTTTTATTTGTGTTTCTTTTATTTCCACAATTACACTATCGACCTTAATTCTTGTTTCCCATTTTTCTATTGCCTCAATAGATTCTCTTATTATGTTTGCTTTTGCACTATTTATCGGGTAATCAATATATTTATAGATATCCGAGCCAAATGTAGGTCTTAGTGGATCAGAACCTTTTTGAGTTAATAAAATAATTGCGATGCATTGGTTTATATCCTCAACACCTTCTGCGACAGAGCCGATTTTGTTGAGTTTATATTGCCAATCAACGTATGTTATTTCATTTAATGTTGTCATTACATAGCCTCATTAGGACTTGATGTCGGACTTCCCTGATTTCCTGTGTGATTATGTGCATTATATGTATCTCTCATACTTTGCATTGATGAAGTTTTATCGGTAATATCCGAATTTGAAACAATACCATCAGTATTTTCAAACTTGCCGGTATTTATAACATCTGCAACAATATTCAAAGTTTTTGCCACAATAGTAAGCATTTGAGTATCTCGGTTAAATTCAATAAAACTGCCATCCTCAAATTTAATTAAATGTTGGAGATTTGAAATTGCAGGAACTTCATCAAGACTTGTATAAATTGCACCTAAAATAACACCATCTTCCGAGTTTTCATCCATAAGACAAGCAACTTGTTCCCCGATATCTACAACAGAATAATATTTATCTTTTAATGTTTTCTTTTGTAAGATAGGCAACCAGTACGAAGTTATATTATCGTCAGCGAACTGAACTCTTGCTTTTGCTGTCATTGGATTTATATTTGTTACTGTTCCGAATTTTAGCAAGACTTTACCTCCAAACTTAACGAATATCCGCTATTTCTATCAATTGAGTGTGTTGCCTGTGTAATGTGGTATTTGCCCGAAAAATACCCTACATCTTTCATTTCAACATTTAACCCTGCTATTAAATAAGGATTTCCCATCATATCAATTGAACCTTCAATAGTATGATTACCTCTTGAAAGTGCAGCTTTTGCTTTTATTAAGGCTTGTTGTTTATTTTCAACCCTTTGCGATAATTTCAAAGTGTCACCTTTTACACAGTTTTCATTTTTAGCTGTTGCAGTTATGGTTTTGCCTGTTTTAGGATTATGATAGCTGACCGTTACAGCTTTATAATTTTGAGATGTTTTTTCTCTTAAATTAATTCTTGAACATTCACTTCGGTTAATAATTTTTGCTGATTTTGCATCAATCAGTTTTTGTGTTTTATAAAACACAAGTTGATTATCTGTAATTTTGAAAATATACCCGTATTGTTCGGCAAGAGTTTTCAAAAAAGTTAAATCCCTCTGTTTATTTTGGGTTATTCTCTCAACTCTGATATCATCAATCTCGCCAACCAGAGTTAAATTGTGTTTTTTTGCAATTTCATTTGCAATTTGCTTAAGATTTTTATTTTCATAAGCAACAGAATTATTTTGTCTTAAAGATTTTGTTATACCGGTAGCTATTGCTTTTACAATAAGAACATCCGGTGGAGTTGAAAATTCTATTTCATCAATTTCAAAAACTCCACAGTTTAAAAGTTTTTCCCCGACATATCCGATATACAATCGTATATTATCGCCTTTACTTGGAATCCAAGCATCTTGCCATAGTTTTTGAGAATCTTCAAATATAATTTCAACTTCATCACTTTGACCATGTTCAAAATCAGTATAATTAATATTTAAAACATAGTCAGAGATATCTTTTGTAATATCTTTTTTATTGTATTCAAGTTTAAATGTGGGTTGTAGCATAGTATAATCTTTCTTAATATAGGGTTGAAACTTAATAACTAATTAGTTATAATATAGGTAGGTAAAAATAATGGCTGAAAAATACAAAATCTCATTTTGGCAAGACGAAAATGGTTATAGCGAATCTCAAGAATATATTTGGGAATTAAAAGCCAAATCAGTTAAGTCAAAAGATGCAAGAATAAAACTTAATAAGATTACAGAATATATGGAGATGTTAGAAAATCATGGAACAGAAATCGGACATCCATACATTGACCATATAGAATGTGAAGCACAGTTATTTGAACTTAGACCTCTTCGAGATAGATTTTTCTTCTTTTACAAAAAAGAAAACCGATACATTATTCTAAATCATTTTGTGAAAAAAACACAAAAAACTCCAAGAAGAGAAATCGAAAAAGCCATTAGACTTATGAACGATTACAATGAAAGGAACTTATAAAATGGATAAGCAAAATATTAAACATAGTGCTGATTGGTCAACTTTTAAAGAGTCCCTTGAATTAACACCTGAAGAATTAGCAGAAATAGACTTAAAAGTTGAGTTAATGGGTAAACTAATTAATATCAGAAAAGAATTAGGCTTAACTCAAGCAGAATTTGCTAAAAAATGCAATATAAAGCAAGAATATATTGCGAGGTTAGAACGTTCTAAGACTGCTCCACAAGTCGATACATTGTTAAAAATTCTTGTACCATTGGGTTACAAATTAGATATTGTACCTTTACAGTAATTATTTAATTTTAAATGTGCAATGTTTGTTAGTTTTATTTTTTCCATGGTGGGGTTATAAAACTAATTGTTTCTTTTTCTTCCAAGACAGGAATTTTTAATTTAATCCCTGATTCTAAAACCGGAGTAATTGGAATATCGGGGTTTGCTTTGATGATGATTTCGTATTTTGTGGAATCGTTATAGAATTTATATGCAATTAAATCCCATCTATCATTGTCTTTAGTGACATAATTATAGAATTCGGTCATTTGGTTTTAAGACCTCCTTCTTGTTCCTTTTCTTCCGGGAGTTTACCTGTATATTCAAGCAGCTTTAATTCGACTTGAATTGATAATATATCGCCCTCGCTTGATGTTTGCTCGGTTGAAGATTCAATTGAAGAAATAACAAAAACTCCGACATATTCGCCATTCCCTTTTATAAACTGCAACGGAGTTCCAAGAGTTGCAACGTTTTTAAGTTTATCCATTTCTTCTTTTGGATTACAAAATGATGAGTGAAAATTCAATTTGATATCAATAGCATTCAAATTTTCTCCAAGAAACTGCAAGAGAGGTTTTTGATTTATACGTTCATGTTGAGCAAAATTATATGAAGAACTTTCTTTTATCCCATTAAAATAAGTTATTAGTTCAAATTGTATATTTCCAAGTTGTGCAAACATTTTTTAATATTCTTCCTGAATTTTAAATAACTACTGATTTCTTGTTTAGGTTTAATACGCTAACCTCAACTGTCTTTCATTTTCTTGTTTCAATATTCTCAAAATCTCATCTTTATGTTGTTTAAGCATTTGAGAGAATTCATTTTTTGCTTGGTTACTTCCACCGTTTATATTTATGGTCGGATTATATTGAATTACGGTTGAGCCTCCTGATATTCCACCTCTCACGTTCGGTTTTAAGCCGTATGAATTTACGTTTAAGGCATTGGCGATGGCAGAAGAAATAGGTTTCGGTTTTATTGCTGTTGCAATAGTCTCGGATATTTTTATTTTGTGTAAATCTTTTAGTGGTCCTGTTTTAGCCGGAGAATGAGGCAAATGGTCTCTTATGCTTTGAGTAACTTTTTTTATTGCTTCGGTTACTTTACCGACTCCTGATAGAATGCCTTTAGCTATCATCATCGGAATTTTTATGCCACATTCAACAAGTTTTACAATAAACTTTGTAACCATTACTAATACCGAAGCAATGGCACGACCGAATTTTACACCCATATTTTCGGCTGCTCCACCGACATCATCTACCGGTTTAAATAATTTTTTAATCCAATTCCATAATTGTTGTATTGGTTTTAGTATTGGACTTAAAGCTGTACCTAATTGTTTAAACACAGGCATCAAAGGTTGTAAACCTTCTTTTAATCCCTGCCACATACCTTTAAAGAATGCGGTAATCGGTTTCCAATATTTGTAAATTACAAGTGCCACCGCTCCAATTGCAAGTGCAATCCATCCGATTGGAGAAGTTAAGAGAGTGACAGAAAATGCTCTAAAAGCGATTATTGCTCTTGATATCATACTCGGCAAACTTAAAAAAGCTGTTTTTATTCCGTTTAATCCGAGCATAATATTTGTTGGAATTGACTTTATTGAAGTTACAGTCCAATCTTTAAGAGCAACCGTTGATTTTGCAATATTGCTTGGAAGTTCTTTGAATCCGTTAATTATTCCTGCTCTCAAATTGTTGTCTATTCTTCTAATATCTGCCATTAAACCACCTTTAAGACTAAAAGCAGATGCAAGTCCTAACTTATCCCCACTCTGCTTAATTTTGTAACCAAAGGTCAGGTTGTGAGCGGTAGAATTTAAACCGATAAAATTCAACAGTTTAATTCCGTTTTGCACTAAAACAGGAGTTAAATCTCTTGCTACACTTAAAAATGCACCGTATCCTTTAACGAGTTTACCGACAAGAATTGTTGCAGTTCCAAGAGTGGTTAATACAATTCCTGCTCCTATCGTGCCGATGATTGCCGTAAATATTCCTTTTTGTAATAAAGGATTTTTATTTATAGCTGTGAGCAGTTGATTGATTTTTTCGATAGGTTTATGCAAATGTGGGAAAACAAGCTCTTTCATATTAATTTTTAAGAGTTTGAATTGCTCGTTTGTAGTTTCCATCATGTGGTTAAAGTCTTCATCCATAATGCCATCTGCACCGAGAGCAGATGCTTTAATTCTTCGATACTCATCGAGGTTTTGCATCATAGGTTTTAAGAAGTTTAAGTCCGTTTTATTCCTAAAGATTTCAGAAACTTTGAACACGTCTCCGCCTGTAAGCTGATTAATTAACATAACCATCTCTTCAATAGGGTCTTTATTTTCAGCAATTACACGATTTAAGAATTGCGGTAAATCCACTCCGTACAGTTCTTTAAATCTATTAACAGCCATCGGAGAAGTTATCGCTTGCAAGAAACTTTCAAAGTTTGTCGCAGCTTCGGCAGCACTTCCTGCACCTTTCATTGCAACTTGCAAAGCTGCCCCAAGTTGAGAAACAGCAGGAACACCTCTCATTCCGAGCATACTTGCTCCTGCTGTCAAACTTGGAAAGGCGGCAGACATATCTTTTAACTCGAATCTTCCTTCTTTTCCGGCTTGAGCTAAAATATCCATTGTTTTAGCCAAATCATCAACATTAACTTTTAAGTTATCCGTAACAGCAAACGCAGTTTTTGAAATATCCACTATTTCAGCTTGTGCTGCTGTTGCAGTTCTTCCGATTACATTCATATAGTCTAATGCTTTTTCAGGAGCAATACCTGATGCGACAAGAACATTTAAACCTTCTGCAATTTCACTTCTGAATTGGTTTGTATGTCTTGATATAGAGCCTAATCTCTCATCCATTTCTTTTAGTTGTTCTGCGGATAATTGACCGACGTTCCCTAATTCTCGAAGTTGATGTTCCAGAGCAAGAGCTTCTGGAATTGCCTCTGTAATCCCAAGTTTATAGGCTAATGCTCCACCTGTGGCTGTTAATCCGGCACCGAGTTTAACCATATTCGCACCGAGTTTGTCCAACATATCGGAAGTTAGTTGGATTTTGTTTTGGAGTTTTGTAAATTCCTCGTTTGAGTTATGCACAGCATCACGAAGAACCTTTGACATTTTATCAAAGGCAACCAAAGTTAATGATATTTTCATTTCATTTTCTAACATTGGTTTAAACTTTCCTCGATTTCACTATGGTATTTGTTTGTATAATTGATAGCTTGTGTTATCCAATACTCCAAATCATCAAGCGGCATATTACAGATATCTGAATACGACCACCCTGTAGTTTTGGATAGATGAATTATGCACTCGCTTTGGATTGTAACTTTCCCCCGATTGCTTCTTGAAGTAAAATTACATCCTCAATCGGCAATTCAAGTATGTCTTCATAAACTAAATAATTTCCGTCGATTTCTGTTAATTCTGCAATTAGTGCGTAGGGAATTTCATCAGATGTTTTTGCTTTCTTTTGAGCGTTCAATAAATCCAAACCTTTGCCATCTTTTATAACTGCAAGTTTTCCATCTGACAATTTAATTTCTTTTGACATATTTTTCTCCTTATAATCAATGTTTAAATGGTTTTTAAATACTATTTAATTTTTACTAACCGCCAATATTTTTCTTAAATGTAGATAACATATCCACCACATTTACTTTGTAGATATTTTGAAGAACATCAATTTCAAACAACTCAACCTTATTTACAATTAATTTTGCATAGGTAACAGACATTGTTGTTTCGTACTCTGCGTTTTCGTGTGGTTTAATTGTACCTAGTGGAAATTCTTTAAAAGTTCCGATTAAAATTGCCGTAGCCGGAACTTCTTCCGTTCTGCCGGTTGCATTGTATGTTTCTAATGATGCTCTGACTTGAATTAGAGTAGCTGTAAAAGGATTCGCAGCCGCTAACAAAACTTCAGGATAAAGTGCATTCCATTTAATTTTGCATTCTAATTTATCAATTCCTGAAAAGAATTCAGCCGAGCCAACCATACCAAGAGCCTTATGTTCAGCCATCTTGTGTTTTATTTGAGGAAGTTGGACTTCTTCGGCTCTGCCCAATAAATTTACACCATTCATATATACATTGGCATTTGTTAATTTGTTGATTTTAATTTTACTCATTTTTTCTTCCTTTTATGTAAAGACCACATTCTCCGACACCGATTGTTGAATAATGAAGTATTACTATTTCTTGACTTAGAGCTTGGATTAAAGGACATTTCTTGCAATTCTTACAGCTGTGGCACAAGTCATATTCTTCGCAAGACACAACAAGATTTCCTCTTTTATCGACATCTGCTCTCATCTATGCCCCCAAAGATTTTAAAAGTTCTATATCAATAAAGCTTTCAAAAGTAATACGTTCGGCAGGAACAGGAGGCATAAATTCCACATCAAATAAAATGTGTCCGTTTGCAATTTCTGTAACAGGGTTTTTATCTGCGTTATATGTGCATTTCCCATCTATTAATGCACCTCTGCCGATAAGTGTTCGGATAAACGAATTAACTGTTTCTGTTATAGATTCAATCAAGCCGTTGTCGATAGGGTAATCAATAAACTGCAACATAGAATATTCAACAGATTCATGAAGAATGTCTGCTGTTCTTCTTATGTTTATAAAATTAGTAACATTTGTCGAAGTCGGATAAGCAGCAGAACGGTTTCCCCAAGTCTTAAAACCAGTACCGTAAGAATTGAATACTGTTACAATTCCTGCTTCGTTTAATGTGTTTACTTCACTTGTGGGATCATTAATCATTGAGGTTAATTGCTTTTCAACACCGATAATTCCTTTTATTTCGGTATTAGATGGTGACCAATGATAACCTTTATCCACGTCTTTTGCTGCCATTACTCCGGCGAGCCTTTGTGAATAAGGTTCAAGAACATTTGAATCCGATGCTGAATTATACACTTTTAAATGTGGATAACAAAGCACAATTCTATCTGAAGAGGTATTAAAGTTTATTGTTCCCTGTGGTCCACGACCTTTTATTGCATCCTGAACAGTTGTTCCGACAGGAGCATCAACAATACCAATGGCTCTGATTTTATCGCAAATAACCTGCATTTCAGATACAACGGCAGTATCTTCACAATAAACAGGAGCAATAATTGTTTTAGGGAAATATCCAAATAAAGAATAACAGTCTTTAAATGTTTGTAATCCTGTTCTTTTTCCTGTAACAGAATCAACACCTCCGATAATATCAGCTTTTGTAACATCTGCTACGGATTCGTGTTTATCGGGATTAAATACATTAACAACTAAAACAACGCCTGCTCCTTGGTCGAATATTGCATCAAGAGCCTGTGGGATAGTAAAACCATCTTTTGCAGTTCCAAAGTATTTAACCGCATCAACATCACTCGATATTAAAACAGGCTCATTTATTGTTTTGTATTCATCTTCAACATCTTGTATCGGCGCTGTTCCAACTAAACCAACAACGGCAGTTTTTACCGTTCTTATTGTTCTTGCACCTTTTTCTATTTCTATTGTTTCCACACCATGTAAATAACTAGCGGGCATTATATTTCCTCCATTTCTTCAATGCTAGGGGTTGTAAGAGTAAATAAAATTTCATATTGCCAAATTCCGTTTTGTTCGGATATGAAGTTTTCTTTTGTCGGAGTTAATTTGGTACAACCGGCAATTTTATAGCCACAGAGAATATTTTTGATTTTATCTAATGTTTCATAACTTCCGCTATTTGAACGCAGATTTCGTGTGACAACGGTTACACCGAACTCCATTTTTTTGTCTTGTGATAAAAAGTTAATTGAATTTGTAGAAGAGTAACTCCCACCTCGATAGTGAACTAATATTGCTCCGATAGGATGCAGTAATATATATTCTTGAGGTTTTTCGGGGAAACCAATTACCTGAAAATCAGAAAAATTCTGTTGCAGTTTTTCAACTATTAAGTTTTCAATCTCACGTATATTCATACTTTAGCTCCTGTGGTACTCGGCTTCGCCTGCGTTCCTACGTCGCCATAGAACGGTTACGCACTTCGTGCTCCACACACTGCTCACGCATTCAATATTCAATATTTATAACTCTTTTATTAAACAATCTATCCAATTCAGTTTTATTTGTGCGATATTCTCCACTTGATTTCACTTCTTGGTTGTCACTACTTTCAAGAGTAATTACACCTTTTTTTAATTGTTCAAGTGTTCGAATTGCGTTTTTGTAATTTTCTGAAATTGTTTCGGGGATATCAGTATAAATTCTTCTTGAATATAGCCTGTATATGCATATATCTATTGCAACCACTCTTAATAAAGGAAATTGGGTATTTAAGGGGAGTGTGTATTTTCCTCTCAAATACCCATCAATAAGGGTAGAGGAGTAAATAAGAGCTTCTTCAACAACGACACTATCAACGGTTTGTTGAGAACTATCGTCATTTGTGAGCTGGACAAGAGAATTTGTACCTATTTGAATTTCAATATCGTTAGAATTGCAATAAGTCATTAAAATCCTCGTGCAATTCTTATTACTTCGCCTTCAGAAGCATCATCTAATGCATAACCGTTTATTGCATCAGAAGATGTTGCAACAACGGCTCTTCCTGTAGTATCTGAAGTTACATTTGAGCCTTTTGTAATTGTTCCACCTGAAACAACAAGCAAAATTCCTAAAACGGCAATTGGAGCTAGTTGGTTTGCATCTGTTTCAACATCACAAACACCAAAAGCTTTTTTACCTGCTGTACAAATATTGCCTTCAAAGTCGACAAAGACTTGTTTTGGTAAATCAACTTTCGCAGTCAATGAATCAATCAATAGGGGTTTGTATAATTTTTCTGCCATTATGAATTACCTCCCTCTGTTTGTGCATCTTCTTTTTTTGTATTTTCAGCAGTAGCTGTTTTAGATTTATTCGTATTTGTTGCAGTTTTAGAAGTGTTTGTTTGAGTATTTGTTTTTTCTTTCACTTCAACAAGTACATCTGACAATTTTTTAGCATCATCTTCATTCAATTCAATAATTGAACCAACTGCTACAAACTTGCCGTTATGATATAAATTGGTATTTTTTAATTTGTATTTTTTTGTCATTTTTTAATCCTTTACTAAACAACATTTGATATTAAATATCCGGCATCAGGTCCAACCAAGAACGGAGTATAAATATCCGTACCTCTGATGTATTTAACCTTTTTACCTTCTTTTTCATATTCATCAATTTGCAATGCATCCTTTTTACGAACTGTATATCCGTAAGCAGGGTCATATTGTGTTCTTGATGTTAAGTTAGGCACAAATGCTAAAATGATATTATTACCCCATACTCTTTGGAATTTGTTTTGTTCATCAGAAAAAATTGTTCTTCCGATATAGATATTTTCAATTTCAAAGAATTCCTTTAACAAATCCAAAGTAATGGTTTTATTTGATGTGCTTGCAATCATCTTTTTAAGAGCTACATTTCTTTTTAATGCACTCCAAACTTCTTGCCCCATAACCAAAGTGTTTGGGTCTTGTCCGATTTGTTTGCAAACTTGGTCTTTTGCATCATCAATGACACCAACAGGGTCAGAATTATCATCAGAAAATTTACTTGTTCCTGATAGTGATGATTTATTGCTCAATGCATAATTTTCAGGATTTTGAGCCAAATCTGCACATTGTTTTTCGTGTTTTAAGTACAAGCCTTGAGTAACTACATTTGTTGCGTGTACTTGCAGTTTAATTTTTTCTGCTTCTTCTTCCTCACGATAATCGATAGGATATGCCAAATCGTGTTCTTTTAATGTCGCAGAATGTTTATTAAAACCTTTCGGAGAGATTACATTTGAATTTGCTCTGATAGCTCTTTCCGTATCATATATTTGAAAAGCCTCTTTGTTAAATTCAAATATATCTATTTTTTCCTTTTCGGAATTAATTGTCGGAAATAACTTATCAGCAATAAATGAGTTGTTTCCGTAACCTCGTGCGATTTCCGATAAATAGGCATTGATTCTTAATTCTTCTAAACGACCCATTTATACCTCCTTAATTTTTAGTAATGCTTCTTTAAATGAGATATTTTCTTCCTTTGCTATTGTTTGAGCTTGGTTGAATATCTCAACACTTTCTTCATCTGCATCTGCGTATTTCAATTCATCCTTTGAATTCTTTTTTGCATTCTTCAGAGCAATTTCATCAAATTCGACTTGTTTTGGCAGAGCAGATATAAAGTTTTTAAATATATCGATGCTGTTGGAGGACTCGTCAAACTTTTTAATGTTATCCAAGTCCTGTAAAATAGAAAAAACAGCATCTTTATTTGCAGGAGTAAGAATCCCTGCCTCAATTTGTTTATCGATAAATTCGTTAAAGTCCTTATTTCTAAGGTTATCCTTTATTTCTTTTAATTCTTTGGCAAGTTCTTCTTTACCTTCTGCTTCGTTTTTAAATTTTGCAAGTTCAATTGATAAATCCTTAACTTGTGATTTTAAAGACTTAATTGTTTCTTTGTTTTTTGAATCTTCCTTGTATTTTGCAATTTGAGTTTCTAAATCTGAAATAGTATCTTTTAGTTCTTGAATTTCTTCTGTGTTAGAAGTTTCATCATCTTCATCTTCTACTTGAGCAGTAAATTCATAAACATCGGATTCGCCTTCTTTAAACTCAACTGCTTTCATTCCTTTAACTTGAGGAATGCTTGCTCCCAAGAAAGAAACAGCCTTTAAATATGGCTTTTTACCTTCTAATTCTCTATAAATCTCAACCGAGATTTTTTTATACTTACCCTTTGAAACATACTCCTTTAATTCAGGCGATAAATTTTTAAAGGTTGCTTTTAGAAGCCCATCCTCTTCTTTTAGTTTATCAACCCATCCATAAGCAGGACCTTTTTGTTCATGGTCTAGCGTAATTGGTGCTTCGCAAAAACTTGGGTCATAATTCTTTGCAAGTTCCTGCACTTCTTCTTTTGTAAATTTGCCTTGCGGATAATTTCCGGCTTTAAAAACTTCAAAATATTTCATTCAATTCTCCGTTTTTTGTGTGATAAAAAATTCGTTTGTATGTTTGCAGTATAAAATACCCCTTACAAATACTTCCACTTGCCATCGCAAGTGATTTTTGCAATTCCAAAAGCACTTGCCTGTGCAAGTTGAAGTTCAAAGCAATTACAAGTTATGTTTAAGAATATTGAAACGGGCTTATTGCCTCTTTTTTCTTTCCAAATTCTTGAAAGGAAGTGTTTTTATGGAATTGTCTTTACTAATGAAATTATTTGAAAGCATTGGTTTCCCTGCCGTAATTTTTGTTATTTGGTACATCTACCACAATGCACAAGTTAAGACTTTTGAAAAAATAATCTCTAATAATTTTGAAATCTTAAAAGATTTAGTTGAAACAAACCAATACAATGCAACCGTTATGTCTCGTATTGAAAGCAAAATTGACGGTAATCTTTGGTGTCCGATATTAAAAAAGGAGATTTCTAAATAATGAATATTGAGAGAATTCAACTAAAAGGTCAGTTAGCGGAAGCAAAATCAAAATACAAACATCTTGATACAGAAGCAGCAGCTTTAATACTTCTTATTCGTGCTGTATTAAATCCCTTTGAGGAAGATACAACAAAAATAGAAGTTGAAAAAGCTGTTGTTTCAATAAATAAACTGCAAGATGTTGTTGAAGAATTAAAAGGACTTAAAACAAAAATTCAAAAGTTGGAGGAATATTTTGACTAAAAAGAAGTCTTTAGCTGCTGCTGCCGAACGATTTTATGTAATTGAGCAAATGACAATGGTTGAAATAGCTCAATTGCTAAATGTTCACGAAAAGACTATACAAAATTGGAAAGATGAATTTAATTGGGATGAAAAACGCAACCAATTTATACAAACCAAAAAATCTTTCCATGAAGAAATGTACAATTTTGCTCGTAAACTTATGAACACTATTGAATACGATATTGATAGCGGAAACAAAGTGGAACAGGGCAGATTATATACCTTCGCTAAAATGTTGCCGTTTATAACCAAAATCAAAGAGTATGAAGATTCAAAAGATAAACACAATGATGAACAAACAAAAGACATCACTCCTGATTTTATAAAAATGATTAACGAAGAATTCTTGGGGATAAAATCAGATGAGCTATAAACACTTTTTACCATATCAAATCAGATGGCTTAATGATAATTCCAAAATAAAAATTTGGGAAAAATCAAGACGTATAGGTGCTACCTATGTTCAAAGTTTTGAAGATGTACAAGACTGTTTGAATAAAAAAGTTCCGGCAGTTTGGTTTTCATCTGCTGATGAATCTGCTGCTAAAGAATATATTGATTATTGTGAAATGTGGGTTCGATATTTTCACGCAATCGCTAAAAATAAAGGTGTTGAAGTTATTGACAACGATAAAGATATAAAAGCATTGGTTATTGAATTTAAAAACGGAACTAAAATCCACGCACTATCTTCAAACCCTAAAGGATTTCGTTCTAAGGGCGGAAAAGTTGTTCTTGATGAGTTTGCATTTCATAATAATCCCGAAGAACTTTGGAAAGCTGCTCGCCCATGCGTAACGTGGGGTTATCCGTTAAGAATTTTATCCACTCATAACGGACAAAATTGTTTGTATTACAAGTTTATAGAACAAGTAAACAAAGGACAACTCAATTGGAGTCTACATAAAACCCCAATTCAAGTAGCTGTATCAGAAGGTTTGGTTGATAAAATTTATCAAAGACAAACTTCTAAAGAAGAACAGGAAGCTTGGATGCAGAATGAAAAAGACAATTGTTTTGATGAATATACTTGGTTACAAGAATATTGCTGTATTGCTGTGGATGAGGCTTGTGCTTTTTTACCTTACGAACTCATCTCAACTTGTGAAATGGATGATGTTTTAAAACCGTTGTCAGAACTGCAACACGATTTTTATGTCGGAGTTGATATCGGAAGAAAAAAAGATTTAACAGTTATTTGGGTTTTAGAAAAACTTGAAAACATTAAATATACAAGACTTGTAATTGAACTAAATAAAATGCCGTTTCAAAAACAGGAAGAAATTCTGCATGAAATCTTATCTCACAAATTGTTCAGACGGGATTGTCAGGATAGTACGGGAATTGGTATGCAGATGGCAGAGAATGCTCAAATTAAATTCGGTAAATTCAGAGTTGAAGGTGTAACTTTTACCAACCGAGTTAAGGAAGATTTGGCATATAGATTAAGAACCGAGTTTGAAAATAAAACAGTTTTTATTCCAAAATCACACGACATAAGAGAGGATTTACACTCTGTAAGACGTATAACAACAGCCTCTCATAATATTCGATTTGATGCTGACCATTCTGAAAACGGACACGCAGACAGATTTTGGGCGTTAGCATTGGCACTTCACGCAGCCGATAACGGCTCCGGTCAAATAAACATTTCAACTCGTAAAAGATATGAAACCTTAAAACTCGTAGAAGGCTTTTAAAGGTGCTTAAAATTTTTAGGATATAAGTTTATACTTCCCCACCCCTAAAAATTAAAATTAAATAAATTTAAACGACTTTTAAACAACATTTTTTATAACCCCTAAAGGAATTTTTATGGCAAAAAAATTATCAGAAGAAATTGCAACTCGAAAACGCAGTATAAATTTTTATTCATTAGGTACATATTTACCTGATCCGGATATTGTTTTAAGAAAACAGGGCAAAGATGTCAGGATTTATAAAGAATTGCTTTGCGACCCTCACGTTTTTGCTTGTGTTCAATCAAGAAAAGCCGGTGTTTTATCTCTCGAATGGGATTTAAACAGAGGCGTTGATAAAGATAAAAATGCTGAATTAGTTGAAAAATTACTCAAAAAATTAAATTTGAATAAAATCATTAATGACATTTTAGATGCTGCATTATTTGGTTTCACCCCAATAGAGGTTATGTGGGGTAAGGTTGACCACTACATTTTACCTGTTGAATTAAAAGCAAAACCTCCCGAATGGTTTTGTTTTGATGATGATAATCGATTAAAATTCAGGACAAAAGAACATTATTGGGGAGAAGAACTTCCGCCTCGCAAATTCTTGTGTCCTCAATCAAATCCAAGCTATGAAAACCCTTACGGAGAAAGAGTTCTTTCTCGTGTTTTTTGGCCCGTAACATTTAAAAAAGGTGGATTAAAATTTTGGGTTGTATTTACTGAAAAATATGGAATGCCTCATCTTATAGGTAAACATCCTCGTGGTGCAACTAAAGAAGAAACCGACAATTTGGCGGATTTATTGGAGCAAATGGTTCAGGATGCCATTGCTGTTATCCCTGACGATTCATCAGTTGAAATCCAAGAAGCCAATAAATCCTCATCTGCTGCGATATATGAACAACTTATTGATAAAATGAATGCTGAAATATCCAAAGCTATACTCGGTCAAACCCTAACAACCGAAATAGGTTCAAATGGAAGTTATGCCGCATCTAACACACATATGGGTATAAGACAGGATATCATTGATTCTGATAAAAAACTTGTCGAACAAACAATTAATCAACTTATTCAATGGATTTATGAAATTAATTTTTCAAATGCAGAAATTCCTGTATTTGAACTTTATCAAGAAGAAGATGTTGATTTAGCATTGGCTCAAAGAGATAAAATTCTATTTGATAGTGGTGTTAAATTCACAAAGGAATATTTTATTAAGACCTATGGTTTTGATGAAGAGGATATTGAAATAAAAGAAGATGGACTTCCTGTTCCAATGAGTCAATATTCTCAATTCGCAGAAGAACCAGTTATTAAAGGACAAAAACAAATTGATGATTTATTCAAATTTTTATCTGAAGTTGAACTAAATAAACAATCTCAAAAGATGATAGCACCACTACTTTCATTACTTGAAACTTGCGAAAGCTACGAAGAAGCATACGAATTATTAACGGATAAAAATTTGCATACAAAACAATTAGAACAGTCAATTCAAAAAGCTATGTTCCTCTGCGAACTGCAAGGAAGGAGTGATGGTTTGGATGAATAAACAACTGACTTTTTTCGATTTCTTTTCAGGAATTGGTGGTTTTAGAATTGGCTTGGAACGAGCCGGTTTTAAATGTGTTGGCTATTGCGATAATGACGAATATGCCAACAAATTATACAGGAATTATTTTGATACAACGCATGAGGTATTTTTTGATGACATCACAACAATCAACACAAAAGAACTCCCTGATTTCGATATCTTGTGTGCGGGATTTCCTTGTCAATCTTTTAGCATTGCAGGAAAAAGACTCGGATTTGAAGACACAAGAGGCACAATGTTTTTTGAAGTCGCACGGATTCTTAAAGACAAAAGACCGAGATATTTTATTCTCGAAAATGTTAAAGGCTTACTTAATCACAACGGAGGAAAAACTTTCCAAACAATACTTAAAATTCTCTCCGACATTGGGTATCAAACTCAATGGCAGCTACTTAATTCTAAGTTCTTCGGAGTTCCTCAAAACAGGGAACGGGTGTACATTGTTGGATGTTATGGAACAGAATGTGCCGGGAAAATATTTCCTCTCACAGGAAGCAATTCAGAGAATAATTGCGAAATCAATATAACACAATTACCTTCAACTCTTGGAAATTCACAGGGGAACAGAGTTTATTATCCTAACGGAATAAGCACTTGCATTACATCAAGCGGTGGCGGTCAAGGAGGTAAAACAGGTTTGTATTTCATTAATAAACCTCGTCATAATCAATACAAGGCTTCCGATACTGTTCAAACTTTAAAAGTTGCCGGCGATACACCTTTAATGAAAGTAAGAAACGGAACTAAAAAGGGATTTGACGAAGCCGGTCCCGGAGATGGAATTAATTTAGCATTTCCTCAATCAAAAACAAGACGAGGACGAGTCGGCAAAGGTTGTTCTCAAACTCTTGATACAAGCTGTAATATGGGAACGATTGACGATTATAGGATTAGGCGATTGACTCCTCTTGAATGCTTCAGGCTTCAGGGTTTTCCTGATGAAATGGTAAAAACTGCAAGAACTCTTGGGATGGCTGACTGTCATCTATATAAAATGGCAGGAAACGCTGTTACCGTAAATGTAATTGAAGCTGTCGCTAAAAAATTAGCAGAGGTTATCAATGGTACAACTTAAAGGTCTGTTTAAACTTGCTCCCTCTCTTGCAATAAAATATTTCAAAAACAAAAACAACAAATTAAGTTGGGATTGGTACGAACTTTGGCAAGATGCACATAAAAAATCGTTTACGGTCGCTAAAGTTATGCGTGAAGATATCTTAAAAGATATTCGTTCAGCTTTAGATAAAGCACTTTCTGAAGGCAAAACTTTTAAAGAGTTTTCAAAAGAAATTAAACCAACTCTCCAAAAGAAAGGTTGGTGGGGCGAACAAATAGTTGTTGATTCAAAAGGTAATGCCGAAAAAGTTCAGCTTGGTTCAATGTATCGTCTTAAAACAATTTATTCCGTAAATATGCAAACAGCATACCAAACCGGAAGATACAAAACTCAAATTGAAAACAAAGAAAA
Organism: Candidatus Gastranaerophilales bacterium; assembly: GCA_944326685.1. Classification (GTDB taxonomy): domain Bacteria; phylum Cyanobacteriota; class Vampirovibrionia; order Gastranaerophilales; family Gastranaerophilaceae; genus UMGS1585. The sequence continues at coordinate 35,997 of CALVEV010000030.1, forward strand.
TAGACCATATTGGCAATATGTTGCTGTTTTAGATGCAAATACAAGACCGGAACACGCACAATTACACGATTTAGTATTCCCTTGCGATGATGCCTTTTGGACAGCATTTTACCCACCTAACGGTTGGAGATGTCGTTGCAGGGTTAGAGCATTATCTGACAGCTATGTTAAAAAACACAATTTAATTGTTGATTCATCAAATAACAGACTATCAGAAGAAGAAAGACTTGTTTCTAAAAAATCAGGAGAATATAAACCGGTTACAGTTTATACAGACCCCTTAACAGGGAAGAAAATTGCACCTGATGTTGGATGGAGTTATAACCCCGCCGCTGATTTTTAAAAGGTACTTAAAAAAGATTTAAAGGAGCATAAAATGACGATTGACAAAAAAAGTTTAATTAACTGGGTTGGTGGTAAAAGATTATTGAGAAAAACCATTGAACCGCTTATTCCAAAAGACATTATTTCATATATTGAGCCATTTGGTGGTGGCGGTTGGATTCTATTTTACAAAGATAAATGGGCAGATTTAGAAATCTATAACGACCTCGACAGCCGTCTTGTAAACCTTTTCAGAATAGTGAAATACCATCCGAATGCTTTTAAGGAAGAATACAAGTATTTATTAGGTTCAAGAGAAATGTTCTTTCAATTTATGAATGGTACTTTTATTACTGACATTCAAAAAGCTGTGCAGTTCTATTTTATCATCACTCGCTCATTCGGTGGCAAAGGCGGAACCTTTGGAACTGTTAAAAAATCCACAGGTGGTGCTTGTAAATCTCAAGCAAATGTTATGGATAAAATTGATGCGATTCATAAACGTCTTGATAAAGTTATGATTGAGAATAGGGACTTCGAAAAATTAATCAAACAGTACGACCATAAAGATGCATTTTTCTATTGTGACCCACCATACACTTCAGGCTGTGGCTACGATGTAACAACAACAGAAGGTTTTGACCACGAACGATTAAGAGATACATTGAAAAATATTGAAGGCAGATTTTTACTTTCTTATGATGATTCTCCAAAAGTAAGAGAGTTATACAAAGGCTTTGAAATGATAGAAGTTGAAAGGCAAAACGGTATTAATAATCGCCAGGGTGCTGATAGGCAAAACAAAACCTATAAAGAACTGTTAATTGCTAATTATCCTATTAAGGAACTTCATCATGCCGGATGAACCAATAGAGATTAAATTGGATAACAAAGCTGTTGAAGAAGCATTGCTTAAAGTTGCCCAAAAAGCATCTGATTTGCGACCATTAATGAAGAATATCGCAGGAATTATGGCAGATTCTACTGAAGAAAATTTCAAAGAAGAAGGTCGCCCAAAGTGGAAAGATTTGTCAGAAAAAACGAAAACTGCAAGAAGAAAAACAGGACATTATCCCGGACAAATTCTTCAAGTTTCAGGTCAGTTGGCTTTGTCTATTACTACACAATATGACAATGAATCAGCTATTATTGGGTCAAATAAGGTTTATGCTGCAATCCATCAACTCGGCGGACAAGCCGGTAAAAACAAAAAAGTTGAAATCCCTGCAAGACCTTATCTTAAACTTACTGAAGATGATTTTGATGAAATATTACAGGAAACAGTGAAATTTTTACAAGATAAATAATTTTGCCTCTATTCTTTTATTCAACCTATTTTACGATGTGTTATTGTCCGAAAATATTGTTGGGTGGAAGAATAGAAATGAGAGAAAAAATGACTAACGTAGAACCAATTAAAAACAAAAAAGATGTCGAGCATGTCGAAAGATATATTGAAACACAGAGATTACACTTTTTCCAATGGCATCGATTGAAATAGCCTTAGACATTCAATCAAAAATACTCTTGGATTATGAAAAAGCAGGAATATTAAATTCTGAAATCAAAGAGGATAATTCAAGATATTACAGCCTCGGTGATTTTAGAAAGAGCGAGAATTGCAACAATCCTAACTAAAAACAAAATAATGAAACTGCAAGGAGTAAAAGTTCTGCTCTTGGTTTTATCTAAAACCAACATTAAACCCAAAGACCATTCCGGCTACATTCAAAGCATTTTAAAACTGCAAAACAATGGTTAATTAAGATACTATTATGCCCCTGTTATTTTAGGGGCATTTATTTAATTAACTATTTTTTACTGATAGATATTTTGACAATGTTATCATTTTGTTATCGGCATTGATAACACCTACTCGATAACTGTGGATAATAACTATATGTAGCATGTCAAATTATAAGCTATTTTGCTTAGAGATTCAACACAAAACTGAAATTTTACTTTTCCTTATATTCATCTGGTATTGCTATTTGAAATGTTTCACACAACAGCATCACATCATGCACATCATTTTTATCGTGTTCATATCCCAAATGAAGCATTACCTGACTCAATGGTTCAATACAAGAAACAGTTATATCTCCAACTTTTCCAATACCGGAAAAAGTTTTTGATGGAAATATATCTCCCTCATAAACAATTCCGTCATCTGTAAATTCAAAACAATGTAAATCAATGATTCTTTGTTTATCATCTTTCCAGACAGTATGACCATCCGTTGTATAATCAGTATTTACTTCCTCAAATCCATGCTGCTTAATCACATAAATATAATCATGATAATGTTTCAGTTCAACAAACAAATCAATATCATTGTGTATTCTTGATTCTCTTTTAAGAAGTGCATCAACACCCCATCCGCCATCTAAATATACTTTAATTTCGTTTTGCAAAGCATATTTTATAATTTCACATGCATCTTCTGTACGTACCATAATCTATCCTCCAAATTCAAATCTTTGTATGCTTTCCAACTCACTAAAAGCCTGAAATTTGTCAGTCTTTCATCCTTTTTGTTATCAATCACCAATTAGCTGTAATCCATTAGGATTTAGCTGATATATTTTATCGCACACCTCTTCAATATACTTTCTATCGTGAGAAATGCTAATGACAGCCCCCGGAAATTCTCGGAGCATTTTTCTTATTACCGGACCGGACAATGGTGAAAAATTTCTTGTCGGTTCATCCAGAATAAGAACATTTGCACCACTTAAGCTCATCCTCAAGAGAAGCACTTTCGCCTTTTGTCCGCCTGATAACTCCCGAATCGGATGCTCCATTTCATCTGGTGTGTATTTAAGTGAACCAAGGTATGTTCTAATTCTTGTACGCTCTTCTTTATCTCCTGTTTTATCAAGGTAATCAACCGGTGTAACATCCAAATCCAGCAGGTCTTCATAAGTTTGAGGCATATATTCTGCTTTAATGTCATTCCGATTTAGGAGTTCTTCCGCTATCTTTTTTAGAAGAGTCGTTTTTCCTGCCCCGTTGGCTCCTATCATACAGATTTTTTCTGAACCTTTTATTTTTAAATGAATTCCTTCTGCTAAAATTCTTTTGCCATCCGGAGTCACAAGCTTTGAAAGTTCATATTCTATGACCGTTTTTCCTGCGGGAATGTGTGAGTTTTCATCCCCTAATTTGACAAAGATTGCTTCTTCCTGTTCCGGCATCTGAGTCATATTTTCATCTTCTTTTTCAAATCTTCGTTCCATTGCCTTAACCGTATGCATTTTGTCCTTTAAGTTTTTGGCAACAGACGGTGCTTGTCTGGTACAACTTCTTAATGCACCTTGTACACTCTGCATAACTCTTTGATATTTTTCATCGCGAATCTTTTTCTCCCTACGGTCACTCAGTGCCCGCTGTTTTTGGATTTCAAATTTATGAAGCCGTTCTTCCACATAGCGTCTATAGGGAAGCTTTGCCACGGTATATCTCGCCTTTGTTTTTCGTATAATCTGCTCGATATGTATCACCATGTTGGCAGTACGCTCTATCAGCGTTTCATCGTGTGAAATAAAAAGCACAATGTGCTTCCAGTCATTTATGATTTTTTCCAGTAATGTAAGCGTCGCAATGTCGATGTCATTGGAAGGTTCGTCCAACAACAGCACAGAAACATCGCGAATGAAAAGCCTCATAAGTTGTGTCTTGACTTTTTCGCCTCCTGAAAGACTACCCATTGTCTGGTTACTGTAGAAAAAATCATTTTTCATTCCAAATTTTCCCGCAATAACAGACAATTCTTTAGGCGTTTTCTCCCAGAATATTTCCTCTTCAGAAAAATATTCGTATATTGTTTTTTCCTTATCTTCATCGAGCATCTCCTGCGGAAGATAACCAAGACGTTCGTGTCCCATTATCCTTTCCCCATCTGCTTCTATATAGTTTTCTACAAGCGACGGATTGTATATCCACTTCATTAATGTCGATTTCCCATTTCCCTCTTCTCCAATAATAACTGCCTTATCTCCATCATTTAGCACAAGGTTGAAATCATTAAGAATTATTCTCAGGTCTTTTTTATGTGTTAAATTTAATTTTTTTATCTGCAACATTAAAGTTTCTCCTTTTCGAAGTCTGAGCCAATTATTATTTTGAACACACAAAAACGAGTCTTTTTTGCATACGCAAAAATAGACTCGCTAAATAGACCCTTATTTCTTTTCCAAAAGGAAAACAAAGGAAATGCCTCTTGCGATAATCCAACTTAAGCGTACACAAAACAAACCTATTCTCTACAGGCTCAATAACTATATGTGTCTTACTTAAATCAAATTATCTATTAATCATTTCCTCACCTTACACAAAATGTGCCTTTCTTTCTTCTAATGGCAATACTATCATACTGTATTTTTTGTGTCAATACATTTCACCTTATGGAAGTGCAAATTAAAATTTTCACTTCCTAATTATACATCCAACCATTACGAAATTCAATCTTTCACAACCTCTTTACAACCACAACCACAGCACTCCAGCAAACGCAGGAGCACCATACCGTAAAACGCTTATGTGTAAATCAACTCCGTTCCTACAACTTCCCTCACACAAGCCTGAATATTATTCATTCTTCCAATCCATTCGTAGGGATTATCTTTCTTTAATTGTTCCGTCACATCTTGTCTGTCGGCATATTCCTTTACCAGTCGAAGAAACATATCCTCTGCTTGCTTATCGACTTCTGCAAGATAACTATGCAGCTTTCCGCTTGTCAGCAGGTTCATATATAACACTTTATAGTGTTCCTTTAAATGCCTTGCATGTCGTTTCCCCCATAAACCAATCGGCTCTATTTCTTCTTCGGCTGGTACTGTGATGTTCGGCAATAAATAATCACCCACCTGTCTATAAGTTCCGCCCATTTCTTCAAAAATTGTCTTTGTCATTTTCCTTTTCCTCCTGTGATTTTTGTCTATCGTGATCGTGTATTATCACGCTTGCGACCTTTAACTGTTCTTGCCTGCTCCAACAAATCATCTATCTGTTTGCGACCAAAAACCTTACGGAGCAGGCTGTAATCTTTATTTTCTGCTTTTAGGATTTTGTTTTCTTCGGTCAATCTTTCATTGACTTTCTCCAAACGCTGATTGGTGCGGTATAACTGTGCATTCGCTGTATTCAGCCTATGATAGTTGTCCCACCCCTCAAAGCAGCGGGCAAGCACCGTTTTGACAAGTTGCTTCAATTTCCTTACAACCGGCTCTGCCATTTTGGTTTTATATGCCTTTGCAGTCATATGATATAATTGCCATAGAGCAAAAGTATTGTAAGCGTGGGTTGTTTCTTTAGAAGGAGGATTTTTAACGGTGAAACAACCTTACAATACTACGATTTACAACACGGCGCTTTATATGAGATTGA
>CALVEV010000031.1 GCA_944326685.1 Candidatus Gastranaerophilales bacterium
ATTTCTATAACAAATAATAAATGTATTGCTTATAAACAAAGCTCGGCTAAGACTGATAATATCTACACTTATATTGATTTATTTGCTGGAGCTGGTACTTTTGAAGATGATTCTAAGGGCTCACCTATTATAGCTTATGATATCTTATCAGAACATAACAATTCTTCGTTTAATAAATTTAAAAAATTGCAAATGGCTTGCACCGAAAAACATGATGAAAGCTACCAAAAATTAGAATCCACCATATCTTCATATGCAAGAAGTGATGATATCGATTGCTATGTCGGGCAAGGGAGTTGGGAATCATATAAAAACAATATTGAATCATTACTTAAAAGTTCTGGTTGGGGATTTATATTTGCTGACCCTTTTTCAACTGAGTTAGATATTGTCGCTTTAATAGAAACATTGAAATCCTACTCAAATTTAAAAGATATTCTAGTATTCTTTAATTTTAATACTTTAGCTCGGCAAGACGGTAGAAGATGTTTGCAAGACATTGATAGAATTTGTAGAACTATTGGTATTGATGAAAAAGAATTATTAGATGATGATTCTAACTTCTCGGTTAAATTTGAGAATAAATTGATTGAACATTTTAAAGACCTCAAAAAATTTGTTATAGGTGTAGGCTTTCCTACAACAGTGAAAGGGGATTTAATTAATTCTGATTATTTTTATTTGATATTTTCTACCAATACACCAGTCTTAGTGGATACTTTTTTAAATGCATATGAAGAAATGCTAGACAAATATACTGACTATTCAGGTATGCAACAACTTGCTTTATTTGGGAATCCAGACAAAAACTACATTTATGATGTGTTAAAGGAAAATTTTGCAAGTGGTTGTTCTTTATTTGATTTATATTTATTTATTACAAGTAAATTTTTATCGTGGAAAGAATTAACAAAAACACAGAAAAAAGTTCCAACAATAAAGAATGTTGTTGAAATATTAAATGAATTTGAATCAGATAATTGTATAAAAATTATTGCTGAAGAAAAATTTCTCTATAAAAAAACAACAAAATATGGAAAAGCAGGAAATTTGAAATATACTGAAGCTGGCAATAGCGCAGATAATATGAAAAATATTAAAATCCTTCTAAACAGGTAGTTCTTTCCATTCTTTACCCTGCAGTAGAGAGCCATTAATTTTTTTATTAACACCACCCCATTGTTTAAAGAAAAAGGGTATTTTTAATTTTTGACACTTGTCTCTTATAGGTAAAATCCATTCTTCTTTTATAGGACGAGCACCAGGCCCGCTCTCGCCTCCTACAATTACCCAATCTATTCCATCTAAAACTAAGTTGCTTATTTCACTTAACATTGGTTCAATAGATAAATACTTAACCTTCGCTGGAATATTTTTTAAGGCTTTAATTCTATCAACATGTAAATTATTCTCAACTGTTACACCAATCCAAATATTAGGTGTCCATTTTAATTTTGGGGCAATTGCTGCTAATCTATCTGCACGTTTTGTTAGAACTTGAAAAGTATGCCATTTGGCTTTATTCATTGAGTTGAAAACGTCCATGATAAAATCATCTGGTACATCTTCATGAAATAAATCACTCATGGAACAAACAAATATAATTTGTGGCTTTTTCCATGATAAAGGCTCATCTAAGCAATCATGATGTAATGCTAATTTGAATCCATTTGAATATTTTTTCTGTCCCATTGCACATAATCTTTTTGCCATTCTTTTGGCATAACAATTTTGGCAACCCTCACTAATTTGAGTACACCCAGTAACAGGATTCCATGTTGATTCTGTCCATTCGATTTTTGACTTTTCTGCCATCTGAAACCTCTAATTAAAATTTATCATAAATATAATTTTTAAACCTAGTCCAAATAAATCATTTTCATAAGGTTTTCATTTTTCAAAATTTAGCTGGGAGTTTTTCTGACTCTTGATAAATATTAAAATTTGAATTCTACCCCTCTAGGGTGGGGCTCAAAATAAAAAAACGCATTTTACTACGCACTTACTACAAACATCTTGCAAAAATTCTGATAAAGCCTGATTAAAGAGGGTAAATATTGAGACAAGAAACAAGCTTCAAGATAATAAAATTAACTACTTATGATAAATTCTAGTAAAGTCTAAAAAACCTTGCAAATAGCCTCTAATACTACTTCTAAGCGGTAGGTCATGCGTTCGAATCGCATCCAGGGTAAATAAAAAGAGGACAGATAATTCTGATCCTCTTTTTATTTGCTTAATTTTAATGTTTCCACCATTTATGATGATTAGGCCCTTTTTTGTGGTGGTGTGGTTTATGTTTGTGTTTTGGTTTTGGTTTGTGATGACAACAATTGTGGTGGTGACCAGAACTTTGTACCACTACTTCGGTATTGTCTTTTCTCAATCCAAACCAAGTAAATGTTCCATGCGCACTTGCAATTGAAAATGTTGATGTAATTGTTATACATATCAACAAGCTTAGTAATCTTTTTATCATACTTCCCTCCAAATTTTAGAAAAAATTATCTTATTTTTATTTTATTTTGTCAAGAAAAGTTTATTGAGTTTCACTAACAATTTTGATTTGAATCTTTAATGTGCTAAAATTTACTCATTAATTAATGTATAGGAGAGTTTTTGGCTTGGAAGTTATTGAAACATTACCTATCTGGCAACAAAATCATTTGAATGTTTGTATTGAAAAAGATTTGTTCAAAGATAAAAAAGTTTTAGAAGTTGGAGGGCAAACTCCTTATAATGTCACTCAATCTCTAGGTGTTAAATCTTGGGTATGTGTTGATCCTGTTATAAGAGAAGATAAAATTTTTGATGAAAGTTATAAGCATTATAAAGCATCTATTTTGGATTTTGATAAAGAAAAAGATTTTGATTTAATTTTTTCAACAAATGCGTTTGAGCACATTGAAGGTTTAGATATTGGAATTGAAAATATGTATAACCTACTAAAACAAGGTGGGAAATTATCTGCATTATTTGGACCAATATGGTCTTGTTATAAAGGTCATCATATTTATTGGCCATTACAAAATGCTGAAACTATTACTTTTAATAATGTTAAATTAAGTGGTTGGGAACATTTGATTTTATCAGAAAAAGAATTTAAAAATGAATTAGCTAAAAATTATGATAATGATGTTTCAGAAAAAATTTCTAATTGGGTATATACAAGACCTTCTTTAAATCGATTATTATATGATGATTATAAAAATATTATAGATAATTCAGAGTTTAAAATTTTAGAATTTAGAGATTGGCATACTTCAAAATATCCGTCTGATGAGTTGAAAAAAGTGTTAGAAAATAAATATAATAATAAGAATTTCTCAACAGTAAGTATAAAAATATTATTAGAAAAATATTATTAGAAAAATAGGGTATCATAATGAAAGCATTAGTTTGGGATTATAATAAAACAAATCTTATTAGAAAAGAAAAACCAACAATTATTGATTCAAGAGATGCAATAGTAAAGGTTACATTATCTTCTATCTGTACAAGTGATTTACATATAATAAAAGGTTTTGTTCCAAAAGCTATTCCTAAAACAGTATTAGGGCATGAGTTTGTTGGAGAGATTGTTGAGTTAGGTTCTGATATTAAGAATTTGTCTGTTGGAGATAGAGTTAGTGCTAATTGTGAAACATTTTGTGGAGAATGTTATTTTTGCAAACGTGGATTTATAAACAACTGCGAAAATGGAGGTTGGGAATTAGGTTGTTCCATAGATGGTTGTCAGGCAGAATATGTGAGAGTTCCTTTTGCAGATACAGGATTGACAAAGATTCCTGATAATGTGAGTTATGAAAATGCTCTTTTTGTAGGCGACATTTTATCAAGTGGCTATTTTGGGGTTGAACTTTGTGAATTAAAACCAAATGAGACAATTGCAATTATAGGTGCAGGTCCTGTTGGTTTGTGTTCAATGGCTTGTGCAAAATTATTTAATCCATCAAAAATTGTTGCAATAGATATAAATAATACTCGTTTAAATTTGGCAAAAGAATTAAATTTGGCAGATTATGTTTTTAATCCAAAAGAATGTGATATTGAACTTGAAATTAAGAAAATAACTGAAAATCGTGGTGTCGATTGTGTCATAGAGGCAGCTGGTGGAAGTAATACTTTTGAACTTGCTTGGAAAATAGCAAGGGCGAATGCAATAGTAGCTTTAGTTGCAATGTATGAAGAAAATCAGATTTTGCCTTTGCCTCAAATGTATGGCAAAAATCTTATTTTTAAAACGGGTGGGGTTGACGCTATTCATTGTAAAAAACTTCTTGAATATATTTCAGAAGGTAAAATTAATACGGATTTTTTAATTACTCATAAATATTCTTTAGATGAAATAGAAGAAGCTTATAAACTATTTGAAGATAAAAATAATAACTGTCTAAAAATTGCGATATACTAATTAAAGCATTTCTTCAGGGATATGTTTGAAACTATTTCTAATATATCTACCTTGTTGGCTATATTCATTTTTTGCTTTTTCTCCTTTTTTATTAGCCATAATTTCAATATAGTTTCTTTTATATGCGTTGAAATCTACGTTATATGGGACATAGTTATCTATTGATTTAGTGCATTTATTTGCTTCTTGTTTTAATTTTTTACTTTTAATTGGACCATATTTTACTGCAATATATTTATAAAAATAATCTGTTCCACCTGTATTTCTTGCATCAAGAAAATATTGCCAACCATGTTCCACTTCGTGTCGTGATGTTGAAACTAATTTGTCTTTGCTATTCATTTTAAATAATTTGTTAAAACATATCATTCCATTGAGGTAAAAAGCTTTTAAATGTTCATCTCCTATATAATTAGTGTTAATATTAAAATCTGAGTTATCAAGGCCTCTTTTACTAATAAAATGTCTTGTAATTGGTTCTTTCATATCATTTATTTCTAATGCTCTAAAACCAAGATATGTATCTTTTTTAGGGAAATCAACATTTTTATGTTTTTCTGAACCTTCAATATATTGATTATTAGATTTGTTGATTTTAAATTCTAAAAATTTGTTTTCAGATTTTGTTAATTTATTATTAATAATTTCTGGGTATTCAGTAAATGTATGGGTTTCAAAGTTTTGATTTGGTTTTGCCTTGACTTCTACTTTTGATAATATTTTATTTCCATTATTTATATTTTCTGCGACATAATTAGTTTGAACTTTATTTTTATTCCAAAGAGTCGTTTTTATTCCAAGTTCTTGTAATGAATCTTTAAAGTTATTATAAACAGACATTATGCCTCTAGGTAATGAATATTCTTTTATAATAGTCGAATTAACAAATTCTTCTTCTCCAATTGCATAATCTTTGTATTTGTATATTCTGTTTCTAAATGCTTTACCTTTATAATCAAGAGCTCGTTCAATAATTTTTCCATGGCTATCTCTAAAAGTTGTAATTTTACGACAACCTTTTTGATTTTTTATTCCAACAACAATTTCGTCAACAGTATAAGGAATATTACTAGTTAATCTTGTTGCATTTCCTTTATATTGATGAAAAGGTGTGTTTATTGTTTTTGAAATTAAAAAATACTTATTCCCCATAATATGTTAAGTATTCTAAAAATATTTTTTGTTATTAGTCAATTAAATTTGTTAAAAAAACTTTATAAGAATATAAGTAAGATTAAGGTGGGGATATTCTATGTCAACTAGAATGGATAATTTTGTTAGTCAGTTAAAAAATCATACATTAATTGATAAGAAAACTCTTAAAGAAAATAGTAATTCCCCAAGGCAAAATTATACAACAACTCCTAATAATGCTAAGGATTTGCGTGATGAGTTTGTTTTGCAACATAAAAAAAATGGATTATTTGAACGTTTGTATAACAAATTGAAAAATGTAACAAACTTTGGATTGGGGTCAAAAAAAGTTGAGGCTCAAATTGTAGAATATGAAAATGGTAAAGTTGATAAAGAATCTGTCAAGAAAACAATATCAGATTATCGTGTATCACAAGAAAATTCTGCACAAGTATTTGGTGATGTAGTTTCAGGGATTGCAGGAGTTTCAATATTTTATAAGGTGAAAAATTTTGGTAATAAATTAAATGCAAAATTTAAATTAAATGCAATTCCAAGTATTCTTTCTGAGATTCCTAAATTTGATAAATACTTAAATAAAGTAAAATCTATTGTTGGTTCAAAAGGGAAACTAATTGCAGTTGCTGCAGGTGTTGCAGCATTGCAGGCTGGTATATTTAAACAATGGGTCTTAAAGGTTAATAGAATTGGTTCAAAAGAATTTAAAGAAACTGATGCTGAAAAGAATTTGAAGGCTCAAATTAAACAGAAAAAGGCAGAAAAAGCTCCAAAAACTGAAATTAAGACATTGAAAAAAGAGTTAAAGAAATTACAAAAACAACGTAGTAAAGCAAAACGTAAACAAGAATTTAAAAACTTTGGTTCAGGTTTTATTAATGGATTATTAGCTCCTGTAACAGGCTTGGCAGGTGGTATTGTTGGCGCTCCTTTATATGTCGCAGCTAATACAGGATTAAGATATGCAACAAGTCAAAATGATAATCGTAAAAAATCATTCTCAGATTTTACTAAAACCTTAAAAGACAATGCCGTATTAAATACTGTTGCAGCTCTTGCTATTGCTATCCCTGCATTTAAAAAAGCTAGGTACAATAAAGTTTTAGTTAAGAATTTAGAAAAAGTTGTAACTGATTTAAAAGATGCTAAATTAAGCCCATTAAAATTAGAATCGAATAAAACTGCTTATAAAGAATTAGAAGATTTAATGTTAAATTCTTCTTCAATAAGTAATATTCTTTGTAGTGGCTCTCCTGTTGAAGAACAAATATTAAAATTAACTGATGAAAATATTTTTGCAGTTAAGTTTTTACAAATTTCAAATGGCGGAAGCCCAATAGTAAAAGCCTTAAAAGAAAATTGTCCACCATCCAGAACAATGGAAGAGGCGCAAAAAGTAATTAATAACTTAATAGGTGATGATAAAAAATATACTGTTTCAAAATTATTAGGAGTTGGAACAATAGCAGAAAGTTATCTAGCAAAAGATGCTTCTGGAAAAGAAGTTTGTATCAAGATTCTAAAAGAAGGTATTGATGCTGCAAAAATTCAAAAGGATAAAGAAGCATTTATTCAATTAGTAACTAAAGGTGTTCCAAAAGATAAATTAACTCAAGAACAAAATTATTTAATCAAAAATATAAACAATTTAGCAGATGGAATTTTAAAAGAAGTTGATTTTGAAAATGAAATGAAAGCTGCTCAAAAATTGGCTAAATATACTAAAAAAGCTAATGTTGTAGTTCCTATTGAGGCTAAACAAGGTATTTATGTAATGGAAAAAGCTAAAGGTATAAGTTTAGATACTTTGGTAAAATATAACGAATTGATGATCCTTAAGAAAGGTGGATATGATATAGCAAAAATTGATAAAGAAATAGCAGCGTTAAAAGCGAAATCTCCTGATTTTGATATTTCAGAATTAACACCAGATGAAATTAAGCGATTAGTTACTAATTATATGGATGTTTTAGTTGAACAGTTCAATAAAGTTGATAAGAATGGTAAAACTTTGCATGCAGATATTCACCCAGGAAATATATTTATTGATATTGATGCATTAAAATCCAAAAAAGGTAAGTTATTTACATTAATTGATACTGGTAATACAGTTAATATATCAAAAGAACAAGCATTAAGAACAATAAAATTAACAAATTATATTGAAAGAGCCAATGTAAAAGATTTAACAAAATATGTTTTAGATGGTGCAATTTTACCAGAAGGAATGACTCCAGAAAAAGCAAATGAAATATTAGAGTCAACATTGAAAAAAATGTTCTTTGATAATAAGACCCAATTATCAAAAATGGATAACGAAGAGTTCTTGAAATTGAGTTCTAATATAATGAGAGAACATAATATTATACCAAATGATTCTCAATTAAATTTAAACAAAGCACAAAAATCAGCATATAATTCATTTGAAGCTTTGATAAATTCAATGATGATGAGAAAATCTCAAGGTGCAGATATTAAGGATCCTATATTTGTAATGTCTGTTCTGAAAGATACTACTCAAATAATTGCAAAATATAAATCTGCTGCGAAAATTCAAGAAATGAAAAATTTATATAAAATGCCATTAGGTGAAGCATTTAAACAATTTAATAACCCAAATATGAATGCTACTAATTCTGTAGAATATTTAACTTATCATATGAAACAAGATATGCCAAAATATAACAATATAGCTTAAAAATATTTTACTGATATAATTATCTTATGGATAAATCAAAATTATTATCAAAGATAGAAGATTGTATTGTCAAAAAGGATTATATATCAGCAAGAAAACTTATAAGAAATGATTTAAAACGTATAGGAACAAAATACGATTATTATTTCTATATGGGTGTAGCGTCAACTGATGCAGATGAAAGATTAAAGAATTTTGAAAAAGCTGAATCGATTGAACCTAACAATATTGAGGTTATAATAAATCTTGCAAATGCCAAAGATGAAGCAGGTGATTATGATTCTGCTATATTAGGTTATACAAAAGCGATAGAATTAGATAAGAGAAACGCTTTAGCATATAACAATCGTGGGTTTTCATATTTTCATAAAGGTGAATTTGAAAAAGCTATGAATGATTATGATATGGCTTTGATGTTATCTCCAAAATTAAAGATAGCAAAATATAATAAACAAGAACTTATAAAAATTTTGAAAGAAGATGAAGAGTATTCGGATTTATTAAAAAATGCAGAAAATAGTCATAAAGATTATAAATATTATTTCAATTTAGGAATACAAGAGGCTAATGTCGGTAATACTAATGAAGCAATGTCTGCATATAATAAAGTTATTGAATTGAAACCTGATTTTGCTCCTGTTTATATGTTTATAGGAATTTTAGAATTTCAAAAAGAAAATTATAAAAAAGCATATGAATATTATTCAAAGACAATAGATATAGATAAGAATATGGTGGATGCATATTTCAATCGTGCTCAGATAGTTTTTGCGACCAAAACTGAGGATGAAAAGGAATTAAAATCAGCATTAAAGGATTTAGAAAAAGCTATTGAATTTGATGACAAATTTATTGATGCGCATTATTCAATGGCAGTAATTTATAAAAATATGGGTGATTATAAACAAGCTATTAAATCACTTGATAAAATTTTGGAAATAGATGAACAAAGTGTAAATGCAAGAGCATTAAAGAAACTTTTAATTAAAAAATATTTGAATTAATTAATATATAATTTATTCTCTTTTTATCTTCCTTACCATTGAACCTTTTTTAAGAATCCATTATAATACATTCAATAAGTGAGGTGTTATATGAATAATGAAGTTCTTAAAGATTTGTCTTATGGTGTTTATGTTGTTTCAACAATGAATGATAATAAACCAACAGGTTGTATTGCAAATAGTATTATGCAGGTTTCGTATGACACTATAGCTGTTAGTATAAATCATCAAAATTATACTCACCAATGTATGGAAAAATGTGGGAAATTTGCTATATCAATTCTTGGAGAACATGTAAATGATGATATAATTCCCGTATTTGGTTTTGAAACAGGTAAAACGGTTGATAAATTTGAAAAAATACAATATGAAATAACAGATGATGTTGCTATATTGAAAGATGCAATTGGATATATAATATGTGAAATAATTGATAAAATGGAAACAGAAACACATACGATATTTTTAGGTCGAATAATAGACGGAGATATTTTGCAAGGTGATACTCCAATGACTTATGCTTATTATCATAAAGTTAAAAAAGGAAGCAGTCCTAAGACTGCTCCGACTTATGTAGAAGAAAAAGTAAATTCTGAATTATGTTATAGATGTACAATTTGTAATTATATTTATGAAGGAGATATAACTAAAGAGCCTGATGATTATGTATGTCCAATTTGTAAGAAACCTAAATCAGTTTTTGTAAAATGTTAATTATTTGATAGCTAATTGAGCTCTGTAGAATTGGTTGTGGATTATTGAATCTGCTATTCTATCATTGTTTGGAGTTGATGCTAAGTATAATGCTTCAAGTTTATTTAAACGGTTTGTTAATTCATTAGTTGTAGTATTTGTTACTTGATTTTTTAATTTGTGCCAGTAATAAGCTTCAACTTGTGTACATTTAACTTCTTCTGCAAATGTTGCTCTTTTTAATTTGTGGAAGCTTTCGTGAACGATAAGACAAGCTAATGCTTCTTTGGGAGAGTTTTTGTATCTGGAGTTGATAAGAATGTATCTATCACCCATTGTTCCAACTGATGCGATTGCATAATCTTTGGAGTAATTGAAATCCATCATAGTTAAATCATAGAACATTATTTTTACTCCATTTTCTGCAAGATTATCAAGAACTTCTTCACCGCCGTTGTTATTTAATACTGTCAATGCTGCTAAGATTTTTTCATCTGTTGAGAAATGTTTAAGATTATATGATGCAAATGCTGGTGAAACAGCAAAAAATAGCACGCTTAATAAAGCTATGATTGTTCTTTTCATATGATACACACCCTTCTTTAAATTTTTGTGATAGTAATTTTTCCCTCGGTGTGTATATCGGTATTTTTTTGTAAAACTTTAGGATTATCCAAAAATCTGTTACATTTCTTAATTGTTAAAACTACACTAAATATGTTAATATTCAGTAAAGGCTCAATTAATAAAGGATACAGGCATGTTGAATATAATAAAAAAAGACTTTTTAGCATCAATAATCGTATTTTTGATAGCACTTCCATTGGCTATTGGTATTTCAATAGCTTGTGGATTACCAATATATAGTGGTATTGTTTCAGGAATTATTGGTGGTATTGTTGTAGGGCTATTTTCTGGAAATTCGCTTCAAGTTTCAGGTCCTGCAGCAGGTTTAATATTAATAATTGTTGATATTATTCAATCTCAGGGAGTAGAGAAGTTATTTTTAATAATATTTCTAGTAGGTCTTATCCAAATTGTTTTTGGGGTATTATCTTTTGGAAAGTGGTTTAGGGCAATATCTCCTGCAATTATTCAAGGTATGCTTGCAGGGATTGGGATTTCTATATTTTTATCTCAGTTCCATATTATGTTAGATAGTTCTCCTCAGAATAACTTTATTAATAATATAAAAGATTTATTGAGTGTAATATACAATTCTGTTTTGCCGTTAGATGGTTCTCAGCACCATCATGCATGTACAATAGGTATACTAACAATATCAATGATATTGTTGTGGAATTTATTGCCATATAAAAAATTAAAAGTAATTCCATCTGCATTAGTTGGTGTAATAACAGCTTCATTGGTTGCAAATGCTACTCATTTGGATATCACATATTTACAAGTTGGAGATAATTTTTGGAGTGGAATTAATTTTATAAAGTTATCAGACTTCGTACATATATTTAATCCGACAGTTATTTTAAATGCTCTTGTTATAACATTTATTGCAAGTGCAGAAACCTTGTTGACATCTGCAGCAATTGATAAAATGTGCGAACGCTCAAAAACAGATTATGATAAGGAAATAATTGCTCAAGGTATTGGAAATTCATTATCTGGCTTTTTAGGTGGATTACCAATAACAGGTGTAATTGTAAGAAGTGCAGCAAATATCAATGCTAATGCGCAAACTAGATTGTCTGCTGTTTTACATGGGGTTTGGTTGTTATTATTTGTTTCAGTATTTCCTTTTGTATTAAACTATATCCCAATATCTTCTTTAGCTGCAATATTGGTTTACACAGGTTATAAATTAGTTGATATAGATGCTGCAAAACATTTATTAAAATTGAGTAGAGGAGAGTTTGCTATTTATTTAATTACTCTTGTTTCAATATTATTTACTAATTTATTTGAAGGTATATTGATAGGTTTTATATTTGCATTCTTAAAAAGTGCTTATAAAGTTTTAAAGGTTGATATTGATACCGAGTATATTGAGTCAGAAAATAGAGTAGTTGCAAAGTTACACGGCAATATAACATTTTTACAACTTCCAACTTTAATAGATGCATTGGAGCATTTACCAAAGGATAAAAATATTACTTTGTGTACAGAAAGACTTCATTATATAGATCATGCTTGTGTTGATTTCATAAAATCTTGGGAAAAAGATAGAATGAAAAAAGTGCAAGATTATGAATTATTAATAAAGTGGGATGAGATAAGTAAGACTTATCCAAGTTTTAAGTGGCACTTGTTCCACAAAGAGCATGATGATTAATTGTTTTTAATTAATTCGCTTTCAATACTATTGATATCTCCACAAGGTTCGTAGTCAATTTTTATAACTCTATAATATGAAGGAGTGAAAAATAATGCAGGTGTAGAAAAATGCTTAATTCCGTATTTTTCAAATTCTCCTTTTCTATGATAATGTCCTGATGCAATCAATTTTACGTTATTATATTTTTTTATTACTTTTAATAATGCTCTTTTGTTTCTGATTTTGTGTAGGTATTCATATATTGATTCTTTAGAAGGCTCAACTATTGGAAAATGTTGGAATATTAAAACTTTTTTATCTTGATTTTCTTCTAAGACATTTTCTAGCCATTGGAGTGTTTCTTTATTGAAATATCCTCTTGAATCTATTACATAATCGTTTGTTCCATCAAGCATAACAGCTATAAAATCATTGTTTAATTCAACATAATAATTGGGATAATATTGATGATATCTTGATAGGTCGTGTATAAGTTTTAATGTATCTTTTTTGTTCATTCCATATGGAGAATTAACATCGTGGTTCCCAAGTGCAATATAGTATGGTTTGTTTAAGTTATTTACTATATCAAAGAATTTTAAATATAATTCTTCGTATGACCTATCAACAGAATCTCCTGTGAAGAATACATATTGTATAGAATCGTCATTATTAATTTTTCGAATTGCGCATCTTAGATTTTCTTCTGCTTTTGATAGATCTCTTCTTAAAATAGGTTGATTAGTTTTTGCTGGAATATGAACATCTGTAATTTGAGCAAAAATTAATGTATCTGCAAGGGTAATATTTGCAGTTAATAAGAACACTAAAACAAATAAAATCTTTTTCATAGATTAATTATAATATGTTTTAAGCATTTGTCTAGTGTTATTTGCAAATTTTCGGTAGTGACATTTCCTCACATAAGATTACTTTAATATTCTCACCTTTTTTAGCATGGTATTTTAGTCCTGGAGTTAAAAGTCCTGTAATAAGACCAACTGTACAACCAACAGGAATACCAACAGCAAAACCAACACCTAGTTTTGCAGGGTTTGGTATAAATGCAAAACCCGTACCTGCACCAGCTCCAACACAACCTAAGCCAATTGTATATAAAGCAAGTTTACCTGTTGTCATCCAAGGACCTTCTTTTAGACTACCATCTTTTGTTAAAGGTTTTCCGCTCATACAAACTGTTGTATTATCAGGAAAAACTATACATTTAAAGTTTAGATAAACTCTTGCATTTTTGTTTGGAAATCTTTGTTTCTCTATTCTTATAATGTCTGCAACAACAGTAGAGCAGGCAGGAATTAGTAGAGTTCCTTCTTCTGTATATAAAGCATCAGGCAGAGTAAAATTTATAGTGTCTCCTGCTTTTGCACTTTCTGATTTGAATTTACAATTGAATGCAACTTTTAGTGCATTTCCTTTACATACAATATTTCTTAAATTAGTTATTGCAACTTGGTTAGATGTTGCACCTTTTTCGTAAAAAGTATGTTCGTATTTTTGAACTTCTTCACAAGGTTGTTGAGGAATATCACAACAATTTTGCGCAAATCCTCTTGACCCCATACATATTAAACATAATAAAGCAATTAATTTTTTCATACTGATATTCTCTATAATTCATATAAATAAAACATTCCCTATCTCGTTGATATATAGTTGGCGGATTTTATTTTTTATTTTTAGATAAGAATTGTGGTATGAAAAAAATATCATTATACATTTTAATATTAACAATAATTTTAAATACAACAGAAGTATTTGCTAATATGGCATTTAATCCATGGCCTGGACAATATGGTGTAAATTCTTGGGGTGATAATACATATTCTTATGGCCATAATTACGGGGATTATAAGTATTATGGCAACAAAAGACGACATTTAGCAAGAAATAGATATACAAACAATAAAGTAAGAAATATAATACGAGCAAAACGTATGGCTGAAATGTTAGGTAAATAAATTAACCCTTATAATTCATTGTTATAGGATGTTTTATTGTTGGAGGAATGTCTATATTACATTGGTTGCAAAAATCTATCATATCATCAATTCTTGAATCATTTGTTGTGAATCCTTGTTTTCGATAGAATTTGTGAGGTTGTTTCCCTCCGTATTCTGTATTATATGCAACAACACTTAAATTCCCTTTGTATCCCATTTTTTTGCTTAGCTTTTTTGCAAAATTTATTAGTGATGTCCCTACTTTAAGCTCTTTGTTTTCTGGGAATTTACTTTTCATATTTGATATGTAAAGAGAATCTTTTCTAGGTGTTAACTTTATTGTGCCCAAAAATTTTTTTTGAGCTAAAGAAAACATGTTATATTGGCAATCTTTATTGTATAAGATTCTATCTGTGATTTTAATTGGTTTTATTGGTGTCATATTAATATAATACTTGAACAAAAAATAATTTGCTACTTAAATTTAATTTTTTGTCCTTCTTTGAAATTATCTTTTACATTTGTTATAAGTTTTTCGTTTCCCTTTAAACCTTCCAATATTTCAATTCTGTCTCCAAGGTCTCTACCTTGTTTAATTTTTATAAAATGAATTGTAGAATCTGGTCTAACTTCAACAACATATTGATCAGGTGTTGTTAATGTTGTAATGCAAGCAGGATTTACTGTTAAGATTTTTTGAGAATTGTTTAAATTGATAATTGTTTTAACGTATAAACCACTGTATAAACCTGATTTGCCATCATTTGGAATAACTAGGGCAACTTCCATTGAACGAGAAATATTATCTAGTTTCCCTGAAATTTGTGAGATATAACCTCTAATTTTTTGTTGAGGATTTTCAGGTATAAATACATCTACTGCTTGGTTATCGTGAATAAATCTAACATAGTTTTGTGGAACAAAAATTGTTGCTCTGAATTTATCAATTTGTTGTATTTCAAATAAGCTTGTACTTGTAGTGCTTCCTCCTGCAACAACATTTGCTCCTGCATCTATATTATATTTACTTATTATTCCACTGAATGGTGCAACTACTCTTTTATAACCTTGTAAAGCCGTTAATCTGTTTAAATCAGATTTAGCTCTAGCAACATCAGCTTTTGCGCCTAAATAGTTCATTTCTGATGTTTTGAAATCATTATATTTTGAGTCGATTTCTTGTTTTGATATTGCTCCGTTAACTCCAGACTTTTTATATCTGTCGTAAGTTTGTTTTGCATAGTTATATTGATATTGTGTTTCCATAAGGTGTTTTTCTGCTGATATTAAAGCAGATTTTGCACTCATAGCTTCTGCATCTAAATCAGGTGTATCAATGGTTGCTAATAATTGTCCTTTTTCAACGTGTTCTCCTAATTGGACATATCTTTGATTTACTAATCCATTAATTCTTGAAAAAATTTCAGTATGTAAAAATGGTTTTAATTCTCCAGATAATTCCAATTTATTTTCACCATCAGTTATGATAGGAGTTTCTGTAATTGCAATATATTCAACTTCTCTTGCTTCTTTTGCAGTTGTTATAAATCTTGATATTTTAGGAATAAGCCCTATAATAAATAGAATTAAAACAATTGATATAATTAATTTTTTCTTATCTTTCATTAATTCATTAATTATGTTTTTAATCATCATCTTCCACCTTTTGATATATTTTGTTTTTATTTAAAATCCCAAATAGCATAGGAACAATAATAAGAGTTGCGAATGTAGCAAATAGCAATCCTCCAATAACTGTTCTTCCGATAGGTGCATTTTGTTCCCCGCCTTCTCCAATTCCTAATGCCATAGGTAACATCCCTAAAATCATTGCAGTTGCAGTCATAATTACAGGTCTAATTCTTGTATATCCTGCTTGTATTGCAGCTTCCATTGAATTATAACCTTCTCTCATTTTTTTGGTTGCAAATGATACAACAAGAATTGAGTTAGCACAAGAAACTCCAACGGCCATAATAGAACCCATCAGAGCTTGTACTGAGAATGTTGTATCAGTTATGAATAGCATCCATAAGATTCCTGATAATGCTAATGGTACAGGAGTTATTATAATAAATGGATTTCTCCAAGATTGGAAATTAACAACAATAAGTAAATAAACAAGAATCAATGCAAGCATTAATCCTGATACTAAAGAAGTTACTGCATAGTTCATTGATTTAGCTTGTCCGTGAACATTGATGAATGTTCCTCTTGGTGCTAGTTTTTGGTATTTCTTAACTATTTTATTAATATCATTTGTAACCCCTGCTAAATCTCTATCTTGAATGTTTAATAATATGTCATAAACAGGTTGAATATCGTAGTGATTAACAACACTAGCAGTTTCGCTTGATGTTATTGTTGCAACATTTGATAACCTTACAGGTTTATCATTATTGAATGAAACAGGTATATCAGTCACATTTTTAACTGTATCAACTTTATATTGTGGAACTTGTAGGGCAAGTAAATAATTAACACCGTTTTGTGGGTCAACCCAATAATTTCTTGCAATTTGTCCACTTGAAGTTAATGCTGTTAATGTATTTTGTGAAATAGTTTCTTGAGATAAATTCATTATACTTGCTCTAACTTTGTCAACATCAACTTTTATTTCAGGTACATCTGTAATTTGGTGAATATGAGCATCCGCAACACCTCTTACTTTTTTTACTTCATCTAGCATTTGTGTTGCAATTTTATAGTTTTCTTTTAATTCTCTTCCTTGAATTTGAATATCAACAGGTGATGCCAAACCAAAGTTAAGAATTCTACCTACCATATCAGCATTTTGGAAGAAGAAAGTTGAGTCTGGAAATTCTTTATTTAATTCTTTTCTAAGTTTTTTTACATAATTTTTAGTCGGTTTATGGTTTTCTTTCAATGCAATTAATATTTCTCCATCACCCACACCAACTTGAGAACTATCCATAAATGCAAGGTTAATCATACTTGCAGGGAGTCCAATGTTATCAAGAACAGTTTCAAGTTCACTTGGAGGAATAACTTCTCTTATAGTTTTTTCAATCTCAGAAAATTCTCTTGCAGTTTCTTCAATTCTTGTCCCGTGTGGAGCGTAAACGTGTAGTCTAATTTGCCCAGCATCAACTTCAGGGAAGAAATTTTCACCAATAAAAGGAAGAACAATTAGCGCTGATAAAACAACAATTCCATATGCAATTCCAACCTTTTTAGGTTTTGCAAAAATATCTTTTACTAAGAATTGTTTATATACTTCTCTAAGCTTATTAAAGTTTATGTTAACCCAATTATTGATTTTATATAGTAAAGAATTTGTACTCAAAACTTCTTTTCCTTTAAGTAATTTATCAACCAATACAGGAACCAAAGTATTAGATAATAAATATGAGCCAATCATTGCAAATATAACAGACATTGCAAGAGGAATGAATAAATATTTTGTAGATCCTTCCATTAAAAATATAGGAGCAAATACTGTACAAATAGATAATGTAGAAACCAATGTTGGAGAAGCAACTTCAACAGCAGATTGATAAATTACTTCTTTAATTGATTTTCCAACCATTACTTCTTTATTTCTTAAGATGTTTTCAATAACAACAGTCGCATTATCAACTAACATCCCAATAGCAAGTCCCAATCCGCTTAATGTCATCATGTTGATAGTTTGTCCACAAAGGGATGTACAAATAATGGCGAAAAGGACAGAAAGCGGAATAGAGATTGCAATAATAAATGTTGATTTTATACTTCCTAAGAATATTAATATCATTAAAGCTGTAAGAATTGCAGCTAAGGTTCCTGAGAATATAACATCTCTAATAGATGCTTTAACAAATATTGATTGGTCAAATAGAACTTTCATTTTTACACTTTCAGGGATTGTTTTTGCAATCGTTGGTAGTAGATTTTTAACTCCAGAAACAACATTTAATGATGACACCGAACCTGCTTTATAAACAGTCATTAAAGAACCTGGAGAACTGTTTTCTCTAACAATATTTGTTTGAATTGCGTTACCATCGTGTATATATGCAACATCAGATAAATAAACAATTTGATTAGTTTTAGGTGATTTTATAGGGAAATTATTCATTTCTTCAACTGTTGTAGCTGCATTGTTTAATGATATTAAATAATCCTTCCCTCCAATTTTAGTATTTCCTGATGGGATAATAACGTTTTGGCTTGCAACAGCTCTTGTTACATCAGCAGGAGTTAATCCTCTTGCTTCCATTTTCTGCATATCAAGGTCGACCATTATTTGTCGAACTTTACCTCCCATAGGAAGTGGAACTTGTGTTCCTTCAACTTTGGTTAATTGAACTTTAATATTATTTTGAGAAATATCTGTAACTTTTTGAAGAGGTAATTTATTTGAAGATATAATTACCTGTAATACAGGAATAGTTGTTGGAGTATATTTTAAAATATCTGGAGGCATAATCCCATTAGGCATACTTCTCATACAAACTTGAGATGCTGCACTAATTTGTGTAATACCTGTATTAATATTTGCTCCAGGGTGAAGGAATACTCTAATAACTCCAACTCCTAAAAGTGATTGAGATTCAATATGTTCAATATCGTTTACACTAGATGCATATGCACGTTCTGCAATAGTAATAATTCTTCTTTCAATATCTTTTGCTGGCATACCTGTATATGTCCAAACCGCAGTTACAACCGGTGTATTTATTTCAGGAAAAATATCAATAGGAGTTTTTATTATAGTAACAATTCCCATAATTAGAATGAAAAGAGCCATTACTATAAATGTATAATGATATTTCAAAACCATTTTTATAAAATTTTTCATTCTATTCTGCTCCCCAATGATTTGTAAATATCAACGGTATCTACTAATGAACATATTTTTGCGTTATACATTGAATTTTGATTAATTAATAATTGTCTTCTTGCATCTAATTCATCGATACGATTACCTGTACCATTTGTGTATCTAACATTTGCTACTTGATAATAATGTTCAGATTTTTTTATAGCTGAATTAAATTCATTAAATGAATTATAGTCTGTTTTTAAACTTGATAGTGAGTTTTCAATTTCGCAAAATGCATTTAATAAAACATTGTTATATTGGTGTAATTTTTCAATAGCTAATTCTTTATTATATTTAAGGTATGACATTTTATAGCCGCCAGTGTATAAATCTAATAATAAACCAGCTCCTAATTGATAAACTGTACTTTCCCAATTGAAAATTCTACCAGCTCTTATATTTTCAAATCCAACCATTTCATTAAGATTTACAGATGGTAGAAACATTTTTCTTGCAACTTTTACATCCATAGCTGCTTTTTTAATTCCTAGTTCTGCCTGTATAACATCAGGTCTGTTATAAATCAAATCAGATTGAATATTTTGATTTATACTAAATGGAAAATTAAGTTTTGAAATTGTTGTTCGTTCTATATTGGTATTATTTTCTGGAGAAATACCTCTTAATACTGCAAATTGATGTAATAATATTTCTCTTTGTTTTAATAATTTGTTTAATTCATTTTGTTTTTCAACAAGTTCGTATTCTGTAATGTATAAATTATCATAAGATATTATTCCACCATCATATAATTGTCTTTTAAGTTTAATTGTTTCTTTCAAATTTGAAATTAATTCTTTGTAATTTTCGATTAATGCATCTTCAAGAATAATATTAAAATAAGATGCAGTAATTTCAGATGAGATTGCAAGTTTAGCAATATTCAAATCTTCTTTGCTTATTTTTACCCCAATTTTAGAGGATTTAACTTTGTCAGAAAGTTTTCCAAATATATCAAGTTCCCAATTTAACAAAAGTGGAAAATACAAATGATTCCCGCTTCCAAAATTACCTGTCCATCTTGAAATAGTTTTGAAAGGGTAAATACTTGGGTTAATACTAAGTTGTGGCAATCGCTCTGCTTTAACAGTTCCTAAAATTGCTTCTGATTCTTTAATTCTTGTTTG
The DNA here is from genome assembly GCA_944326685.1 of Candidatus Gastranaerophilales bacterium. Taxonomy (GTDB): domain Bacteria; phylum Cyanobacteriota; class Vampirovibrionia; order Gastranaerophilales; family Gastranaerophilaceae; genus UMGS1585. The sequence goes on from CALVEV010000031.1 coordinate 20,150, forward strand.
AGCAATTTTAATATCTAAATTATTTTCAAGTCCTTCTGAAACATACCCGTTTAATAATTCATCGTTATATGATTCCCAATAAGGATTTAATGAATAAGATTGTTCAGGTTGTTTTTTTGATTTTCTAACCTGAATTTTAATATTTTTATTATTATCTTGGATTGCATATGCAGCAGAATTAAGCATAAGTCCTCCAAGAATTAGTAAAATTAAAACCTTTTTCACTGTGTTTCCTCTGTACATATACAAGTATAAAATGCTGATATTTATATGTATAATACCAATAATTCATTATATGTATAGCTAAAAACTATGAGAATTTGTATAAACCATATTTTTAAGTTATGATGCTGATATGAATTTAAATCAAATAAAATATGTAATGACAATAGCAGAAGAAAAAAGTTTTACTGAAGCGGCTAAAAAACTTTTTATTGCACAACCTTCATTAAGTAAAAGTATAAAACTTTTGGAAGAAGAGTTGGGAGTAGAATTATTTGAGAGAAATCCTGTTAAGTTGACTTATGCAGGTGAATTGTTTTTGCAAAAGGCTAAAAAGATTATAGATGAAGTTGACGATATAAAAATACAGATATCTGATATTTCAGTTCAAAATAAGACAAATATAATAATAGGTATTCCATCTCATAGGTGTTATTATTTTATGCCTAAAATATTAAGTGATTTGCATAAAGAATATCCAAATTGTTATATAAAAATAGATGAATACCCTACATTTATATTGAAGGATATGTTGGCAGAAGATAAAATAGATTTTTATTTAGGAACAGAAAATCCAGATAGTTTAATTTATAAAGAAGAACACATATGTGAAGAAACCGTTTATCTGGTTTATCCTAAAAATTGGAATATAGAAGTTGATAATGGAGAAGTTAATTTTAAAGATTTTAAAGATAAAAATTTTATAATCTTTCCAGAACAATTAGCATTAACCCATTATGTTCATAAGATGTGTGAAGAAAATGGATTTGAATTAAATTCAATAATAGAATGTCATAATGCTGAAACAATATATTCAATGATAAATGAAGGGTTAGGAGCTTCATTTTTACCAGATTTATTTTTAAAATTTTTCCCGCATCATGAAAATGTTTGTTGTCATAAAGTAAAAGGTTATTTATATAAAAGAGATTTTTCTATATTTTATAAAAATGATAAATATTTAGTAAAACCAGCAAAACGCTTTTTAGAATTATTTAAACAAATTATATAAGGAATAAATTAAATAATTAATAATATTAGGATTTATCTACATTTATCTAACCCTCTTGATTGTAATTTTCTTTTATTTTAAACTTTGAATGTGGTTTACAAATTTAAGGAGATAATTATGTCAAGAAAACCAATCATTGCAGGAAACTGGAAAATGAATTTATTACAAGATGAAGGAAGAGAATTATTCGAAGGAATCAAGTCTCTTGTTTCAGGTTTAAGTGAATCTCAATTACCTGAGATAGTAGTTGCTCCAACATTTACAACAATCGGTGTTGTATCAGCAGCAAAAGCATCTTGGGGAAGTGATAAAATTAAAATCGCTGGTCAAAACTGTCACTGGGAATCATCAGGAGCTTATACTGGTGAAATTTCAGTAGAAATGTTAAAAGATGCAGGTTGTGATTATGTAATTATTGGTCACTCTGAAAGAAGACAATATTTCTCAGAAACAGATGAAATGATTAATAAAAAAGCAAAAGCTATTTTAGCAGGTGGTTTATTACCAATTATTTGCTGTGGTGAAACATTAGAACAAAGAGAATCAGGTGTAACAGATGAACACATCGCATCTCAAATCAGAGCAGCATTAAAAGGTTTAACAAATGAAGAAATTGCAAAATCAGTTATCGCATACGAACCAATTTGGGCAATCGGAACTGGAAAAACTTGTGATTCCGTTGAAGCAAACAGAGTAATTGCAATGATTAGAAAAGTTGTAAAAGAAGTTTCTTCAGAAGAAGCAGGTAATGCAATCAGAATTTTATACGGTGGATCAGTAAAACCTTCAACAATTGAAGAACAATTATCTCAATCTGATATTGATGGTGGTTTAATTGGTGGCGCAAGCTTGAAAGCTGATAGTTTCAATGAAATCATTACTAATTCAATGAAGGTAGCTGTATAATTATAAATAATTATCAAATAAAAAATTTGGAAGATTGAAATTCAGTCTTCCAAATTTTTAGGTTATGTTATTATATATAATATAAATTTGTAACAAGGAGAATAAAATGTCTCAACAATATATACCACAACCCAAAACAAGAACAGCTTTAGTATTATTTTTGAAAGGTGCAGCAACTCCTGTTGTATTATATTTTGATAATCCTCAAGCTGTATATCAAGAGTTTAAACAACTAATGAAGAGTCCATCTCCAGTATTGGTGGAAAAAGAAGCAAATGGACCAGTTAAAAAGATTTGTTTTGTTTCAACTCAAATTGCAAGTTTAGTATTACAGGATGAAGTGTATGGATAAGGTAAAAATATCAGAAATAGAAAATTCTAATGAGAAATCACTTCATCTTGAAATAAGTGAATATATAGATGAATTAAAAGCTGATGTAAATGCGTCTTTAGATATCACACCTTTAGGTGAATTTGTAAATGTAAAAGGTGAAATTTCAGGAAATATTAAGCTAACTTGTGATTTATGTTTAAAAGAATATGATTACGAATTTGATTTTGATATTGATGAGCTGTATGCTAAAAATTCAGTCTATGACGATGATAAGCAGGAAGTAGAAATAAAAGATGGACAGTTTGTTATCGATTTATATGGCTCAGATGAGATAGATATTTATGACTTATTGTATCAATCTGTAATATTAGAGTTACCAAATAAAAAAGTTTGTGGTATAAATTGTAAGGAGGATTATTTTCAAAAAGATGACTCCTTTAAAGTTCCAGATGAACGAATGGAAATATTTAAAACAATCAAGATAGAAAAATAGTCGAAGTAATAAATATATATAGAAAGGTATAAGAAAAATGGCAGTACCAAAGAAAAGAACAGGACATAGTGCACAAGGCAAAAGAAGAGCAAACTGGAAAGCAACAAAACCAGAAACAACAATTTGTTCAAATTGTGGTGAACCAGTTTTAACTCACACAGTATGTACAGCTTGCGGACATTATAAAGGTGAACCAGTAAGCTTAAAAGATAAAAAAGTAGAAGTAAAAGAAGAAAAGAAAACTGCAAAAAAATCAACTAAAAAATCAACTAAAAAAGTAGAAGAAAAAGTTGAAGAAGTAAAAGAAGAAGCAGTAGTAGAAACTTCAGAAGAAGTTAAGGAAGAAGAAAAAGAAGACAAATCTGTTGAAGAATAGAGGGTAAGATGACAAGAATAGCTATAGATGCAATGGGTGGTGATCACGCACCTTTTGAGATCGTTGCAGGTGCAGTTTGGGCTGCTTCTGAGTATGGAGTAGGTTTAGAACTAGTTGGAAAACAAGATCAGATAGAACAAGTTTTAGATCAAATAGAACAAGAAGGCATATATTCAGATTGTGGCAGAGGCGGAAGAAAACGTCGTATAAAAATTGATACTAAGAAGCTTGATATCAAAATAACTCACGCATCAGAAATTATTGAAATGGGCGAAGCACCAGGTCAAGCTATTCGTAAAAAGAAAAAATCTTCTATCGTATTAGCAGTAGATGCAGTAGCAAAAGGTAGCTCTGATGCTGTTGTTGCTGCAGGTTCAACAGGTGCTGCAATGGCATCAAGTTTATTTGGTTTAGGTAGAATACCTGGAATCGAAAGACCTGCTATTGCAGTAACACTTCCAACAATGAAAAAACCAATTGTAGTAATTGATGCTGGTGCAAATAGTAGTTGTACACCACAAATGTTAAAACAGTTTGCTATTATGGGTATGACTTTCTCTAAAAATGTTTTAGGAGTAGAAAATCCAAGAGTAGGTGTTTTAAATATCGGTGAGGAAGCAGGTAAAGGTAATGAGCTTGCTCAAAATACATATAAACTATTAGAACAAGATCAAGAAAACATGAATTTTGTTGGAAATATTGAAGGAAGAGAAATCTTCTTAAATGTATGTGATGTTGTAGTATGTGATGGTTTTGTAGGTAACGTTGCATTAAAAATAACAGAAGGAACATCTTCAATGTTATTTAGAATGATAAAAGCTGAATTTAAATCAGATTTTGTTGGTGCAATTATCGGTATGTTGGCAAAACCATTCATGAAACGTATATATGAAAAAATTAATTATGAAGAATTTGGAGGAGCTCTTCTTCTCGGTGTTAAAGGTATAACAGTTATATCTCACGGAAGAAGTAAAGCTTATGCAATAAAAAATGCTGTTCGTGTTGCAAAAGATGCAGTAGAAACAGGCGTTAACAAGAAAATTTCAGAATTTATTGAGGGCTAGAGGTATAAAATGACAGATAAGTTGATTCCTTTAAGGATAGCTGGTGTGGGCTATTCTTTACCAGAAACGGTTATAACAAATGATGATTTAACACAATTATATGAAACATCTGACGAATGGATATATTCAAGAACTGGTATAAAGGAGCGACGAGTTGTGTCAGGTGAAGAAAATGCTATAGATTTAGGATTTGAAGCATCTAAAAATGCGATAGAAAAAGCTGGTATTGATCCTGAAGATATAGATTTAATTTTAGCAGCATCTTCAGCACCTCCTGATTTATATCCTGCAATTGCTTGTCATATTCACGAAAGATTAGGTATTCAAAAACCTGTCCCTGCATTTGATATTACAGCAGCATGTTCAGGTTTGATATATGGTTTAAGTATTGCGAAAGCATATATTGCATCAGGCATGTATAAAAATATTTTGATTGTAGCAACAGATAACAATTCAAGATTAGTAGATTGGACTGATAGAGGAACATCTATTTTGTTTGGTGATGGAGCAGGTGCAATGGTTGTTACTCAAGCAGAAGATGGTATTGATGATGTGATAACTATCGATATAAAAGCAGATGGGAATCATGGTCACTTAATTGAATTGGCTTTTGATGGTAAAAATTGTCCATTAGTAGAACAGTATGAACCTAAACCAAAAGGAATTAGAATGAATGGTCGTGGTGTTTATACATTTGTAGCAAAAGTTTTACCTCAATATGTAGAGGAATTAGTTGCAAATGCAGGAATGAAAGCAGAAGAAATTGACTATTTGATTCCTCACCAAGCTAACTTAAGAATTATTCAAGCAGTTCAAGAACGTCTTGGATATTCAGATGAAAAAGTTGTTACTAATATCAAATATTATGGAAACACATCAGCAGCATCTATTCCAATAGCTTTAGCAGAAGGAGTAGAAAAAGGAAATGTAAAATTAGGTTCAACTGCTGTGTTATGTGGTTTTGGTGCCGGTATGACATGGGGCGGTGCTATCGTAAGATTGAGAGAAGGTATTTGCTAGGGTAGGGGTAAATAGGTAAATATGATTTAATTTACTTCTATTAACCTAAAGCCTTTTAATAAATTACATTAAAATAATTATAAAATTTAAGGAGAGTATATGACAAAGAAAATCGCTTTCTTATTTCCAGGACAAGGTTCACAATCAGTGGGCATGGGAAAAGATTTGTATGATAATTACGAGTCTGCAAAAAATGTTTTTGATACAGCAGACAAAGTTTTAGGAAAAAGTATTACAAAAATGTGTTTTGAAGGTCCAGATGAGGATTTAAAACAAACCGTTAATACTCAACCTTCAATAGTTACAATGTCAATAGCAGCATTAGAAGCATTGAAATCTGAATTAGATTTGACTCCAAGTTATACAGCAGGTCATAGCTTAGGTGAATATTGTGCAATGTATGCAGCTGGTGTTATGTCATTAGATGATGCATTAAAACTTATCCAAAAGAGAGCAGATTTGATGTCAGAAACAAAAGGTGGCTCAATGGCAGCAGTTTTAAATGCTCCAGAAGGCGCTGTTGAAAAAGCATTACAAGAAGCATCTTCAGTTGGTTATGTAGATGTTGCAAACTATAATTCCCCTGTACAAGTTGTTATAACAGGTGATAGTGATGCAGTTGCAAAGGCATCTGAATTATTAAAAGAAGCTGGAGTAAGAAAAGTTGTTCCTCTAGCTGTTTCAGGAGCATTCCATTCTAAGTTTATGGAAAATGCAGGAAAAGAATTTGAAGGTTTTGTATCAGAGTTTAATTTATCTGATTCAAAATTACCAGTAATAACAAATGTTGATGCAGAGCCAACAACATTAGCTGCTGATTTCAAATCAAAAATGCCAAAACAAATATATTCATCAGTTCATTGGACTCAAACAATTGAAAAAATGATTGCTGATGGTGTTGATACATTTATTGAAATCGGACCTGGCAAAGTATTAGCAGGATTAAATAAAAAGATTAATGCTGAAGTAAAAACATATAATGTTTTTGATAAAGAATCATTAGAATCAACAATTGAAGCATTAAAATCAGAATTATGTTTAGCATAATAAAAGACTAGTATTTTATAATATAAAGGGAAAAATTATGACAGATAAAAAAGTAGCATTAGTAACAGGAGGATCAAGAGGTATTGGAAAAGCTTGTGCTTTAGAATTAGCTCGTGCCGGTTATGATGTAGTTATTAATTACGCAGGAAATGTTGATGCTGCAAACAAAACAGTAGAAGAAATCAAAGCGTTAGGCGTTGATTCAGCTGCTTATAAGTTTGATGTTTCAGACAAAGAACAAGTAAATGCAAGTATTGCAGAAATCGTAGAAAAATACGGAAGAATTGATGTATTAGTAAACAATGCTGGTATTACAAGAGATGGTTTGTTTATGCGTATGTCAGATGAAAACTGGGATGCTGTAATTAATACAAATTTATCAAGCGCATTTTATGTATCTCAACCAGTAGTTAAGGTAATGATGAAACAAAGAAGTGGCGCGATTGTAAACATGTCAAGTGTTGTAGGTGTATCAGGTAATGCTGGTCAAGCAAATTATTCAGCAGCAAAAGCTGGTTTAATTGGTTTAACAAAAACATTGGCAAAAGAATTAGGTTCAAGAGGTATCAGAGTTAATGCTGTGGCACCTGGATTTATTAATACAGATATGACAAAAGATTTAGATACATCTAAATTCTTAGACTTTATACCACTTAAGAGATTAGGTGAAGTAGAAGATATTGCAAAAGCAGTTAAATTTTTAGCAGTAGATACAGATTATGTAACAGGTCAAGTTTTAGAAGTTGATGGTGGTTTAATAATCTAGTAATAAATCTTAAAACATTTTGCAAAATTATCTTTAAATAGTATAATTTAATTTGAATAGTGATTTACGTTAAGAAGAAAAAGAGGAAAAAGAAACATGAGTACATTTGAAAAAGTAAAAAAAGTTGTAATCGATCAATTAAGCGTTGATGAAAATTTAGTTACTCCAGAAGCAAGCTTTACAGCTGACTTAGGAGCAGACTCTTTAGATACAGTTGAATTAGTAATGGCTTTCGAAGAAGAATTTGGTTGTGAAATCCCAGATGAAGAAGCAGAAAAAATTCAAACAGTAAAAGACGCAGTAGATTATATTGACGCACATTCATAATCGGTAAAAAGGATTAAATTACGAGAGGATTATTATTAATTCCTCTCGTAATTAATATAAGAAGAAAAGGTTTAAAAAGATGTCAAAACGAAGAGTAGTAGTAACAGGTATGGGTGCAGTAACACCTTTTGGTGTAGGTGTTAAAGCTTTATGGGATAACTTAGTTGAAGGAAATAGTGGAATAAGTCTAACAGAAGGCTTAAGTGAAGGTCATACAGTACTTATTTCAGGTCAGGTGAAAGATTTTGATCCTGAACAATATATAAATCCAAAAGATGCAAAACGTATGGATAGATATACACAATTTGGTCTAATTGCTGCAGATGAAGCAATTGCAGATGCTAAATTAGAGGGTGCAGATATCGATCCATATAGAATAGGTGTAATAGTAAGTTCTGCTGCCGGTGGTTTTAGAACATTAGAAAAAAGCCATAAATCAATCTTAGATAGAGGGCCAACAAAATGTTCACCATTTACAATCCCAATGATGATTGCAGATATGGCATCAGGCAGAATTTCAATGAAATATGGCTTTAAAGGCGTAAACAAAGTTGTATTATCAGCTTGCGCAACAGGAACACATTCAATTGGTGATGCATTTAGAGCAATCCAATATGGTGATGCTGATGTAGTAGTAGCAGGTGGTTGTGAAGCAACTATTTGTGATATCGGTATTGGTGCATTTACAGCTGCTAAAACTTTATCAAAAAGAAATGATGAACCTCAAAAAGCAAGCAGACCTTATGATAAAGATAGAGATGGATTTATCATGTCAGAAGGTGCTGGTGTATTAGTATTAGAAGAATATGAATCAGCTAAAAAACGTGGTGCTCATATTTATGCAGAAGTAGTTGGTTATGGCCAATCAGCAGATGCTTATGATATGGTTGCTCCTTGCCCAGAAGGTAAAGGCGCTACTAAGTCTATGGAATTTGCTCTTCAAGATGCAGGAATGACTCCAGCTGATATTCAATATGTAAATACACACGGAACAAGTACAGGTTTAGGTGATATTGCTGAATCAAAAGCTGTTGAAAGATTATTCGGTGATAAAGATACTAATAAAAACTTGTATGTTTCATCAACTAAGAGTATGCATGGTCATATGTTAGGTGCAACAGGTGCTGTTGAAAGTATTGCTTGTATTGAAACAATTAATACTGGTATTGTTCCACCTACAATTAACTTAGACAATCAAGATGAAGAAGTTGCTAATTTGAATTATGTTCCACATAAAGCTCAAAAGGCTGATATTCATGCTGCATTAACAAACTCATTTGGTTTTGGTGGTCACAATGCTACTTTAATTTTCAAAGAATGCAAAGAATAAAACATAAAATAGATAAAAAAAGAGGTTCAGTTCACGGTACTGAGCCTCTTTTTTAATAAATTAATTAATTTATTTAGTAATTTTTTTCATCATATTATCAAATGATTTTTGTGTATTATTATATAATTGGTTTATTTTATTTACAAATTCAGTCTTCATTGGTTTTTTTATATTATTTAATTTAGGAAGAATGTTTGAAGGTTTTTTACCATCTCCACCATCTCCTCCACAACCAGCTGCGGCATATTTTTTTACTTGTTTTTTAGCTTTTGCAGGTATTTGTTTCATTTTTTCAAATGCTCTAGGCATGATTTGTGCTTGAACTTTAGGCATAAATTTCTCCTTATAATTTGTTACACATATATTGAATAGTTGTAAATGATAAAATTTGCTAGTTAAATTTAGTAAATTTTTAATTGTTTAAATAATTGTTCATATGTGTCAAAAACATTAATATTAAAATTTATTTTATCATGAGTAATATTTAATACTGTTTGATTTTCTTTAATTGCATAGATTGGGATATTTCTTTTTTTTGCTTCCATTACAGGGATAGAACCAAGTGCATCATAAGGCATGATTAAATAATCCAAATCATTAATAGAATATCCTTTATTTGTTGTTAATTGTGGAGCTTTAGAAAGTCCTATTAATATACAAGGAAGATATGTTGGTGTTATATATTCTGCAGAGCATCTAGGATCAACTATTCTTTGTTCAATCTCAATATCTTCAAATGCTGGAGAATGTGCACATGGAATTTTTAATTCTCTTGATACATAGTGAGAAATTATAGCTTCAACTCCACCTACAGGATCAACACCTATACCATTTGAGTAATTATCAGAATCAGATTCTTCAAACTTACAAACAATTGCTATTGCTTCAGCCCCTTTTTTTATTAGTCTTTTGGCAGAATTTACTACTGTTTGGATATTATTAACTCCTCCTGTTGAAATATTAGATGAATCAATTTCAAAAGATACACCAACTTCTTCATCTGTTATATCCCAATCAATAATATCTATTCCATAAATTGTTTTAACTGCATTTATAGTATTTATATGAACATTAAGTATCCCTTTTGATATACCTTTATCAAATACGACTCCAACTTTGTTATTTTCAACTTCTTTAAGACATAATTTACCCCTGAAGAATTCATCAAGAGAATATCCTTCCACATAAAGCATGTTATCGGTTATCCCAGAAAAACATCCTGCATTAACAACATTCGGGTTTACAATAAGTTTAGTATTATTAATTTTAGCAAATTTTCTCGCCCAATAGCTTGCATCTCCTGCAAATCCCCCTATTGATGCTCCTATTCCTGTTGGTATTATAAAAGCTCCTAATTTCATAGTTAAATATTAAATTAAACAAGAGTTCGAATCAATAAATAGCTCTAATAATTGTATTGATTACACTAATTATTAAGAATCTTAATCATTTTTTACAAAATTTAACATTAATTTATTATAATAAATAATTTGTAAAAAGTTTATTAATCTTATAGTTTGCGAAAAAAAAATGTAACAGAGATAAAAAAACAATTATATTATTTTATAGATTTAAAAAACAATCAAAATCTATCTTAATATAATTTTTACAATTTAAATCTTAAGTAGCAATTTTTTTTTTGTTGGACTTTTAATTAAAAAGTAAGGTTGTTATAATTTTTATATCACTTTATATTGTAGTAGATTGTGTATGATAAGTCAGTTTAGTTTAAATCAACAAAATAATTCGAATATAAATAATTCATCTCTACAAAACAAAGCTTTAAAAAATAAGCCTAGTTTTGCGGGGCGTGAAAAATCTGCTGGAACATTAATTGGTTTAGTTCAAAAATGTGAAAAAGAACCAATGATTAATGTTGCAGTAATTGACTTATTAACAGCAATATTACCAAGATCAATTTGGGAATCAATAACAAATATTTTTGCTGGATTTGAAGCATTTAGGCGTGAATCATCAGGTCTTATTGTTAACTGTTTAATTCCAGGTTTTATTACATTAGGAATTGCAAAGTTAACCAACAATATGATAATGGGTAAAGGGAAATCAAATTTATCAAATTGTTGGGCTAGTTCAGATACTATAACAAAAGTGACAGATCATTATAAAGATGCAGAAAAAACAGAGGCATTTAAAGATGGTATGAAAATTTTTAACAATGAAAAACATGCCAAAGTTTATGCAGTAAATTATAATTTATTGAATGAAGCATCTGGGATAGATGGATTTAAACAAACTAAATTTAATGAAGCTATGTCTAAACAAGAACTTTCTGATGTAGCAGAAAGATTAACAAGAATAAGCTTCAAGTATAAAGATAAAAAATTATCAGAAGAATTATTAGACAAAACTCCTAAAAAACGTTTAAAAGCAATATTTAAATCAATTTCTAAAAAGACACATGTTGCTCAAGATGTCAAGTTTGGTGAAGGATTAGAAGCAGGTTTAGAACGAACTTTAATAGATACTCACCAATTGCTTAAGGGTATGGTTAAAGAAGGAATTAAACCAGAAAATGTTGCAGATTTTGTAAAACGTTCAAAACGATTATTAAAAACAAAGAGTTTGTTAGGAATGGCAGTAATATTGCCATTGGCAGCATCAATGCAACATATTAATCGTAAAATTACAGAAAAATTATCAGGAGTAAAAGGTGCCCCAATTCATGATAATTATGGAAAAGAAGAATCAAGAAAAACAGCAGAAGAAATAAAAGCAGAAAAAGCGTCATTGATAGGTCGTAAGATATGGGCAGTATCTTCAATGTTAGGTGTTGCAATGTTATCAATGATGAAATTACCAAATATTAAAACATTAAAAAATATTGTTCAATTTAAAGATCAATTCCCAACAATGGATCAAGCAAGAGCAATTTCTGCAGTAACATTTGCATCAAGAATGGCAGTAGCAGATGATGAAGCAGAATTAAAAGAAGCTCATACGAGAGATATTGTAACATTTTCAAGTATGTATTTCTTGGGAGATTATGGAGCTAAGGCAATGGCTTCTCATTTAGAAAAGAAAACAGGTGTAGAATTATTAAATAAAACATTTGATTCAGCTAAGAATAAAGGTTTGTTTGCAAAAGCTAAGAATTGGATATTACATACACATCTAAAATCATCAGATGAATTAAGGGGTGTAGGTAAGTCATTAGAAGAAGCAACTAAATTGCGTGCAAAATGTCAAATGGCCAATTTAGGAACATCATTGGCATTATTAGGTGTAGTTGTTCCAATTTATACACGATTAAAAACTAAAAAGCATGATGCTGCACAAAAAGCAAAAAAAGAAGCATTAAATGCAAATAAAACTCCTGTTTTAGCTGCAAAAACAACAACGCATACGGTAGGCTCCTCCGGATTAACGTCCAGAGGGTTAAACCAATCCTATCCAACGTTAAAGCAGTTTAAAACGAAAGTAGAAGTAAAATAATGAATATTAGAAACCAACAACTAAATAATTATCCATATAAAAATATGAGCCATAAAGATAATGGTTCAAATCCTAGTTTCAAAGGTTTTTGGAATAGTGCATATAAATTTTTAGCAGATGAACCTGTTTGGGGTGCGACATTAGTCGACTTGGGAGCAATGGTTATCCCAAGAACTTGGACAGATATGAAAAAACGTGGTTTTAATGCTGGTTTTGAAACAGGTTTCAGAGAAGCTGAATCTTCAGCAAATGATGCATTAATAGGTATGTATGGTGTTGCTGCTGGTACATTAATAGCAGGAGCAATTAATAAAAGATACAATGTCAAAGCACATAATATATTTGCATCTGATGATGCAGCTAATGTATATTCAGCAAAATGGGCAAAACATAATGGTAATATTAGTACATATGCCAAAGATATCGTAGACAATTTAGAAGCATATAATCCAAATTCATCACATGCTAATGCTGAAGGTTATGTAAAAATAGCAGATGAACATAAACAAGGAATAATTGATGATTTAAAATATGTTGCAGATGGTGATATCAAAACAATGGATAAGAGATGGAAAGAAGTTGATAAACGTATATCTGCAAGAATTTTAGAAGCAACTGGAACAGAGCAACAATTAAGACTTGTTCATAAAGAAGGATCTGTAGAAAAAGCAACAGTTTCTAATACTAAGACAATGCTAAATAATTTCTATAATATGACAAAAGCATTGAAGTCTGATAAAGTTAAAGGAAAAGTTGGCGAATTTTTAAAAGATTATAAAGGTTTTGGAAAAACAAGAACTGCAATTGGTATTTTAATAGCAGGTATTTTTGCAGTTATAGCACAACCTTTAAATGTATATTTGTCAAAGAAAAGAACAGGTTCTGATGGTTTTGTAGGTGTTGAAGGTCGTAAAAAAGATAATTCAGCTGGTTTTAAAGCATTAAAAATGACTAGTGGTATTGGTATGATGATGATAGCATTAGCTTCAATGGGTGCTTTATCTAAGAATCCTTTAAAAATTCCAAAATTATTTATAGAAAAGAACCAATATAAGGGTAAAAATCCTACAATGAATCAATTCAAGGCTATTTTTGGTATGACAATTGCTTCAAGGTTATTGACAGCCAGAGATAGAGATGAACATAGAGAAGTTGTTACAAAAGACGTATTAGGTTTCTTCAATTGGTTAATGTTAGGTAATGTTGTGAATCAATTAATATTACATAAGTTTCAACCTAAAGGTACTAATTTATTAAAACGAGCACCATTACCAAAAGATGCAAGTGTATGGAAAAAAATGGGTAATTTCTTAAACTCATCAATAGCTACACATTCAGAAGTCATAATTGAGGGTTTAAAAAAAGAAAGACCAGATATAAAATCTATTATAAAACCAGATGGTAAAACAATGAAATTTAGTGAAATGTTTAAAGCTTTACCAAAAGGTGGACAAACAAGAAAAAATTTACGATTATTAAATATTGCACAGCTTAGTGGTTATTTATATTCAGGATTAGTGTTAGGTTTAGGAATTCCAAATTTAAATATTTATTTGACTAATTTAAGTGACAAACATAAGAAAGCAAAAATGGCTAAAATAGGACAACAAATTCCTGCAACATCTCAAATATTTAAAGACATGAGAACTGTAGATAGGCAAATAAATAAAACAGTATTTGGAAGTTTTAAAGAAAATAAAACTAATTAAATAATTTCATCAATTAATTCAATAATTTGGTCATGAATTTTTTCAATAGTATTTTTACCACTGATTAATTTAACTCTGTTAGGTTCTTGTTTGGATATTTCAATGTATCCATTTCTGACACGGTTGAAGAAATCAATACCGGCACTTTCCATCCTATCTCTATTTTTTCCAATTCTTTCTAGAGATGTTTCAACATCAATATCAAGAATAAATGTTAAATCAGGTTTGATATTGTTAGTTGCAATATTATTTAAATAATGAATTTGTTTTAAGTCAAGTTCTCTTCCGTAGCCTTGATAAGCTACTGTTGAATCAGTATGTCTATCACATAAAACAATAGTCCCATTTTGAATAGCAGGTTTGATAATAGTATCAATATGTTGGGCTCTATCAGCAAGAAATAAAAAAGATTCACAATTTGAAGAAACTTCCCCATCATAATTCAATAGGATTTCTCTAAATTTTTCTCCTAATCCTTTAGCTCCAGGTTCTCTTGTTACCAGAACTTTGAATCCTTTTTCTTCATAATATTTTTTCAAAAGCTGTATTTGTGTTGTTTTACCACATCCATCAATGCCTTCAAAAGTAATAAATAAACCTTTTTTCATATGCCCTCTTTTCTTTTTATTTTGTCACATACCCAAAAAATAAGCAAGGGGTAAAGATAAATAAGGGGTAAATCGTTAAATTAATATTTCAAATAATAAATTGTAAATAAAATGTAAATATATTAAACAAATTAATAGTTTCAATGCTATAATACACAAAAAGGATGGATTTATGAAAAAGATATTAATTTGTTTATTAGTTTTATTAAACTTAAATGTTTGTTTTGCATCTGATAATATGAGTATTGGTAAAGCATATAGGGAAATAAATAACCTTTGTAAATCTCAAGATGTTGAAGGTTTGGCTAATTATATTAAAACAAATAAATGTGCCAAAAAAGCAATCTCTCAAAATGGAGAAAAACTTGTTAATATGTGTATAAAAAAAGATTATGATTCAAAAATTGTAAAAATTTTATTAAACAATGGAGCTGACATAAATGCATTTAAAGAGAATCCAATTATTGATGCAATTAAAAATGATGATGTTGAATTAGTGGAAGCAATATTAAGTGGAAATTATGATATCAATAAATGTTTTAAGGGTAATAGAACAGCTTTGACATTTGCAGCGGATTATAATGGGAATCCTAAAATTATAAAGATGTTATTGGAAAAAGGTGCTGATATAAATATTCCTGATAGTTGCGGAAGCATTCCTTTATTAACAATTTGTCGTAGAGAACCAAATAGTGCAGGTATTTATTTATTAATTGATGCAGGTTCTGATTTGTATAGATTTAACAGAAGTGGGCAAACTCCTTATTCTGTTCTCCCGGCTGCAAGAAAAAAAGAAGTTCAAAAATATTACAATAAGTCAATGTCAAAAAGCTTATCCCAAAAGTTTATTGATAAGAATAAAAGTTTAATAATTGCAGAATTTGGAATTCCTGATAAAAAAATAAATATTGATAATAATACTGAAGGTTGGGAATATGAATCTGTAGAACAACATTATATAAGTATGACAAGTACAACAAATTCTTATTCTACTTATTACTCTTCTTCTCGTTACAATACAACTTATAGAGGTGGATATACAATAAAGATTAAAAAGAAAATGATTTTCACAATTACAAAAAATTGTGTATCATCTGCAAAGTTTACATCTTCTTATAATACTTCTCGTTAAGTTAAATTTTTCCAATCTTTTGCTAGTTTATCAAGAATATTTTTTGTTTTATCTTGATTTAGAAGAATTGATTGAACTGCTGTATTTACAACGGTATTGATATCTTTTTGGTTATTTGATTGTCTCATTACTGGTTGAATATGAGTAATTTGTTTTGCACTGATTGAACGAGCTTTTGCCATTAAATCTTCTGATGAGTTATAGAATTTATCAGATAATGCTTCTTTATTTGTTGAAATTACGTTTGTTTTTTTCGCAAGCTCAAGTTGGTTTTCTTTATTTGTTAAAAATAGTCCAAAATCAAGAGCTTCTTCTTTGTATTTTGCTTTTAATGGAATAACAAAATTCATTAAAGAAAAATCATTTTGTCCTAGAGATCCAACAATTTGTGGAGCTACATCTGTGACTTCATAAACATTTGGTGCATTGTCTTTAATCATACTAAGAAAATTTGCTCCACCTTGGAAGAATATTATATTTTCTGACATATATTTTTCTAATGCTTCACAATGAGTTTGAGTAATACTTTCTGCAGGTATTAAACCTCTTTGATAAAGTGATTTAAAACTCTCAAAAACATTTATGCTCTGTTGAGAATTAATATTTGAATAAGAATTCACACCATATTTATTTAATATTTTTAGCATTGTGTCATTTTCTGTAATTGTTGGAAGATAGATAAATTTGCCTGTATTATTTTTAACCTGTTCTGCATATTTTGCTAAATCTTCATAAGTTACAGGCATGTTGTTCAGTTTTGCTTGATTGAATAGTTTTTTATTATAGATTGTTACTGCAGATGTTGCATACCAAGGAATTGCAAAAAGCTCTCCTTTGTATTTAAGAGAATCAACTATATCTTTGTTATATTCAGATAATTTATTTTCATCAATAGATGCTAAAGCTCCTTTTTGAGCAAGAATTGCAGAAAAATCCGGATTAAGGTTGATTAAATCAGGAGGATTGTTGCTTAATATTGCAGCAAGAGTTCTTTTATCTCCTTCTGAGAACGGAACATCAATCCATTTTATTTTGATGTTAGGATGATTAGATTCATATTTAGAAATAATGTTATTCATATAGTCTGCAAAATCACCCATTTGCAGAGTCCAAACGATAACTTCTTTTCTAGTATCAGTATTTGTTTTTTTGAAAACAGTAAAATATGTTACGCATAGCGCTATAACCAAACTTAATATCCAGAACCATTTATTCTTCATAATGCACCTCTTATGGTACAATTATACTATGAATAATTTATTTACAGAACTGGAAAATATTAATAAACAAGTTCCTTTGGCAGAGTTGATGCGACCAAAGACTTTGGAAGAATTTTTAGGCCAATCTAATGTTATTTCGCATAATTCACCATTGTTGAACTTGATAAAATCACAAAGATTATTTTCTTTGATTTTATGGGGAACTCCAGGCTGTGGGAAAACGACATTGGCAAGATTAATTGCATCACAGGTTAATGCAAATTTTCTTGAATTATCCGCAGTTTCTTCAGGGGTAAAGGATATAAAAGAAACTGTTGAAAAAGCTAATGAAGCTTTAAGATATGGTCAAAAAACTATTGTGTTCATAGATGAAATTCATCGTTATACAAAAACTCAACAAGATGCTCTGTTACCTTATTTAGAAAATGGAACATTCTTTTTAATAGGATCTACGACTGAAAATCCATCTTTTCAGGTTGTTCCTGCATTAATGTCAAGAGTTCAGATTATAAGATTGAATTCAATAGATGATGAAAGTATGGGAAAGATTATTGATAGAGGTTTTCAGTATTTAGAAAAAACTTATCAACCTATTGTATATGATGATGAAGTAATCAAGTTTATTGTAAATAATGCACGAGGTGATGCGAGATGTGCATTAAATATGGTTGAGAATTCATATTTTGCAAGTAATTTTTCTAATAATACAAGATTATTGAATATAGAAATATTAGAAAGTATTACTCAAAAAAGAAATACAAGATATTCAAAACAAGAGCATTATGATTGTGCATCAGCATTTCAAAAGAGTTTGAGAGGTTCTGATGTAAACGGTGCGATATATTATTTAGCTAAGATGATAGAGGCTGGAGAAGACCCAAGATTTATAGCAAGAAGGTTAATTGTATGTTCTGCAGAAGATGTTGGAATGGCTGATCCAAATGCATTGAATGTAGCAGTTAATGCATATAAGGCTGTTGAGTTGTTAGGAATGCCGGAAGGAAGAATTCCTTTGGCTGAAGCTGTAATATATGTAGCAAAGGCTCCAAAGTCAAATAAAGTAATTTGTGCAATTGATGAAGCGTTAGCAGATATTCAATCAGGAAAAGATTATCCACCTCCAATGCATCTAAGAGATGCGCATTATAAAGATGCTTCAAAATATGGATTTGGTGTAGATTATGTTTATACACATTCAAACCCTGATTATAAACAACAATTTCTCCCAGATGAATTAGTTGATAGAGTTTATTTCGAGTAAATAGTTAATTAATTATTTTATATTTTGCAGCAATGAATGCAGCGTGTGTTCTGTTTTTAGCACTAAGTTTTTTTATAATTGAAGATACATATGCTTTTACAGTATGTTTTGTGATTGATAAAGCTTTACCGATTTCTGTATTATTAAAACCAAAGCATATATATTTTAATATAGCTATTTCTCTCTTTGTTAAATAATTTTTTATAAGAATTGTTTTTATATCGTTTTCATCTCTATATTTGAATATGTGATTTTTAAATTCTTCCATAACAATCTTGATACCTTATAATATCGTCTTCTGAAATATAATTACCTTTTTGGACTTCGATTATTTTAAGTTCTTCATCATAAGGGTTTTGTAGTGAATGTTTTATTCCAATAGGGATATCTATGCTATCTCCTTGATAAAGATTGTATTTTTTGCCATCTTTTATAACTAATGCTTTACCTTCAAGTACAACCCAATGTTCAGAACGATGATTGTGTGATTGAATAGATAATTTGTGATGAGGAAGTACACAAATTGTTTTTGTAAGATAACCTTCACCATTATTTAAACAAGTATAATAACCCCAAGGTCTAAATACTGTTTTATGGACTTTAATAGTATCACTTTGTTGTTGTTTTAATTTTTCATATAATTTTTTTACTTCTTGTGAAGCATTAATATCACAAGCCATAATTGCATCTTCTGTTTCAACTAAAATAACATTTTCCAATCCTGAAACTGCAACAACTTCTTTTTGAGAATAGATAAATGAATTTTTAACATTATTAGTAATTACTTTTCCTGTTAAAACATTTCCGTTTTCATCTTTTTCTTTGATGTTATAAATAGATTGCCACGACCCTAAATCATTCCAATCTGATTGTAACTCTACAAGAGCAACGTTATCAGATTTTTCCATAATAGCATAATCAATAGAAATTGATGGCATATTTTCATAAATAGAATAATCTATTTGAGAGTTTGTTTTAAAGTTTAATTTTTCAAGTTGATTAGATATTTCAGGAGTAAATTTTTGGAATTCATTAAGAAAAGTAGATATTTTGCCCATAAATATACCACCATTCCAATAATACTCTCCAGAATCTAAATATTTTTTTGCGGTATCAATATCAGGTTTTTCGACAAATCTATCTACAATAAATCCTTCTTGTAATGGTTTTAATGTTTTGATATAACCATAACCTGTTTCGGGATAAGTAGGTTTTATCCCAAAAGTTACAATATATCCCATTTCTGCTAGAGGTTTTGCCATTTGAACAGTTTTATCAAAAGCAATATAATCTTTAATAAGATGATCAGAAGGTAAAATTATAACAATATCATCTTCAATATTTTTTTGTTTAAAATATTCAAGAGAACAAGCAATAGCAGGTGCAGTATTTTTCCCTAAGGGTTCTGCTAATACAACATTTTGTTTATCAACTTTATTTAATTGTAATTTAATATCTTGATAATGTTTTATATTAGTAATTGTTAGGATATCAAATGGCTTGATAAATCTCATAAGCCTATCAAAAGTTTGTTGTAACAGACTTGTATCATTATCAATACTAAGTAATTGTTTTGGATATTCGTCTCTAGATAATGGCCATAAACGACTACCACTTCCACCTGCTAATATTATTGATTTCATTGTTGTTCCTTCTGATTAGAATTTAATTTTGTTCTTGGGAATAAAAATGTAAAGCCTAAAAATCTAAGTTTAAAAATATTTTCATATCGTTCAAATGAAAATATTCGATGATACCATTTTACAGTTAATTTTTTATATATTTCTCCATCTTTTTTTAATATTGGATTAAATTTTTTTTCTCCTGAAGATAAACTTTGTAGGTGATAAATTTCTTGGCCACAAATTGTATAGTTATTGCTTTTATTGTGATAAAATATCCAATCATCACCGTAATAAATTTTTATTTCATTTGGTATTTCAACATAATTTTTTTTATAAAAAAACATAGCAATTCCAAAACTATCACATCTATAAGAAATTTTTTCTAAATATAAATTTTGTGTTTTTATAGGATTTTTTTCTATTTGTTGGATATTATGAACAAATTCCTTCTTCATTCCAATAATTCCCATATCTGGAGTCAATTTTGAAACAATATCTGAACAAAAATCATTAGGAATTGCCATATCATCATTTAATAATGCAATAATATTATTTTTAGCTTCTTTAACACCTAAATTCCAACTTGGATTTACAAATAAATTTTCAGAAGGAATAATTACTTTTAATTTTTTACTATTATGCTCTAATCCTTTTAAAGAATTATCTATTACTATAATTTCACTTACTGATTTATCACAATCAAGGCTGTTAATAAGCTTAATTAAAATATCCTGCGCTTTTTGTAAAGTTGGGATTATAACTGATATCATTTTACTCCTTTTATTTATTCAATTTAAATTCTATATTTAAAACCGTTAAAATTTTGTATTTTACACCTTTTTCTTTTTTATTTTTTAAAGAGAATATTTTTTCTATAAATGTTTTTTTTGTCTTCTTTATTTCGTTTTGGAAGATGCTATATTCAATACCTGATAAATTTTTCTTACATAAATTAAGAAAAATATCTTGAAATTCTTTTGATAATTTTTTTTGTACTGAAAGCAAAAGAAATAATTTATATCTATTAAAAGATTTATTGTATTTTTCAAGTAAATCGTATTCTTGTATAAAATCTTTAATCAGTTGAATATTATTAAAAACATCAAAATTAATAGTCGAACTAGAATTTACTGTCGAATTACTTCTCTGCAAATAATTATAAAAATACTTATCTAAATATAAAATATTCTTTGCTAATAATATACTTTTTATAGCAAAAAGATTATCCTCAGCTTGTCTTGTAGGTGCAAACTTAATATCATTATTTTTTATAAAAAAAGTATTATAAACCTTATTGCAAGCAGACAAATATAAATCTCCAAAATTATTTAACTTAAAATTATTACAAGAATATACTGAATTATCTTTCAATCTAATTTTTAAATATTTTTTAGCAAACCTACTAAAATTAAAACGGTGTTTTAATTTTCCACTTTCATCCCAATATGAATGGTTAAAATTAATTATATCTACAGCTGTTTCTTTAAATTTATTATATAAAATTTCCAAAGTATTCAACTCTATCCAATCATCAGGGTCAACAAATACTAAATATTCTCCGTTGGCAATATCTATTCCATTATTTCTAGCGACTCCTTGTCCTTGATTTTCTTGATTAAAAATTTTTATTCTTGTATCTTTTTGAGCATACTCAGTTAATATTGATAATGAATTATCTGTTGAACCGTCATTGATACAAATGATTTCAATATCTTTCAAGGTTTGATTAATAAGACTATCAAGACATTTTCTTAAATATTTTTCAACATTGTAAATAGGTATTACTACAGAAAATTTATACATTATCAAAACCTCCTTGTTTGAGTAAAAGAGCATTCTGCAGTAAAGCATTATAAAAACTTTTACTTAACCAAAAGAATGGTTTTTTTAACGGATATCTTAAAATTGATAAAGGTTGTTCTATGTATTTATTAAAAAACAATTCTTTGGCATTCATTGCCCATGGTGTAAGTTGCAAATATTTTCTAAAATATTCTTTGTAATAACATAATGAATACTTTATCCAAGGCTTATACTTACCTATATAGTGAATAATTTTTGGATTATTTGTAAAACAAGAGCGTTTAGAAAATTCACTTGATTGAACATTCCAAGTTTTATCATCTATAACTAATGAACGTCCTTTGCAAGTTTCATTTATAATTTCTTGGTCACCACAAGTAATAATTTCTGCATTTCTTCTAGTCCAATATAAGAATTTTTCTTCGATATTTTCTTGTCTCATCTGTTCCAAATTAAAAATTACAACGCCTGAATTAATATAACCTTCAAAAGGTGCACAAATATCTTTTATTCCGGCAATTAGATTATGTCCTATTTCTATGTTATAAAGATTTGCAATGTTTGAATTCACTATCACATCACAATCTAAATAAATTATTTTATTAATTAAAGGCAATAATGATGGAAGTTTTAGTCTATAACATGCAGCAACAGATAAATATTTATTAGTTTGAATATTTTTATAATCCGAATACAAATTATCATTAACTTCTATAAAATTAATTTCGCAATTTTTTATATTTTTTAAAGATAATATTTCATTTTGCCAATTATCGTTTAATCCATTATGAATCATATAGAAATTGTAATTATCATCATTTTCAGCATTATATAGTACAGAAGCAATTACAACTCCAGCATACTTTGCATAATTATTATCACAAGCTAAACATATGTTAATTTGATTAGACATTACTTTCTACATTACCTTCCATATACTTTTTAGAACCATTTATTTTAATCCATATACGAGTTTTTAAATCATTTAGTTTTGCATTCTTTTTCTCAACTTTTAGTTGCTCATATATTTCTTTATCTCTCCAACCAATAACTTTAGCAGGATTTCCTCCTACAATTGCACATTTTGGAACAGATTTAGTTACAACACTCCCAGCAGCAACTATAGCTCCTTCTTCAATATTTACTCCTGGGTTAATGATACTCCTTGCTCCAATCCAACAATTTTTACCAATATCAATTGTATAAGCATAAGATGTATCATCAAAAGGTATTTGTTTACCTGAGTTGTATATATGATTAGTACTAATCATATATACAAACTCAGCTATGTGTGTATTTTCTCCTATATGTATTCCTCTACCACATCTTAATTGAACATTATCTTTAATATATACATTTCCATCTAATTTTAAATTTTTAATATTTGAAATATTTGCTTTTATTGAAACATTATTATAAGGAAACCATCCATAGTGCCAAGAAAGATAATCTCTTAGAAATTTGACTGGTATTAATTTTATTAATTTTTGTTTTATCTTTATCCAGCTCATTATTAATCCTCTTTAGTTACGATGTAATTATAGAAAGAATTGTTCCTGTTATTCTCTTGCAAAATCTTATAAGACAATTTATGTACATTAGTAAGCGTTTTTAGTTTATCAAATTCTTCTTGATTAAACTCATTAAATAAGACTTTTTGTAGAGCTCCTGTATCTTCTGCTGAAAAATATAGAATTTGTCCCCATTCTTTTTCCAGTTCTTCTGAAGCAGTTGAAAGTATTGTTGCTAAATGTTCAATTAAAAAGTAATTGATTAAAAAATCGTTTTCTTTCCAATACTGCATAAAAACGTCTTTCATTATTAAAAGAGTTTTGCTTAGACCTTTTGAATGAATAAAAAAGCTAGACATTTTATTTTCAAATCTATCAATTTGTGGATTTTTTTGAAATATAAAAAATTTAGATTCTAAAATACTGTTAGGTATTTTATCTGTAAGATAAATTGTTGAATCAATCCAAGTTCCACCATTATATTGAGTTAATAAGTAACATCTGATTACATCACTAAAAAAGGTTAATGACATTTTCCCTTGATTTACTAAGTCATAGTACATCGAAGGTATTTCTACATAATCTGCAAGATTATCATAAGAAAGAACAATTCTTTTATATTCCGGATGATATTTTTCAATGCTTTCCAAACATTTTCTTATTAGTAAAGGTGCTTTTTCTTCTCCTTGATGCCAATATTGCCATATGATATGTTCATCGTGTATTGGTTTTTCTTCAATGTTTTTATTTAGTGCAATTTGAACATATTTTTCTAAGTGTTTTTTAGCCCAACGAGATTTAACTTTCATTCGATAAGTTTTATCAAAAATAAAAAGCTCTATTAATATTTTAAATATTGAATTTTGTAATTTTAAAGTATTCATTAAAACCTCTAGTGCTTGTTAAAAAACTTCTTTCTAATATCTCTAAAAGTGTATTGCTTTAATTCTTTAGGCAAAACATCAATATACTCTTGATAATCCTTATAAGGATGTTTCATTCTCCAAGGTTTGCCTAGCTTACCTGCATAATGAACCATAAAAGAATTATCTTTTGCTTCTAATAGTTCAGCATCAGTATAGATTGTTTTTAAAAAATCGTATTCTTGTGCATTATGAATATCTTCGTTATGCATAATACTTTGGAATGTCCCATATTTAAAAGAAAGTGGAAAAAATCTATCACAAGTAATATTTAAAGTATCTAAATCATAGAACTTTAGTCGCTTCCCAATATTTCTGATTGTTTCATAAAATTTGCCTACGGTATTTTCTTCTCTCATAAGTTTTGAATTAAAAACAATAAAACTAGAAATATAAATATCCTCATTTGTATTCTCTGGGAAATATTTATGACAAATCATTGTTTCTTTATTATTTTTTTCTACTGGTACTGCTGCTAATTCGTAGTTAGATAAATCAATATTGTATACAGATTCTAAATCCCCTTTAAATAGTACATCTACATCAGAATAAATAACTTTATCATATTCTCTTAGTATCTCTGGAATTAATAATCTATAGTAAACTAATTCTGTCCAAGAGCCATTGTTATGAGGAGCTCCTTTGAATAATTTTGGATTTATATAATGAAAAGCTATATTATGTTTTGTATTTTCGACTAATTTAGAAATATTTTTTTGTGAATTCAAATCTAAATCGGAGTGAAATATTCTAATATCGTAGTACGTGTCATCTTTCGCACTATCAATTAAACTTTTTATTGCAACTGATGCTCCTAAAATTATTCTCGAATCAAAACAAAATACTACAGGAATATTAGCCATTAATTAACTCCTTTAGATTTTCAATAGACTTTTTGTACAAATCTTTTTGATATGATGATAAATTTTCTTGTAGTTTAAGATAATCAACTTGATTTATATTAATAGCTCTTCTCATAGCATCTGAATATTCATTTCCGGAATTATATAAAATGGAATTTTCTTCAGTGAAACCATTAATACCTGCAAAACTTTTTATAATTAAACAAGGTTTTAAAAAACCATAAACTAATTGAAAATTTCCACTTGTTCCTGTTGTATTATATCTTTGATGAGCTTGATTCTTTTCATCATATGAAGTAAGTATAAAATCGGCTTTTTCTATTTCTTCATACATTTCTGAAAAATTTAATCTTCCTTTTATATCAAAATATTTTTGAAGTTCTTTGGGAAGATGTTTTACTTTACCTTTGCCAATAACAGTAACTTTAAAATTATGAATTCCCTTGTTATGTAAATTTGCAACAGCTTCTATAATTCTATTATTATTTTTTCTTTTATTTCTAATTGC
Organism: Candidatus Gastranaerophilales bacterium; assembly: GCA_944326685.1. Lineage (GTDB taxonomy): Bacteria > Cyanobacteriota > Vampirovibrionia > Gastranaerophilales > Gastranaerophilaceae > UMGS1585. Next base: position 45,663 of record CALVEV010000031.1, read on the forward strand.
TCCTATTGTTATGAAATTTGTAATTTCTTTATTTTTAGGTGTTATTTCTATTTCTCCAAAATAATGTGGGTTAACAACAACTGATTTTGCTCCTTTATAATTTAACTTTCTTAATGTGATTAGGTTTTCATCCCAAGTTTTAGCATCAATAGCAAATTTAGCTTCATGTTCGACAAAAAATAATTTTGATTTATCTACATTTTTCGCAAAATATTGGTAGCAGTTGTTGTAATTAATTTCATTACATAACTTTCCAACGGTAGTTACTAAAACCCCTTTTATGTTATTTAAATCACTGCTTTTAAAATATTTTCTTATTTCTTTCTGTGTCATTATATTATAAGAAATATTTTTATTTTTAAATTTGGAAAATAGTCCTTCATTATATCTTTGTGGTGTTATTAAAACTGATACATGATATCCTAAATCTAATAAATACTTAGCATATCCTGGAACCACTTCTGCGTGATTTTGCGAACAAGGTTCCCATAATAAAAAAGTATTATTTTTAATAATTGGCTTTTTTCTTGTTTTAATTCTTAATATATTAAATAACTTATAATCTATGTGGGTTAAAAATGATGTACTTGTTAGGATGGGTATAGTAATATCTCCAAAAGAGATATCAATAAGATTTTCTTCAAATGGTTCATTTATTATTGCATTTGTTATTTTTTCATCAAGTAGTAATTTTGGCATAGCATTTTCAATAAATTTTATTAAATAAAATATAGTAAATAAGGCATTGTTAATTATTTATTAGCATAAAATGCTATTTTATGCAAGTTTAATTTAATATATAAGTTACTTTTGTTATTGCTAAGTGGATATTATGATTTTAAAAAGATAGGTATATTATGGATTCATTAAAAAAGAAACTTGGCAAGAGGATTCAACAATTTAGAAAAGCTCAAAAAATGACTCAAGAAAAGCTTTCTGAAATGATTGATTTAGATACTCCAAATTTGAGCAATATAGAATGTGGAAGGCGTTTCATGACTGCCGAAACTCTTGAGAAAATTGCTAATGCTCTTAATGTAAAAGAATCAGACTTATTTAATTTCTCTGATTTTGAAAGTAAAATAAAAAATGATATTCATTTAAAGTTAGATATTCTAGATGATAAAGAACTAAGAGTTGTTCAAGATTTAATTAATGGTTTATTGGATTTAAGATAATAAACTTTACCCTAAATATCTCTTTGTGTTATGATTTACTCATAAATACATTATATGAGGATTGTTGCGTATGAAAATGTCAAGACTTTTTGTTCAAACTCTTAGAGAATTTCCTTCTGATGCAGAAGTTGTTTCTCATAAGTTTCTTGTTAAAGCAGGATATATCAGAAAATTAACCTCTGGGGTATATAATTACTTACCTTTGATGTGGAGAGTTTTGAAAAAAGTTGAGAACATTGTTAGAGAAGAAATGGACAACGCAGGTGCTCAAGAACTTCTTATGCCCTTTGTTCAACCTAAAGAACTTTGGGAAGAATCAGGTAGATGGGAAGTTTATGGTCGTGAATTGATGAGATTGAAAGATAGACACGATAGAGAAATGTGTCTTGGACCAACTCACGAAGAAATTATTACTGCAATTGCTCGTGATGGACTAAAATCTTACAAACAATTACCTGTTAATCTTTATCAAATCCAATCAAAATTTAGAGATGAAGTTCGTCCTCGTTTCGGACTTCTAAGAGGTCGTGAATTTATTATGAAAGATGCATATTCTTTCTCAACTTCTCAAGAAGATTTAGAAAAAGAATATGATAATATGGCAAAAGCATACAAAAGAATATTTGACCGTTGTGGATTACCGACAAAAATGGTTCAATCAGATTCAGGTGCAATTGGTGGAAGTGTTAGCCACGAATTTATGGTAATAACTGATACTGATGCAGGTGAAAACGATGTATTCTATTGTGATGATTGCGATTATGCTGCAAACTCTAATCACGCAATATCTAATCTTCCATTAGCCAAAATTGATGGTGCTGAATTTGGATTAAACGAATATAAAGTTGTTGATACTCCTAATATGAAAACAATTGATGAAGTTTGTGCTTTCTTAGGAGTTGATCCTACTGTTCTTTGTAAATCATTAGTTTATATTGCAGATAAAGAACCTGTTATTGCTCTAATTAGAGGTGATAAACAAGTTGAAGAAACAAAATTGATGAATGCAGTAGGCGCAATTGATATTAGAATTGCAACTCCAGAGGAAATCGAAGAATTAATGGTTAAAAACGGGTTCAATGCAAAAGCTGGATTTATCGGTCCAATGGGAAAGAAAGATGTAAAAATTGTTGCTGATAATACAGTTAAAGAATTAAAGAACTTTGTTATTGGCGCTAATGAAAATGATAAACACAAAGTTGGTGTAAATCTTGATATGTTACCTGAAGTTTACTTCGAAGATATAAGACTTGTTCAAGCAGGTGAACTTTGTCCTCAATGTGGTAAACCTCTAAAAGTTACAAGAGGTATCGAAGTTGGTAATATTTTCCAATTAGGTACAAAATATTCACAACCAATGAACGCTGTTTATATGGATGTTGATGGCAAAGCAAAACCTTATATCATGGGTTGTTATGGTATTGGTATTTCAAGAACTGCAGCAGCTGCAGTTGAAGCTCATTATGATGATTGGGGTATCAAATGGCCAATCTCTATTGCTCCATACCATGTGGTTGTAGTTCCTGTAAGTACAAAAGATGAACTTCAAATGAAGGTTGCGCAAGAAGCTTATGAAAAATTACTTGCTGCAGGTATTGAAGCAGTAATTGATGATAGAGATGAAAGACCTGGTGTTAAATTCAAAGATGCTGATTTAATAGGCTTCCCATTTAGAATTACTGTTGGTAAATCAATCCAAAACGGTAATGTTGAATTTGTTGTAAGAGAAACAGGTTCAAAAGAAGAAATGGCACCTGAAAAAGCTGTTGAATATGTAATAAGCCATGTAAGAGAAGCTCTAAAACACTAAATATTATTGAACCATCTAGGTTGTTTTTTATCTAATGGTTTTGTTAAAAAATCTGCATATTGAGGATAGTCAATTCTATCCTCTCTCATGCTATCAATTATTCTTGCTTGGCCTGAGTGTCTATAAGTTAAAGGCTTAAATCCTAACTTTTTATAAAAAGGTACAGATTCTGAGTATGAAACAAGAAACATATCAGAATATTTGTTGTTGCTATCAATTACTTTATTTAGAAGAGTTTCTCCAATGCGATTTCTTCGATATTTTTTATTAATAGCAATAGAATCTAAGTATAAAGTATTTTCGTTATTGATAACATTTGGTATATTTAAAGGTTCTGTAATGATAGCTGCAGTAAGTTGTTTTTTCTTATTCCGACCAAGCATAATAGTTGTATCAGGATTTTTTAATCTCCTTTTTACGTCTTTTATTGTGTCATTTATATAATCATCATATATTGCTTTATCAAATGTATCTGTGTGTTTTCTGCATAATTTCCAAAATGGGTGGGCTGATTGATTTGCAAAATTATCTAAAAAGAAAGTCGAAATTTCTTTTAATAACTTGTTTTTTACAGGTTTATTATAATCAATTTCTTTAAAATAAATAACATCATTTCCTGTTTTAATTTTAAAAGGTTTAACAGGATTATTTAAAGATTTGAAATTAGTATGATTATAATTCTGAATTTCCATATATAAAGAATACCTATGAATATTGAATTTTGACACTTTTGTAAAGTAATGTTAAGAGTAGCAAAAACAAAAAAGCAATTTTTAAAATGATATATACTTTATATATACATAAGAAATAATTAATTAGAAATTAGGATTTAAAAGGAGAATAAACATGGGCAAATTTGACATTAATGGCGTAAACGGTTCAACACCTTTATTTGGAACAAATGGTTCAACAAAAGCTGATAAAGCAGACAAAACATTTGATTTTGGTTTTAATTCATCATCTGATATGGAAGTTGGTTTAGATACAGTACAATTCTCAGCAACAAAACCTGCTTTTGACTCATCAGATTTAGATGCAATGTGGGCAATGGCAGGAATAACAAAACCTGAATCTATTAAACCTTTAGAAAAAACTATGGCATTTGCAGCTGAAGGTGCAGAATATGGTGTTGAATATTCTGAAGAAGATATGAATCTTGCAAGATTTATGTTTGAAAACCTAAAAGCGTAAGATATAACCTTCCCTTAAAGTAGATTTAATGGCATTGGTGGATAACGCCATTTCTATCAACTGCCATCGCCCGTGGGAAATTAGGGAAAGATTGTAAGATAAAGTTTCAAGCGTCAGTAATACTGGCGCTTTTCTTTTATTTGTAAACATTTCTTAACAAAATAGAAATAAAAAAGCAATTTTTCTTCCTTTATATACTTTATATATACATAAGATATAAATAACTAAGAATTAGAAATTAGGATTTAAAAGGAGAATATATTATGGGTAGCTTCGATATCAACGGTTTTAAAAATGCATTCTTAAATGAAATGAATAGAATAGCAAATTCTGAAACACTAGGTGGTCAAATAGATACTCAAGGTGAAATTCAAGCTGCAAATAATGCTAAAGCAATGTTTAAATCTGATTTGACATCAAATCCAATAGGTGATTCATTCCAAAAAACAAATGCAGATGCTGTTGCTAATGAGGTATCTGTTGATGATTTAATGGCTCTTCTTGATGATCCTGAATTAAATGTAGCAAGAGTAAATGAATTAATACAAGAAAAGCCTGTAGAAACATTAGGTAATCTTTCAAAAGTTGGTAGTGTAAAACGTCCTGAAGAAACTACTCAGATGGCAGAATTATCTGATGCGGATACTGATGGTGTAAATTTCTATACAGATAAAGCAATTGCAGAAGGTCGTAATATAGATATTGCAATGGCTACAGATTCAGCAGAAGAAGGAATTGATGCATTAGGATATGATTTATATGATGCATTTATGGAAGCATTGTACGCAGCATAGGAATATGTTTAAATTTCTGTTGCGTCCCTTTGTGGGAAATAGGGAAAAGATAGTAAGATTCGGGTTAAAGTTGCGGCATTAATTGCCGCTTTTTTTATTTTGTAAAGATTTAAGGGGAAAGTAGCAAAATAAATTTATTATATGTTTTAGTTTATTATCAAATCAAAAGGTTAATGTATGGCATTTTTTAAGATAAAGAATAATACAGCCCAAATAAACTCAAATTCAAGTATTAAAAAAGATAATACTAATAATAAAGTTAAACCAACCCCTACTTATAAAGCAACGAAAAATGGTTTAGTATTTGGAATAAGTGCTGGTTTAGGTGATGGTTTTGCAACTGTTTATTCAAATAAGAATAATATAAAAAAATCTTTAGCTGAATATAAAGGATATAGTTTCTCTCAAAAAAAGGAAGCATTAAAAGAAATTTTAAATATAAAAGGAATGACCTTAAAGAAGTATAAGGATTTTATCCAAAAAGAAATGAATGTATCAATGCCAAAAGTAATGCTAAAAAGAGCATTATTATATGGTACAGTACTAGGTCTAATTGGTTTTGGCGTAGATGCTTATTCTAATAAAAAAGATAAAGCATCTGAAACTAAATAATTATTTTGTTTTAACTAAATCTCTATACAGTTCTTTTCTTCTTTTTTGATATGTAGGATTTGCTAAATATTCATCATATTTACATTGTGCATTTATCCAACCGTTAGGTGTAATTTCAATAATTCTATTTGCAACTGTTTGAATAAATTGATAATCTTGAGATGTAAATAAGATTGTTCCAGTATAGTCAATTAAAGCATTATTTAATGCTGTTATTGATTCTAAATCTAAATGGTTTGTAGGTTCATCAAATAAAAGAACATTGTTTTCTTCAACCATCATTTTGGCAAATAAGCATCTTACTTTTTCTCCTCCGGATAATACTTTTGATAATTTTTCACTTTCTTCTCCAGAGAATAACATTCGACCTAAATAACCTCTCAAATAACTAATATGTTGGTCTTTAGAAAATTGTGCCAACCACTGAATTAAATTTAAATCATTATCAAAGTATTTTGTATTATCTTTAGGGAAATAAGAATGAGTTGCTGTAACTCCCCAATTTATACTTCCTGAATCAGGTTCTACTTCACCTTCTAAAATTTGGAATAATGTTGTAATAGTTAATGGATCTTGTGATATAAACGCAATTTTTTCCCCTTGAACAACATCAAGGCTGAAATTTTTTATTAATAAATTACCATCAATTGATTTATTTAATCTATCAATTGTTATCACATCTTTACCTGGAATTTTTACATAATTAAATCTTATTCTAGGATATTGTCTAGAAGATGGAATAATTTCTTCCAATGACAATTTATCAAGCATATTTTTTCTAGATGTTGCTTGTTTTGCTTTTGATGCATTAGCACTGAATCTTGCAATAAATGCTTTTAATTCAGCAATTTTTTCTTCAGTCTTTTTATTTTGCTCTTCTTTTTGTTTTTGTATCAGCATATTAGCTTGTGACCAGAAAGAGTAGTTTCCAGTATATAGTTGAATATTTTTATAATCTATATCTGCAATATGTGTACATACATTATCTAAGAATTTTCTATCGTGAGATACAACTATAACTGTATTTTGAAAATTAATTAAAAATTCCTCTAGCCAAGAAATTGTTTCTAAACTCAAATGGTTTGTAGGTTCGTCTAATAATAAAATATCTGGATTGCCAAATAATGCTTGAGCTAGTAATACACGAACCTTTTCACTACCTGATAATTCACTCATTAAAGAATAATGCAAAGAATCATCAATTCCTAATTCAGATAATAAAGATGCAGCCATTGAATCAGCTTGCCAGCCATCTAATTCTGCAAATCTGGTTTCTAATTCTGCTACCTTCATCCCATCTTCATCATTAAAATCAGGTTTTGCATAAAGAGCATCTTTTTCTTTCATTACTTGATACAACTCTTTATGTCCCATAATAACTGTTTCTATAACAGGGAATTCGTCAAATTCAAAATGGTTTTGTTTTAATACTGCAATTCTTTGCCCTTTCTGAATATGAACCTCTCCTGATGTTGGCTCTATATCTCCTGATAATACTTTTAAAAATGTACTTTTCCCAGCTCCGTTTGCTCCGATTAAACCATAACAATTTCCTGGAGTGAATTTTATACTTACATTTTTAAATAATACTTGTGAGCCAAAGCTGACAGTTAAATTTTGAGTTGTTATCATATTTATAATTCCTATCTAGTGTATTTTAGTATATTATAGCAAGAAGTTTATCTATTGCCAAAATACATTTTGATAAAAATTCATCTTTAGCTTCAGGGCTATCAGCGTTTCTTGTATATTCCATTAATTCAAGTTGTAAATATTCATTTAAGAGTGCTGAATTTTCTATAATTTTTTTGAGAATTAAATTGATAGGAGAATGTCCTAAAATATTATTATTTATGTTAATTAGTATTTCTTTTTCTTTATCAAGGCAAGATTTTAAATTAATATTTGCAGGTTCAATTGATTTTATATATTCATTAACATCGGGTTTTGAACCATATATATTTATATTATCAAAAGTTGTATAATTCATTCCTTCAATATATGCACCAAAGTCTGTTATGTTGTATAAATTTTTTAATCCTTTAGTTTTGATAATTGCTTCAAAAGATTTAATGAATACAGAATAATCTTCTCTTGTTTGAACCATACCTCCAGTGATTGATGGAACCTCTATAATATGTTTTTGTGCTTTATCAATAATAGTTGCGCTATTTTGGATTTCTATTTTATTATCATTGCAATAAGGCTGATTTTCTTTGAATGCTAAATCTACTCCACATAAGTATATTTTTTCAAAATCCATATAATTTGCACTCATTAAAGCAATAATTGTTGTTGTTTGTTCTGCTGGGTGTAATTGTAATTTTAATTCTGGAGCATATTTTTTTATAAATAATTCATTATCTGAAAAATATACGATGGTGCTATTTGATTTGAATTCTGAAATAGCAGCTTCTGCTTTCCAATCAACAATAATGTTTAATTTAGACGTAAATTCTTCTGATATATTGTATGTTTGTTTTACATATCTAGCATCTGCAAATACTGCAAAATCAGGAATTATATCGTTTTCTTCTAATATTTTTAGAGCTTTGTTTACAGCAAAAATAACAAATTTGTTTCTATTATTTTTAATAGACTCAATATTATCTTTTAATGAAGGCCCAGCCCCTAATATAAGTGCATTTTTATCGCCATATTTCCATTTAAAATCTTCAAGAGTATAGAATTTTTTATCTAAATTTATAAAGTTAATAACGTTATTAACCCAAATTTTAGATAATGTTTTAATTGTATTAATATCAACAATTTTGTTTTTAAGTTTTGAATATAAATTAGCAGTAAATGATTCAATATCATCTTTATAAAATATTGATAAAACTCTTGATATTGCAAATTCTAATTTGTCATCATTAAGGTAATTATTAATAATAAAATCGATGCAATCATCCATATTATCTGATATAAAAACACGTTTATCAGATAAAAATTGTGTTAAATCGACAGTTTCAAAAATAAATCTAAGATATTTTGAATCTGGTTCATATATTACAATTTTTGCTTTAGTTGAGTTGTATAATTCATCAATGATATAACCAACGCCAAAACCAACACTTGCAATAATATCATTGTTAGAAAAATTTTTCATATCAGAAGTTACTAAAGATTTTGCGTATCCAATTGGGTCAATTGTATCTTCTGTCGGGATTTCTCCTTTTAGGAATACAATATTACCGTTTAGCGTTTGTACAAATGCAATATCATTTGTGCAATCAGTAATAGGAATTGATTTTAGTCTCTCTTTTAATTTGATATTACTTAATTTTTCTATATTCTTTTCAAACATATTTTTATTATACATAATATTTAAAGATTTGTAAAAAGAATAATGTTTATAATAAAATTATAAAAAAAGGAGAGAAAAATGTTTGAAATAAAAGCGCAATTATATTTTTCAGCAGCACACCATTTATTAAATTATGAAGGTGAATGTGAAAATCAACACGGTCATAATTGGTTGGTAGAAGCTTATGTTAAAGGAACAGAACTAGATAAAAGTAATATTCTAATAGATTATAAAGTATTAAAGAAAGAATTGAAGAAAGTTTTAGATTTATTAGATCATAAAGATATTAACGAGCTAGATGATTTTAAAGGAATAAGTCCTAGTAGTGAAATTCTTTCAAAATATATTTATACAAAATTGAAAGAAGTTATTCCTAATATAAGTAAAATTTCTATATGGGAAACAGCTACATCTTGTGCAAGTTATTATGAGGATTAATAAATGGAATTATTGCAAATAATATTTATGGGAATAGTTCAAGGTTTGAGTGAATTTTTACCAATATCAAGTTCTGCTCATCTTGTATTTACATCAAATTTTTATAAGGTATTTAATAATATGCCAATACATCAACAATCAAATCAAGAAGTTTTTGTTGATATCATGCTTCATTTAGGGACTTTGATTGCTGTTTTAATCTTCTTTAGAAAAGAAGTTATGGAAATATTGATGGCATTAATAAATGGAATTAAAACAAAAAATTATTCAGAACATAATTGTAAATTAGGTTTATATATTATGCTAGGTACAATTGTCACTGTCTTAATCGCATATCCATTAAATGAAGTTGCTGAAAAATTGGTTTATTCTCCAGTGATTGTTGGAATCTTACTTTTTATAACAGGTTTTGTATTATACTTTAGTGAAAAATATTCTGCTAAAGTTCAAAATAAACTATCAGAAATGAATTTAAAAACTTCAATTTTAATGGCTATAGCGCAAGGTATTGCAGCTTTGCCTGGGTTTTCTCGTTCAGGTTGGACAATTGCAACAGGTTTATTTAACAAAGTAGATAGGGTAACTGCTGCAAGATATTCATTCTTGCTTAGTATTCCAATTATATTAGGTGCTTCAATGGTTTATCCTTTTGTAAAAATTGATATGTCAGAATTAGCTACATATAATTGGTTTGATATTATAATCGGAACATTTGTTTCAGGACTTGTTGGTTATTTATGTATTAAATATTTCTTAAAATTTTTAGCAAAATATTCTTTAAAAGTTTTTGCATATTATTGTTTTGTAGTAGGAATTATTACATCAGTATTCTTTTATATAAAATAAAAGAAAATATATTAAATAAATTAAGGATTAATCGTTTATCATGTAATTGATGAGAAGATTAATCCTTTTTTTAATATTATTAATATTACTAATATCAATACCAGTGTATTCTAAGCGCTTGCACTATGAAAAAGAATATCAAGCGGTATGGTGCAGAAACCATTGTGGTCAGACAGAATATATACTAAATGATGGTGCTCGGGTAGATTGTTTAACTAAAACTCATGCTGTGGAATTTGATTTTGCATCTAAATGGGCAGAAAGTATTGGTCAAGCTCTTTACTACGGAATTAAAACACATAGAAAACCTGCTGTTGTTCTAATATTAGAAAACCCTCAATATGAAGATAGATATGTAAATCGTTTTAAAACTGTTGCAAATTATTTATGCTTAGATTATTGGTTTATGTACGAAAAAGACTTAATAAAATAATTAGATTTGTTAAATTTTTCGATTATTTTGTCAATAATTTTATATAATTTTTTTTATATATGTTATGGAAGTTGCTAATGTTGGATTAAATCAAATTGAAAATAAAAAACAAAATATAAAGACATCAGATGTTAAATCTGATGTTAATTTGCAATCTGAAAAGCCTAAGATAGATTGTGATTATCCAGAAACTTCAGTTTTGAAAGCATATGTTGGAATTAATAACAAAGAAGATTATTTATCAGCAAAGGAGCTAGATGATTATTTCCAAAAAATAGGCGTTGAAACTCCAATTTATAAACAAAGAATAACTAATATAATATCCAATTCAGACGGGACAATTTCACGCAAAAGTTTAGAAGTTTATGAAGAATTACGAGAGCAAAAAGCAGGGATTCCAAATATTACTCAAGTGTTTAATTCCTCAAAAGAAAATGGTGTCGTAAATAATAAAGTATTAGGATTATCAAAAGATTTGCTGATTAAATCAAAAAATTCATATGGTTGTGATTTATCTTTTTTAAAGAAAGCAAAAGATTCAGATGGTAAATTTATTAAACCGTTAATAAATTTTTTATCTGGAAATTCTGAATACCTAGCTCCTTATCTATTGCGTTCTCCTGAAAGAATTTTAAACATGCTAAAAGATAATGATAATAATATAGATATGGAGGCTATAAGTTATGCGGAATCAAGTATAAAAAATGATTCAAAATTTAATGATGTCTTAAATGATTTATTTCATGCAAAAAATTCTAAAGGTAGATTTTCGCAAGATATTTTAAATTCATATAATGATTTAAAAAATGCAAATTTAGAATCTTGGCAAATAAATAAAGCAACACAAATATTATCTACTTTTAAACCAGAACAAAAAAAAGAAAAAGAAGAATTTATATCACTAATTAAATCTATAAAGGATAGAGAAGATTTTAGTACTATTTTAGATATGATAACTGATATAAAATCAGATAAAAATTCTTTATCCAAAGTAGATTATAATATAAATTCAGTAAACTTAATTGATGATTTAATACATTCTGGTTACCAAGCAAAAGATAATGTCCATCATATATTAAAAACCATTAATATTCCAATAACTGAATTAACAGAAGAAAATATAAACATAATAAAACGTTTACTTCAAACATCTAATAATACAGATGTTCCAGTAATATATGATGCAGCATTTGAAAAAATTGGATCAAAAGAACCTAAATTAAGATTTGATAAATTAAATAAATATATAGATTTGTATTTGGATAATCCTCGTGATGTTGGTCTACATACAATCAAACATTTATCTTCTTGTTTATCTTTAGAAGAAGATGATAAAGCTTTTAATACTTTTTATAAGTTATATATGATGAAATGGCCTGTTGAAGAAAAGTTTTCAAATACAATAAAAAATGAAAAGCTATCAAAATATACATTAGATTTTATGCTTTCTTTAGGAACAAAAGAGGAAAAAGGTGTCCCAGGAAGGAAATGTCATCCTCCATTGGTTGATACATTAAATCAATTTATGAATATGAAATTACCAATGTTATCAAGAGATACTTTTTCAAATTTTATGTTTGGCTCAGATATTAAGGATATAGAAAAATTAGAAAGAGTAAATTTTGGTGAATTAGGATTAGACTCAAAATATTATACTACTGGCAAATTCCAAAATTTATCTGAAGAAAAATTATTAAAATTTAAAGAATTTTTAAAAGATTATTTAAAAGATAAAAATGTTGATTCTCTCAAATTCACATATAATGGAAATTCTTCTGAGATTATAGAAATAACTCAAGAAGATTATGCAACAACTTCAAAGTTACTTTATAATTTAGAAGATAGTGAACCAATTTCAGATGTTATTGAAAAAAAATATTCAAATTCAACCTATTTGGAACAAAAGGATTACAAACATAATATCACTGTAAAACAGCGAAATCATATAAAAAAAGATAGCTGTTTTGAATACAAAGAATTAGATTCTCAAGTTATTGAAAAATATGATAATAACAATAATTTATTGTATACAGAAGAAATAAAACCTTCTGTAATAGATGGAGTATACGATATTCAGAAAAAATATCCAGATGGTCGGATTGATAATATAAGCTCAGTCCAAATAACAGAAACAGGAAATACGCTTATTGAAAAAAATATGCAATCCTTAGATGGAACAAAATCTTATTATAGATACGAGGATGATCCTCTAGGAAATAGAATCGTAGACTATAAAATTGAAACTGCAGATGGTGAAAAATTGTTAAATCAATCCGTAACATTTGAAGTCGTTGATGATAATCATTTTGTAACATCAAGAAATAATAAGAAATTTGATATAAAAATAATTGAAGATAGTATGATAGTAAAAGATTTGCAGTCTGGTAAAGTTGCAAATATAGAATTAGAAAATTTTACAAAAGGAACTAAAGCAGATATTTTACCAATATTAAAACAATTGCCAGGGGAAGATTTATTTGCATTGAAAACAATGGATATAAAATCGATTGTTAAAGATAATTTATATTCAAATGCTGCTTATAATCCAAAGAACCAATTAATTGGAATGAATGAAAAATATTTAGATCCTTCTATTTTGCTTCATGAGATTGGTCATGGGAAAGACGAACTTGAATTTAAAGAAATTAATGAAAAGTTAAATGATGATAATGTGTTGAATGATATTTATAAAAAAGAAAAAGAAGCATTTCGTAAATTTTTCTCAGATGCAGAACAAAATCATATCGGTTATTTTGCAGCAGATTATCATTATTTAGGTCGTGAAAAAGCTATTATGGAAGGCATTGCCGAAACAAATACAATACTAAGCCTAAGTCCTAAAAATAGAACTCAGGCTTTAAGATCTCATTATTGGCAACAATATTTCCCTAAAACAATTGCTTATCTTGCCAAGTTATTACATTAATCTAACTATATTGTCCAAATGCAATTAATGGAGTTTTAGATAAGATATAATATAAGCCTCCAGATACAACCATACAAATAGGTATTGTTAAAACCCAAGCTGTAATTATACTCTTAACAATTCCCCATTTTACAGCACTAGCTTTTACCATGCTACCAACCCCCATAATTGCGGTTGATATAATATGAGTAGTACTTACTGGGATACCAAAATGTGAAGCTGTTAAAATAATACCAGATGCTGACATTTCTACAGCAAAGCCGTGCATTGGCTTCATCTTAACAATTTTTGAACTCATAGTTTTGATGATTCTCCATCCTCCAGTCATAGTTCCACAAGATAATGCAAATGCACAAATTAGGATTACCCATAAAGGAATAGAAAAATCAGTATCTCCTTTTAAAAATCCAAAAGTTATTAATGATAATGTAATAATCCCCATTGTTTTTTGAGCGTCATTTGAACCGTGGCTGAATGCAAGAAATGCACAAGATACTAATTGTAATTTTCTAAAAGTTCTATTTAATAATTCAGGTTTTAATCTTCCAAATATTTTTAGTAAAGCCCATATAACTAAAAATCCTACGCAAAAACCAAATATAGGAGAAGTAATCATAGGAATAATTACTAAATCTAATACATTGTGTTCATTAACAACTTCTAATGCAGGATGTTCAAAATGGAAAGCTGGTAATCTTAGAAGTAAATCATATGGCTTATCTAATAAAAGATAAGCATGCATGATAGAAGCTCCTAAAAGTCCCCCGATTAAAGCGTGAGAAGAGCTTGAAGGGATTCCAAATCTCCATGTTATAAGCCCCCATATAATAGCCCCTAATAAAGCACATAAAATAACAAGTTGAGTAATTGCATCGTGTGCAACCATTCCGACACCAATTGTTTTTGCAACGTGTGTTCCGCATAATGCTCCGGCACAATCAAAAAGTGCTGCATATAAAACTGCATATCTAGGGCTAAGTGCTTTTGTTGAAATTGCCATTGATATGGCATTTGCTGAATCATGGAATCCGTTAATGAATTCAAATATTAACGCAACTCCAACTAATATAATTAAACATAAAATTGTTACTGTCATACCTAACTATTCTTGAGAGCAATGTTCAAAACTTCATCCGCAACGGAATGACATCTGTCCAATGCATTCTCCAAGTCCTTATAAATATCTCTAAACTTAATAATTGTTACAGGATCATATTTCCCTGAGAATAATTCACTAGTAGCTCTTAAAAGAATATCATCACCAATAGTTTCAATTTCTTTCATTGTAGCTCTTGAATTAGTGATATCTTTTGTTTTATGTAATTTTTTCAATAAGCTTACAGTATGAGTCATTTCAGATGTAGCCTTCATAATAATTTTACCTTGTTGGTACATTTCTTCTGTTGGCTTATCTATTCTATAAGCATAAAAGTTTTGAAATGCTTGGCATATTTTCTTATTGATTTTTCTAAGCATAGAAGCTAATAATTGAATATCTTCTCTATCAATAGGCGTAATAAATGTGCTGTTTAAAAGAGCAATACTTTCTCTTTCTAAATCACTACCTTTACGTCTTAAAATCTTCACCTGCATTAACATATCTTCATTGATTCCATTTGTTAGTGCTTCATTATAAAGAATTGCACTTTTTTTGCAATTTAATGCTGCATCAACAAATAAATCAAAGAAAACTTTGTTATCAGGTGGTAAAATCTTTTCCAAAATTCCTAGTTTCATATAAAGTTCCCTTTCCTTCTTTATGATAATTCAAATATACTATGATACAAATTAATTTTTTTTGACTGTAACAAAAATTTAAAATAATCTTTTTGAACTAATGAGGATACTTTTAAAAACGGAATAATTATGTAATACTGTTGATATTAAATTTATTAGGAGGAATTTAAATGGATTCAAAAATAGAAGTTATTCAATATCAAACACAAGGTACTTGTTCAAAATTAATTAATATTGCACTAAAAGAAGGGAAAATTGTAGATATTGAATTTATAGGGGGCTGTAACGGGAATCTTAAAGGAATTTCAAAACTTGTAACAGGTTTAACTATTGACGAGGTAATTGATAAATTGCAAGGAATAACTTGTGGTCCGAAATCAACAAGTTGTCCTGATCAACTAGCTCAATGTTTAATTCAATATAAGTCAAAAACACTTGTTACAAAGTAGATTTATCTAAATCATATAATATTTTTAGAAAAGTTTCATCGCTTGTGCCAGATATTAAAGGTCTCGGGATGAACTTTTCTTTATATTTTTCTATTGCATATTGATCAGTCATCCCTGAAATGTAATCAGTTACTAATCTTTCAATTTTCTTTTCGTCATCACAATGTTGCTTCATAACATCTGTATAGTATTCAAAAAGTGTTTTAATGATATGTCTAGCTTTGCTTTCTTCTGTTTTAGCAGGGGAGTCGATATAAATATTTTCAAACATCCACTTTCTAAGTTTTGTTGTTATTTCCCAACATTCAGGTTCCATTTCAACCTTAGGTTTTCCAATAGAATTATTTATAACTGCCGTAATCATTTTACTTAATCTAATTGATGGTCGTGATGTAAAGTATTTGATACATTCATCTGGTAAATCACTTTCAGAAATAATCCCAGCTCTAATAGAGTCTTCTATATCATGATTTATATATGCAATTTTATCAGCATACTGAACAATTTGTGCTTCAGGAGTTTTAGGTTTAAAACCCCAAGTGTGTGTATAAATCCCATCAATGGTTTCTTGGCATAAATTCATATCTTCAAGAACTTCTACTACTCTAACACTTTGAATATTATGGTGGAAACCTCCATTAACAAGTTCATTAAGAACACCTTCACCACAATGTCCAAAAGGCGTATGCCCTAAATCGTGCCCTAATGATATTGCTTCTGTTAAATCTTCATTTAAATCAAGTGCTCTAGCAATAGTTCTTGCTATTTGTGAAACTTCTAACGTGTGAGTAAGTCTTGTTCTAAAATGGTCATCAAATGGAGCAAGAAAAACTTGCGTTTTATGCTTTAAGCGTCTGAATGATTTAGAGTGTAATATTCTATCTCTATCTCTTTGAAAATCAGTTCTTAAATCAGATGCTTCTTCTTCTTTTTTTCGACCTTTAGAATATCGACTCTTTGTTGCAAATTCGCTTAGTGTATCAATTTCTCTTTGTTCAAGCTTAAATTTAATAGAATTTTGTTTTTCCATATTTTTATTATACACAAAACATAAAAAATTCAACAAAATTTATTGCCTGAATTCAAGTAATCATGCATATTTTAATTAAAAACACTAGTCAAAATAGAAAAACCATGTTATAATAAAGATATCTGTATTATATAATAAGGGCATAAAGAATGGGAAAAGACTACTCTGATAAGGATTTCGAGTCATTATTAGACAATTATGATTACAAATTCAAAAAAGGTGATTTAGTAAAAGGTATCGTATTTGGGTATGAATCTGATAACGCATTAGTTGATATAGGTGCTAAGTCGATAGCTGTTGTTCCTCGAAAAGAAGCATCTATTGATTATGATTCAAAAATACAAGATGTTTTAGAAAAAGATACTGAATATGAATTTTTGATTATTTCTGATGTTGACGAAAATGGCCAGTTTTGGTTGTCACGAAAGAAAGTTGATTTAGTATATTCTTGGAAAGAATTAGAAAAAATTAAAGAAGCAGATGAGATAATTAATGGAAAGATTGTACAAATAGTTAAGGGTGGAATATTAGTTGATATAATCGGAATTAAAGGTTTTGTTCCATCAAGTCAAATACAAGAAAGAGAAAATAAATATTCAGTCGGTGACAAAATTGAGTTAAAAATATTGTCATTGGATGAGGAACAAAGTAATTTAGTATTGTCAAATAAAAAAGTATATAGTGATACAATTGAGTCTGCTAAGAAAATTATCTTTGAACAAGTTGAAGTTGGTCAAGTTGTAAAAGGTAAAGTCGTACGAATCGCATCATTTGGAGCTTTTGTTGATATTGGTGGGGTTGATTGTTTGCTTCCATTGTCTCAAATCTCTTGGAAGTGGGTAGAGCATCCTACTGATTTGTTAAAGATTGGTGAAACAATTGATGTTGCAATTTTTGATATTGATAAAGAAAAACAAAGAATTACTTTAAGCTTAAAAAATGTAACAGAGGATCCTTGGGTAAATGTTACCGATAATTTAAAAGAAGGTGATATTCGAGAAGGTGTTGTTACTAGAATTAAAAATTTTGGTGCCTTTGTTGAGGTTTATCCAGGAGTTGAAGCACTATTACCTCATAACGAAGTTGTTGAATATCAGAATTCAAATAACTCAATTCTAGATGTTGGAGCAAAAATAAATGTGGTAATAATTAAATTTAATCCTGAAGATAAGAGAATATCGCTAGGTATTCCTACAAAAGATTCTCAAGCTGAAGGATAGATTCTTTTACCGTATTAGATGATAAACCTATGACATTTTCAATGTCTCCAATTATATTGTTTATGTATCCTTCAGGTAATTCCTGAATTCCGTAAGCACCTGCTTTGTCATATGGTTTATAATTATCTATGTAATAATTAATCATTTCATTAGAAAAATGGTTGAATTCTACCTTTGTTGTTGTTGAATTTATAATATATTTTTGTGTTTCAGAGTCAAGAATACATATACTTGTAACAACTTCATGCACTCTATTACTAAGAGATTGAAGTGTTTTAAAAGCATCATTTCTATCAATCGGTTTTGTTAATATTTTATTATCTAGTACAACAACAGTATCAGCACTAATTATTAATGCAGGTTGTTTGATATTATTGATTGCTCCAAATGCTTTGTTTTTTGCAAGAGTCTCAATTTTTTGATATGAAAATTCTTTGTTATCAAGTTCTTCTTCGTAATCTGATGTGATGATATCAAAAGTAAAACCTGCTTTTTTAAGAATTTCTCTTCTTCTAGGTGATTTTGATGCTAAAACTAAATTTTTCATAATTTTATTTTAGCATAGGGGTAAATGTAAGTACATTATTTATTATTAAATATTATTTAGTTTTATTTACCATTGTAGAAATATCATTTGTTATGTCTTTACCGCCATATAGAGCAACACTTTTTGCGAATACAAAATCATATCCGTCTGCTTTTGCTTTGTTAGAAATTTCTGTTTTAATTTTTGATTCAATACTTGCAAGTTTTCCTGCATACATTTTGTCTATTTCTGCTTTTTTTGTATTGAATTGATTTGTGTATTTATCCTGTATTTCTACAATTTTTTTAGCATCAGTTTCCTTGGCTATTTCAGCTTGAGCTTTAGAAATTATCTGATTAAGTTCTCCAATTTTAGTTGAATGTTCTTTTTTTAGTGCTTTTACTTGTGATGAGCTATCTACTACTTTTTGTAAATCTACAACTGCTATATTTGTATCATTTGCAAAGCTTACTTGTGAGAATAATAATACGCAACATGCTGATAAAATAATTTTTTTCATTGTTACAACTCCTTATTTCAATTAAATTATTATTTTAAGTTTTATTTGTTTAAATTCTCCAAGTGTTGACTATAATGGGTAATTTGAATTGTAATTAATATTAAATTTTTAATAACATTAAATAATGTTAACAATTGTATAAATTATCTTTTATTTGTAATATACTAATAAAATAAGATTTATTTTGGAGATTATGACTGGCATGAAAAAGATTATAAACAAGTATGTATTATTAATTTTGCTTATTGGTTTTGTTATTCAATTACCAGCAAGTGCAGAGTTTGGACAAGTTTTACCCGCAGGTTTGCAAGGACTTTCACCTTCTAGTGGTGCAGGTACATATGGGCAAATGCAAACAAATCAAATAAAAAATTATAGTATTGAAAAAAACTTGATTTCTCCTGTTGAAAAAATGGCTCCACCACAAGATGATGGTCCAGAAAGATTTGAGGTAGATGTTCAAAAAGATTTAGAAAAAGATGGTGTAATATATAATCCAAAATTTAAAGTTACAAAAATTGTTTATGAAGGTAATACAAAAATTAAAGACAAAGCATTAAATGCTTTAGCTGATGATATAATTGATCATGAAATTTACTTTGAGGATTTATTAACTTTTGCCTTAAGAGTTAGCCGTTATTATCAATCAAGAGGTTATTTAACAAGTTATGCTTATATTCCTGCTCAAGAAATAAAAGATGGTATAGTAACTGTTTCTATTGTAGAAAGTACAGTTGAAGAAGTTGATATTTCTGGGAATAAATGGGCAAGAACTTGGTATTTAAAAAATGTAATGATGGGGCGTGACGGTTTAAGAGAAGGAACTGTATTTAATGCTAAAGCCCTACAAGGTTCATTGCGTGAAATAAATGAAGAAAAGTATATCAAAGCACAATCTACAATTTCTAAAAATGGTGACAATACAAAAATTGAATTAGATGTAAGAGATAGATTCCCATTAAAATTTAATTTTGGTTGGGATGATTATGGTAGAAGTTATACAGGTGTTCAAAGAGCATCATTCTTATTAGGTTTAGATAATTTAACAGGTTTTGGTGACAAAATATATGGTGGAACAATCTTATCTTCTGGTTCTACTGGTGTTTTAGCTGGATATTCAATTCCTGTTAGTCCTTATGGTACAAGAGTTTCATTTGATTATTCAAATTCAAACATATCATTGGGTGGACCATATAGAGCTTTGAATGTTAAAGGTCGTTCTCAATCTATGGGAATCAAATTATCTCATCCATTAATTAAGAATGCTAAAACTGATTTGGTAGTATATACTGGGGTTGATTTTGTTGATTCTAATACTTATTCAAAAGCTTTAAATTTTACAATGGCTGATTATCAATTATTTGTTATAAGATCAGGATTAAGAGGTATAAGAGATGATAAGTATGGGCGTTGGTTAGGAACATTAGGTGTTGATGTTGGTTTAGGTGGAAAAGATTCTCCTAATACCTATTCGGAGAAAACATTTGTTAAAATTGTTGCTGGTGCAACTCGTGTACAACGTTTATGGGGTAGAGTTATTGGTTTAGTTCGTATTAATGGTCAATATTCTCCAAATCGTTTATATGCAATCGAACAAATGCAAATAGGTGGACCTTATACTTTAAGAGGTTATCAGCCTGCTGAGTTAATTGGTGATTACGGTGTTACAGGTACTGTTGAAATCAGAACTCCAATTCCTGGATTGAAAAAGATATTACCAAATAAACTTAAATTTATTGATGATAGAGTTAGACTTGCTGCATTCTATGATTTTGGTTGGGTAAAAGAACATGACAATGTTTATAATTATCCTCAAAACTTCTTGCATAGTGTAGGCTTTGGTTCATATATTAATATTACTGAGTGGTTAGCTCTTCAATTTGGTGTAGGTTTCCCTATTGGACATAAGTATTATGACGAAAGTAGTGGAAGATTCTACTTTGGCTTAAACTCTGAATTTGATAGTTTGATACCATTTAGAAAAACAGAAAAATTATAATAAATAAAAGAAGGAGCAATAAGCTCCTTCTTTTTTATCTTAATTAATGTAAACAAATGTAAATAATCGTTATTGATTATGTCAATTATTTAACCACAATATTCTTTATATATACATAGGGGATTATTAAGGGGATTAAGTAATATGGCTATTGGGGCAAAAGATCATATTGATAAATTATTAGTTCAAAAATATTCAGACAAACAAGTTGATAAACATGAATATGAACAATCTGCAATTTCAGCAGAAGATGTAATGAGAATAATGAATTATGTTTCAACAAATACAATGACTCAAATGAAACTATCAAGAAGATTATCAATTGCTTGTTATGCTGTTAATGCAATGTCTGCAAACTACAACCAATCAAGAAGACTAGTTGGTTAAATAAAAACAATTTATTATTTTTCAGTTGTTGTTTCGTGAACAGTTTTAAGTCTTTCTTCTGGAGCAGCAATACTTGTAATTCTTAAGCCAAAGTTATCTTCGATAACAACAACTTCACCAAAAGCAACTAGCTTACCGTTTGCAAATAATTCAACAGGTTCACCAGCCAATTTATCAAGACTTATAATAGAACCTCTAGTTAATTCAAGAACTTTTTTGAATGGTAACTCTGTTCTGCCTAATTCAACTGACATTTGTAAGTTAACATTCATTAATAGATCAAGGTTTTTATTTTCTTTTCCGTGTATATTTTCTTCTTCATCAAAAGAAGCAAATTGAACTGGTTGAACAGTTACAGGAATATCGTTTTCTTTGTTATCGTTAATAATATTATTATTTGAGAAATCTGTTTCTTCACTTTTAAAAGAATCTTTTATTGTATTAGAAAAGATTTCATCATCAATATTTTGAAAAACTTGTTCTTCAGAATTAGATTCTATATTATCGTTTAAATTTTGAAAACTATCATCATCTGGTCTCTGTTCATCAAACATTAAAACCCCCTCTATTCATAATTTCTCATTAAATCATACATTTCATCGTAGATATCTGTTATTTTAACACAAACATTGTTTTTTAAGATACCTGGTCTAGCAAAGAATTTTTTAACTCCATTTATTTTAACAATTAAGTCTTTGTCAATTGTTTCATCAAGCATTAGAATATCCCCAACAGATAATTTTAAAAATTCCTCAAGAGTAATATCACAAGTTCCGAATTGTGCTCTTATATCCATCATTGAAGGATTTAATTTTTGAATCATTCTTTGTCTTTCTTCACTTGTTGCAACGATACCTTTAGTTTGGAAAATATGTTGTGATGTTAAGTGAGGAATAACTGTTTCTAATACTGGATATGGGAAACAAAGACTGGCTAAACCAAATGTTTTTTCTGAAACTTGAATCTCAAAAGTTAATAAAGCAACAATTTCACCTGGAGCTGCAACTTGAATTGATTGAAAACCATTATCTAATCCAACCAAAGAATATTCTACAGGAATAATACTAGTCCAAGAATCATTAAGTGTTTTAATAATAATATCAATAATTTTTTTTGTTAAAGATGTTTCAACATCTGTTAATTCTTTGAATTGAGGACTCGCATCACCTTTACCACCCAGCATACGGTCAACAATACATGACAAAACTTCATAAGTAATACCATAAAGAATTTGTCCCGGAAGTGGATTGAATTCAAAAATACCAACACTCATGCTTGGAGGCATTGAGTTGACAAATTCATCATAAGTAAGTTGGTCCACTGATACAATATCAATATTAACTTTCATTCGAAGATAACCAGTTAATATCATTGAAATTTGTTTAGAAAATTCTCTATGAACATCTTGTAGAGCTCTTAAGGTATCTTTAGAGAATTTGTCAGGTCTTCTAAAATTATATAATTTAT
Source organism: Candidatus Gastranaerophilales bacterium (assembly GCA_944326685.1). Classification (GTDB taxonomy): domain Bacteria; phylum Cyanobacteriota; class Vampirovibrionia; order Gastranaerophilales; family Gastranaerophilaceae; genus UMGS1585. Next base: position 68,533 of record CALVEV010000031.1, read on the forward strand.
AACCTTTTCTAAACTCATTAACATCAATACCTTCCATAAAGTTTGATGAATCATTTATATCATTATTTAATGTTTGTGTTTTATTTTTGTCCATCCCTATATTACCAAATTATTGGATAATAAATTGCCCAAAACTAACTCTTAAAACCTCATTTTGTCCAGCAAGAATTCCATTAACAGCTGACATAATTTGTTCTTTTGCAAGTTCTTTCCCTGCAACTGTAGAAAGTTCTGCTACAGTCTTACTTGATAAAGTTGTGATAATAGCATCTCTAATAGCAGGTTTATACTCTGTTAATCTTTTTTCTAAGTCAGATTGTTGAGGTGCAGCTTCTTCTTCTCCTCCACCGTGTCCGTGTCCAGATTTTTTAGCTTCTGGTTTTGGTTCTGCTTCTTGTTCTGATTGACTGATTTCCAAGGCTACATTTGTTTTAAGATATCTACGACTGTTAGAATCTGCTAGATTAAGAACAAAATCGCCTAAATCAACAATTACACCATGTTTTACGACTTCTGCTTCTTCATCAGCGGCATAGTCTGATTCGGTATTTGTATTACTTAGAGATGCAAGTTTTGTATTTAATAAATTTGTTTGGATAATAAAATTTGCACATATAAAAATAATACATAGTAATGTTGTAGAAACTAAATTAATAATGATTGTTTTCAAAAATTCATTAGGAGTTTTATTAGAATTTTGAATTTGTCTTTTTAAATCTAATTCGTCGTTAGCCATATTAATCTCCAGTATTATTATTTAATATTATTATATCAACTCTTCTATTCTTTGTCCTACCACTATTTGATGTATTCTCTGCAATAGGAACAAATTCCCCATAACCGACTGCTGATAATCTTCTAGGATTTATTCGTTTTGATTCAACAAGATAATCAATTACACTTGTTGCTCTTGCAGTTGATAATTCCCAATTTGATGAATATTTTTTTGATTTTATTGGAAATGAATCTGTATGCCCTTCTATTATAACAGGATTATCTATTTTTGACAAAATATCTATAATTTTATTTAATGTTTTGTATGCTTCAGGTTGAATCTCTGATTCTGCAGATCCAAAAAGAATGTTGTCTTTAAGTCTTATAATCAAGCCTCTTGTATCTTTTAATAAAATAACATTTTCATCATTTTTAAATTCTGATAGTAATTCTTTTTGTAATTCAGGCATTTTGACTGTTTGTATTTTTTTTAATTCTGCATTTATAGTAGTATTGTTTTTCCCTACAGCATCAGCTTTAAGATTAGCAGTATTAATAGCGTACATTACTAAAAATAATGCAAGAAGAAGAGTTACTAAATCTGCATAAGATATAACCCAACGGTTAATATAGTCTTTTGAGTTGTTATAATCATAATCTTTAAGCAAAATTAACCTCTATCATGAATTCTTGTATATCCCATTAGCTTTTCTTCAAGAATTGTAGGACTTTCCTGAAGACAAATTGAGATAATTCCTTGTAATATCAATTCTTTAAATAGAATTTTTTCTCTTGTTTTTTGTTTAAGGTTTCCAGCAATTGGAAGGAATATAATGTTGGCAATTCCTACGCCATATAATGTTGAAACAAAAGCTGTTGCAATTCCATATCCTAGAGTATCTATAGCTGTTAAGTCTTTAAGAACATGTATAAGTCCTAAAACTGCACCTACTAAACCAAATGTTGGTGCGTATCCTCCTAATGCTTCAAATACTCTTGAACTTATTAATTCTTCTTCTTCTTCAAATGCAATTTCTGAAGATAAAATGTCATAAATTAATTGAGGGTTTCCTATATCTACTACTAATTGAAGTCCTCTAGCTAGAAATGAATCAGATACATCATTAAGGACTTTACCTAGAGCAAGAATTCCATTTTTTCTTGCATATATTGATAGTTGCATTATTTCTTTAATTATTTGATTAGTATTTGATTTTTCCATTCTGAAAATATTAATTGCATTTTTTATTGCAATAATAAGGGTTTTTTTGTCAAAATTAAGAATTGTAGCGCATAATGTTCCTCCAATAACAACAATAAAAGCAGTTGGTTGCAAGAGCATTCTAATTGAAAGCCCATTTGCTAATTGGTTTGAAAATATCGCAATAATTCCTATTGTTCCTAATAGTAATATCCCTAAATTCACGACATATCCTCTTATATTACATAATCTCATGTGTTTCTTTTTTTGAAAATACTCTATTGATATGAGATTTATATCCATCAAATAGTTCTTTTTAGTTTTAAAATTTTATTTAAAGATTTAATTATGAAAAAAATATTTTTATTAATAATTTCTTTGATAAACATATTACCAGTTTATTCTTATGATATAGCTTTCCCTTTAGATAAAAATATTACATTATCTGATGATGGAGTTTTTTTTGTTGGACGAACTGATAAAAAAGAAACTTTATGGATAAATGATGTAAAAGTAAAATCAAATAAAAATGGTTCATTTGCAGAGAGTTTTAAATTAAAATCTGGAGAAAATATTTTTAATATAAAAAATGGAGAGAATTCATTAATTTTAGATAAATATGTTGTTAACTATGTAAAGTCTATATCAAATGAGACAAAATTAGTTGAATTCCCTATTCAAGATTATAAGACAACAGTAGATAATGTTATATTGCGTTCTACTCCTATAGATTTTGGAATGAACAGGTTAGGTTATTTACCTAAAAATACAGATTTACAGATAACAGGGTTCAAAAATGAATTTTCAAGGGTTTATTTATCTCCAGATTTATCAGCTTGGGTATTTTCAAAAGATATAATTCCTGAACAGAGAGAGAATACTATTGTTGGAGAATTTAGAGGTGAAAATTTAAAAACAGATGCTTTCTCAGAAACTTATTCTTATAGGTTTTCAAAAAATCTGCCATATTCGGCTATATTAGATAATAATTTATTACAGATAGAAGTATATAATGTAGCAAATCGACCTAATGAAATATTTTATTCTCAAATATTATTAAAACCTCCATATTGTTATAGTGTTAAAATGCGTGAGGGGTTATTGAATATATCAATTCCTAATGTAGATATTAATCATCCTAGAATAGTAATTGATGCAGGTCATGGAGGTTTAGAGCCTGGTGCGATTGGGTGTATGTGTGATTTAGAAAAAGACTTAAATTTAAAAGCTGCTAAAGCAGTGAAAAAAGAATTAAAATCACGCGGATATAATGTTTCAATGACAAGAAGTTCTGATAAGTTTATATCTTTAAAAGATAGAGTAAATTATGCAATAAATAAGAATGGTGTTATTTTTGTAAGTCTTCATATGAATTCAATTCCTGAGAATAAGAATCCAAATGATTATAGGGGAAGTGAAACTTATTATTATAATAAGTTTTCTCAACCATTAGCCACTTGTATACAAAAACAAATTACAAGTGTTTTAGGAACAAAAGATAACGGTATAAAACAAGCAAGTTTTGCAGTTATAAGGCCTACAGAGTATGTTGGGGTATTAGTAGAAACTGTATTTTTAGTTAATCCTGAAGATACAAAAATTTATAAATCAAAAGATTATTATAAAAAAGTTGCACAGGGTGTTTCAAACGGGATTGACAATTATATAAAAACACTTCATTAATATTTTGATAAGAATATTAAACATGATATAATTTTTTTATGGCAATAATATCAGATGATAATAATTTTGAGAATCAAAATTCAAGACAAAAAAATCCAATAATAAAGACAGAGAGTATCGAATACGATAAGACATTTGAAAATAGTATTCGACCAAAAACATTTGAAGATTATATAGGTCAATCAGCATTAAAAGAAACATTAAAAATTACAATTGAGGCCGCAAAACTTAGAGAAAAACCATTAGACCATTTATTGTTTTATGGTCCTCCTGGTTTAGGAAAAACAACTTTAGCAGGAGTTATTGCAGAGCAAATGGGTGCAGATATCAAAATTACATCTGCTCCTGCATTAGAAAGGCCAAGAGATATTATTGGTATATTGATGTCATTAAAAGGTGGAGAAATTCTTTTTATTGATGAAATTCACCGTTTGAATAAAGTTGCAGAAGAAATATTATATCCTGCTATGGAAGATTTTTTCTTAGATATGACTACAGGAAAGTCTCAGACTGTAAAAACATTAAGAGTTCCATTACCTAAATTCACATTGATAGGGGCAACTACAAAAGCTGGAGCTTTATCAGGTCCACTGAGAGATAGGTTTGGTATAATTCACAGATTACAGTTTTATACAATTGAGGAATTATCTCAGGTTATAAAAAGAACAGCATCTATTTTAGATATTAAAATAACTGAAGATGGAGCAGTTGCAATTGCAAAACGATCAAGAGGAACTCCGAGAATTGCAAATAGATTAGTGAAAAGAGTTTCAGATTTTGCATTAATTAAATTTGATGGGGTAATAACAGATGAAGTTGCAAATTATTCTTTAGATATTTTGAATATAGATGAATTTGGTTTAGATACGACAGATAGAGCATTTTTGAATTTAATAATTGAAAAGTATGATGGTGGTCCTGTTGGTATTGAGACAATAGCAGCTGCATTAAGTGAGGATGTTAGAACATTAGAAGATGTTTGTGAACCTTATCTTTTGCAATCAGGTCTTTTACAAAGAACACCAAGAGGGAGAAAAGTTTCTCCAGAAGGATACAGGCACTTAGGTAAAAAGGTTGAAAATTATCAGCAGTCATTATTCTAAATGATAGTTAAACTTTTGTAACGAAAAATTATAAAACAGTCAATTTTGAATATTGATATTTCTTATAAAGTTGTGAAGTAAGTAGTTAGGTAGATTTTTTCTAAGGAGAAATCATGAATTTATTTGGATCAGGTGAAGTAAATAAAGATCAAATTAATAAAATTAATAATGTAAATGTATCTTCTCCAATACAAAAAAATGAAGAAGTGAATATTTCTTTTTCGTCAGAAGACTCTGGATTTAAATCAGTTCAATTAGATGACTTTTTTGAGCTTTTAGATTCAAAAACTGTACAAAAAATAATGGAAACATCTCAAGAATCAAAACAAAGAATTATAAATGATGTTGCACAGCGTGAATATGAAACAGATGGTGCAAGAGCAATACTTAATTCACTTGGATGATTATTTAGATTTTTAATTGAAAATAGGCATGATGTTTTATATAATTACTCCAAAGAGGTATTTATATGAAACATTTTGTTGGATCTTATATTGTAACAATTTTAGGATTGTTAGCCGCATTTTTTTGGGGAGAGCATGTTAAACCTGGATCTGGATTAATATGTGTATTTATTGCATTTGTATTGAGTGTTTTAGAAGTTAGTTTATCTTTTGATAATGCAGTTGTAAATGCAATGAAATTAGAGAAGATGTCAGAAAAATGGCGTCAAAGATTTATTACTTGGGGCATTGCTATTGCTGTTTTTGGAATGAGATTTTTATTTCCGTTATTAGTAGTTTCAATATTTGCAAAGTTAAATATAATTAATGTTTTGCATATAGCATTAACTAATTCAAAATTGTATGCATATTATTTACATCAAACTCATGCACCTATTGTAACTTTTGGTGGAGCTTTTCTGATAATGTTATTTCTCGGTTATTTTCTTAATCCTAAAAAAGAAATTGATTGGATTGCTCCAATAGAAAAACGAATGAAAAAAGTTCCTGCAAATAAAGTTTTAGATACATTAATAGCATTGGCTTGTTTAGAGATTATTCAATTTTTTCAACCTGTACCTATTAGACTAAATGTCTTAATATCTGGTATTTCAGGAATCTTAGTCTATCTCATAATAGATTCTATTGCTGAAAAGTTAGATAGTATTGAAGGTAAAGCTCAAAAAGAATGTTGTAAGACAAAAAATTGGTTAAATTGTTCTTGCTTTGTAAGTTTTATGTATTTAGAACTTATTGATGCTTCTTTCTCTTTAGACGGTGTATTAGGTGCTTTTGCATTAAGTAGCGATATTATAATTATTACAATTGGTTTAGCTATAGGTGCAATGTTTGTAAGGTCATTGACATTACTTTTAGTAGAAGAAAAAACTCTTAAAAGTTATCCATATTTAGAGCATGGTGCACATTGGGCAATTGGTGTTTTGGCGGTTATAATGTTTATCTCAACAGTTTATGAAGTCCCAGAAGTTGTAACTGGACTTTCTGGATTGGCATTTATTGTTGCTGCTTTAATATCTTCTATAAAGAAAAATAAGGAGATTGTTTAATGAATATTCTTGCTGGCATGTCGTTAAAAGAAATAGAAGATTTGGTTTTACAATTAAATGCTTCAAAATTTAGAGCAAAACAGATTCATAATTGGATTTATTTTAAATCTGTTTCATCAATAGATGAAATGACAGATTTGTCAAAGCAGTTTAGAGAAGAATTTAAGCAGGTTGCGAAAGTTACTGATACAAAAATAAAAGTTAAGCAGGTAAGTTCTGATGGAACTATAAAGTATTTAATTGAATATCCTGATGGTGAATGTGTTGAAACAGTATTAATGCGTTTTGATAATAGAGCAAATTTAACAGCTTGTGTAAGTTCTCAAATTGGTTGTGCTGTAAATTGTTCTTTTTGTGCAACTGGTAAAAGAGGCTTTATAAGAAATCTTACTTATAAAGAAATAATAGAACAAGTTTTAACAATACAAAGAGATACAGGTTTAAAGATAACAAATGTTGTATTTATGGGGCAAGGAGAACCTTTATTAAATTTAGATAATGTTTTAAAGGCGCTAGAAATATTTAATAATGATTTTCAAATAGGTGCAAGAAGAATAACTATTTCAACAAGTGGTATAATTCCTCAAATTAAAAAACTAGCAGATAAAGAATTACAATCAACGCTTGCAATTTCTTTGCATGCATCAAATCATGCTGTAAGAAAAGAAATTATGCCTATTGAAAACAAGTATCCTATAAATGATTTGATTAACTCCTTAAAATATTATGTAGAAAAAACAGGAAGAAGAATAACTGTTGAATATATTTTAATAAAAGGTTTGAATTGTACAATTGAATCAGCAAAAGAATTGGCAAATTTACTTTACGGATTAAAATGTAATATAAATTTAATACCATATAATCCAGTAGTAAAGACAGGTTATCAGAAGCCGACAAATAATGAGATAATGAAATTTAAATATTTATTAGAACATTCAGGGAAAAAAGTTACTGTAAGATTAGAGAGAGGTTCTGATATTGATGCTGCTTGTGGGCAGTTATCAGGGAAGGCTGGTAAATGTGAATAAAGTTTTTGAACGAAATATATCCGTTTTAAAAGATAATCAATTAAGAGAAAAACTTATTAATTATGAATACATAACAAAACCAATTCTTACAACAACAAATGGTTACAATGTACAGTATAATGGAATTTATTTGCATAGTGAGGAAAATCCTTTAGCTGAATCTCAACAAATTTGTCAAAATTCATTAAACGAAAATAAAAGTATTCATATAATATACGGTTTAGGTTTAGGATATTTATTGCAATTAATGGCAAAATATTCTAATTCTACGATTATACTTTATGAACCTAATTTAGATATATTATATAATTCATTAACTTTAGTAGATTTTTCTCAAGAGTTATTAAAAGATAATGTTTATATTTTTAATAATTTAGATAATTTATTGAAATTTCTAAGTTTAAATACTAGGCAAAATACAACTGTTGATATTTTAGCTTTACCAAGTTATAGAGAACTATATAAAGAAGTTTTTGATGAAGAAATAAAAAAAATTGAATTAGCATATGGTAGTGTTTTATTAGATTATGGGTATAAAAAGAAACGTTTGTATGATTCAACTGTGAAAATGTTAGAAAATATCCCAATATTATTAACAGAAACTCCAGTTAATAAATTTGAGAATATTTATTCTGGTAAAACAGCTGTAGTTGTATCAGCAGGACCAACATTGGGTGAAAATATAGAAACCTTAAAAAAATATCAAGATAAAGCTGTTATATTTACAGTTGGTACAGCTTTAAAAACATTAGTAGAAAATAATATAAAACCTGATTTTTTATGTATGATAGAGTCTTTTGATTGTACAAAACAGGTTAAAAATATTGATTTATCTGATATAAATTTGATAGTTGAACCTTATACAAATAGAAATATCCATTCTTTAGATGTGAAAAATGTATTATTACATTTATCTTCAAATATGCCATCAAGTCAATATTTTGCTGATATTGTTGATTTATCTACTGAGGGGTATTTAGCTCAAGGAACAGTTTCTTATATGGCACTTAATACAGCTGTAAAAATGGGCTTTTCAAAAATAATATTAGTAGGGCAAGACTTAGCATATATTAACGGTCAATGTTATTCAAAAGATTCTGCATATGATGGTTTAAGTTGTAAATTTAATTCCGAATTAAATAAATATGAAATTGTTCCAAATGATTTAATAAAATATGCAGATGCTATATGTTCATATTTAACACAAGAAGAACGAGTTGCAGCGGCAAAAAGGCGATTGGCAATATTAAATTCTTCTTTATATATGGTTAAATCAATAGATGGTAGTATACTTCCAACAGAAGCAGGTTACGCATCTTTTATTAGTCATTTTGTTTCTTATGCAAAAAATTTAACAGATATTAAACTGATTAATACATCTTTGAAGGGTGCAAAATTAGATGGTTTTGAAGATTTATCTTTAGAAGATGCTATAAAAGATGAAAAAATAATAAATAAATTGGATTTAGATATTGGGTATGATTATAATATTAAATCTGTTTTAGATTCTATAAAATTATCTAAACAAAATTTAGAATCCATTTTAGAAATTACAAATGAATGTGGTAAATTAGCTTCTCGTTTAAATATGGATTATAAACGAAAACCTATTTTGGATAAGGATAATTTATTAAAGATTAGAAAATTGATAGAAGAATATACAAAATTAAATGATAATAATAGAAAAGATAATTTGATATTTAAGTATACAACGGCTGAAGAAGAAATGAATTTGAACGATACATTGTCATCAATAAAAAAATATGATGATAAGACTACTCCTGTTGCAATATCAAGTTTGAAACAATATTATGATATTTTAAATAAGAGAATCCCTAATATAATAGAAGTATTGTCAGATGTAATTAATAAGGTGGGTGAATAATGAAAGCAGTTATTCAACGAGTAAAAAGGGCATCTGTAACAATTAATGATGAATTATATTCTAAAATTAATCAAGGAATATTGGTATTATATGGAGTGGAAAAAGGTGATGAAATAGAAAATGCAGATAAAATCGCTGATAAAATTTCTAAATTAAGAATCTTTGAAGATGAATCAGGAAAAATGAATAAATCTGTCTCTGATATTTCAGGAGAAATTCTTGTTGTTTCACAATTTACTTTAGCAGGAAACTGTTCAAAGGGGACTCGCCCAAGTTTTGATAAGGCAGAAGCTCCTGATAAAGCAAATGATATGTATGAATACTTCGTGTCAAAATTGAAAGAAAAGGGTTTGCCTGTTAAAACAGGAGTTTTTGGTGCGATGATGGATGTCGAATTAATTAATGATGGTCCTGTGACATTTATCCTTAATTAATCTTTTTTAGTTAAATTTATATAGTAAATTTTGATTAAAAATGTTTATCCACCTCTTGATTTTTAGATTTGATATAATATTATAAATGGTGTAGAGTGCTTACGCCAATAATCACTCAACAATAAAGGAAAACAAAAATGTCAATTAACTTAAAAAACAAAAAAGAAATCGTTGAAAAATACGGAAAAAATGCTCAAGATACAGGAGCAGTAGAAGTTCAAATCGCTATGTTAACTCAAAAAATCTCTGAATTAACAGAACACTTAAAATCAAATAAAAAAGATTTTGCAACAAAACGTGGTTTGTTAATGATGGTAGGTAAAAGAAAAAGATTACTTTCTTACCTAAAATCTAGAGATCTTGAAGGTTATAGAACTTTAATTAAAAAATTAAGCATTCGTGGTTAATTTTAAATTATTTGTTTTTCAAAAAGAGGTATCTAATTATAGATACCTCTTTTAATATTATTAAAAGTTGAATTAAGCAGAATAAGAAGCCATGTCACTAAAATTCATAGTGTCATTATAGCTAAACATATGTGCAAATGTATAAAGAATTTCAGCAGAGAAACGTTTTGTTCCGATTGATAACATAAGTCTAAGAACATCTCTATTATTTTTTATGGCATTTCCTGTTTTATTAAAAGCAAAATTATCATAACTATTACATACATTTATAATCTGACTTTCTACACTAATCCAGTCACTTGAAATTCCATGAGGATATCCAGTACCATCATTATGTTCATGATGCTGTAGTGCAACATTACATATGTGCTCAGGAAGATTTAATTCATTTTTAAGAATGTTATAACCAATGATTGTATGTTTTTTTATTTCGTCGGCCTCTGTAGTTGATGATAATTGAGAGTTAAAAGCATTTTTTATTCTATATTTGCCAATGTCATGAAGAATTCCTGAAAGAATGATGTCAGAAATAAATTCGTTTTCAAAATCCATCTTTTTTGCAATCATTCCTGCCATAATTGCAACATTAATTGGATGGCAAACTTCATATTCACCTAATAATCTAAGTTCCGAGTAATGCTCTATTTCTGTAAATTTAGGTATTACATTTTTAGTTATTATGTCACTTAAATTTGCCAGTTTGGGAAATGCTTCTTTAATGGATGTCCTATTTAATAATTCAATAGTTTTAGTTAAATAGGCTTTCATTTTAATTTGTTCTTTATAATCAATTTTGGCAAATTTATTAATTGGTGTTTTGTATTCTGTTAAATTAATGTTGTCATAATCAAAGTCATCGTTGATAAGTTCTTTAATTGTTTTACTAGGAGTTGCTTCTTTTTTACTTAAAGTTGTTTTTTCATTTTCCATAATAGCATCTTCATTAGATGCAGTATCTCTGTAAATGTTTTCATATGCCTTTAATTGTAATAGCTTACCTACAGTTAAAACATCTCCCGCTTTAAGAATAACTTCTCCAGCTTCATTATATAAATTGAAGGGTAAAATTTTATATTTATTAAGCTCTGTTCTAGAAGTCTTTTTCATATTACCGATTGTAACATATTTTTTACAAAAGATAAAGAGGTTAATTATAATTAACCTCTTTATCAAAATAAACTAGTGTTATTTTATCGATTGATTAGTCATCAGCGTGACCAGCAGTACCAAGAACATCAATCATTTTGTGTTTAACTAATTCTTTAACTGCAGTTCTACCAGGTCCCATGTATTCACGTGGGTCAAATTTTTCAGGGTGTTCAATAAAGAACTCTCTGATAGTAGAAGTCATAGCTAATCTTAAATCTGTATCGATGTTAATTTTAGCAACACCGTGTTTAGAAGCATAATTAAGCATATCTTCAGGAACACCTTGAGCGTTAGGTAATTTACCACCGTATTGGTTACATTTAGCAACTAAATCTTGTGGAACTGAAGAAGAACCGTGAAGAACGATTGGATAATCGCCGAATCCAGCTTCTTTTAATGCGTCTTTAATTTCTTTTAATCTATCGAAGTCTAATTTAGCTTCACCAGAGAATTTGTAAGCACCATGTGAAGTTCCGATAGCGATAGCTAAAGAATCACAACCAGTTTGTTTAACAAATTCAACAGCTTCTTTAACGTTAGTGTATTTAGCATCTTTAGCATCAACTTTAACGTCATCTTCAACACCTGCTAATTTACCAAGTTCTGCTTCAACAGAAACTCCTCTTTCGTGAGCATATTCAACAACTTTCTTAGTAACAGCAACGTTTTCTTCGAATGAGAATCTTGAACCGTCGATCATAACAGAAGAGAAACCACCGTCGATACAAGCTTTACAAATTTCAAAATCAGCACCGTGATCTAAGTGTAAAGCGATAGGTACTGTAGTTGTAGCTAAAGCTGCTTCAACTAATTTTACTAAGTAAGTTTGGTTAGCATATTTTCTTGCACCAGCAGAAACTTGAAGAATGATTGGAGATCTTGTTTCTTCAGCTGCTTCAGCAATTGCTTGTAAAATTTCCATGTTATTAACGTTGTAAGCACCGATAGCATATCCGCCAGCTAATGCTTTTTGGAACATTTCGTTAGTTCCGACTAATTTTCTTTCGCTCATTTGAGCCTCCTTCTTATACTGTAAAAAAATATCCTTACAGCTTTAAAAATACAATAAATATAATGTTTTTACAAGGGGGATAAAAATATTGATTTTATTGACATAAACTCCTTTTATATATAATATTTTTATATGGAAGAGAGTAAATTATTAGTTGAGATGTATACTGATGGGGCTTGTTCCGGAAATCCTGGTGCGGGAGGATACGGTACAATTCTCCGCTTTAAAGATTCTTCAGGGAAATATCATGAAAAAGAATTAACAGCTGGTTATAAGTTAACTACTAATAATAGAATGGAGTTATTGGCTGTAATAGTTGGCTTAGAGGCATTAAAGAAGCCTTGTAAAGTTAAAATTACTTCTGATAGTAAATATTTTATTGATGCTTTTGAACAAAAATGGATAGATTCGTGGCAAAGGAATAATTGGAAAACTGCAGCCAAAAAGCCTGTTAAAAATGTGGATTTATGGCAGCGATTATTATTAGCTATGAAACCACATGACATAAATTTAGTTTGGGTAAAAGGTCATAATGGGCATGAGTTTAATGAACGATGTGATGAATTAGCTGTTAATTCATCTAAATCAGAAAATTTGTTAGATGATAGCTTTTAATCAAATAAACCGTGTAATCTATCTAAAATATCGTGTTCATCTAATTCATTTGTAATTTTATTTAAATCTAATGCCATTTGGTAATATTCTGCTGATTTTGTTTTTTCTTCCATTGCTTGGTACGCTCGAGCTGTATTGAAATATGCAAGAGTATAATTCGGATTAATTTCAATTGCATTTAAAAAGTGAGTTACAGCTTCTTGAGCATCCCCAATTCCGTCAAGGTATACTACTCCTAAATTATTATGAGCTACTTCAAAATCAGGATTTAGGTCTACTGCTTTATGTAGTGATACTAATGCTTCTTCAATATAGTCTTTTTCCCATAAAGCAAGTCCTGCTTTTGCATATGCAAGGAAGTTATCAGGATTCATAGTTATTCCATCGCAATAGGTTCTAATAGCTTTGTCTAGGTCTCCTTTTGCCATGAATAAATCTCCAAGCGATAGTAATAAATCATAGTTATTAGAATCTAATACTAATCCGGCTTGGAAAGTAGCTTCTGCAGCTTCAAAGTTTCCTTTAACTTCGCCATATAATGCTCCTAGTGCATGGCATACAATTGACGTCCAACCTGCATCAGGATTTAGTTTAATTGCTTTTTGGTAATATTCTATAGCATCATCATATAGTTCTGCTCGAACAAGAGCATATGCTAAAGAATTATTATAATAAGGGTTTTCACTATCTTCATTTAGAGCTAGTTTGAATGCAGAAACTGAATTAATTTTGTCATTTCGTCTTAAATATAAATGACCTAACTCATAATAAATTTTTGCATTATCAATTCCAAATTCTAATAATTGGTTATAGTAATCAATTATTGTATCAATTTCATCAGGGAAGTATGTTTGCATTATTGTCGCAAGTTTAATCAAAACTTCTCTATTTTGTGGTGTTGTTTTAAGCGCATTCTTATAATATTCCAGACTTGCTACAACATCATTACATTCAAGTGATAAATCACCTAATTTTTTGTAAAAAATATCACCATGTTGAGTTTTTTCCATTCCTAAAGCATAAGCATTGAATGCGGTTGGAAACATTCGAATTTTTTCTAATGTTGCACCAAGTGTTTTGTATGAAAATACAGAAAAATTATCGGATATCGATTCATACATCATTTTTAATGCGGGGTAATCGCTCATAAATAAAATGCTCCCTGTGACAAAATAATAAAAAGATTTAAACATTCCACCTATCGTTTTCCCTTCAAGGTGCATTTGTTTGTTTATAAGTTGTGATAAGAATAATCTTGGTCTTGCTGAGTTCATTTTTTGTTGATTTATTGCAATCTTAAATTCTTCTTCAGCATTTATAAAATCATTTGCAAGAGAATAGAAATATCCTGTATAAATATGTGCATTAACATTTTCAGGTTCTAATGTTATTGCCGTTTTACATTGTTCAATAGCACTTTCAAGTGTAATTTGTCCTTTTTCCCACATAAGACTTGCAAGACGATAATATGCTTCTGCAAGTTTAGGGTTATATTTTATTGCATCAACATAATAAAGTATTGCTCTATCTATATCTTCTTTTTGTTGTTTAATAAGATATCTTTGGTGGGCAAGACGCGCATTTTCTAATGCTTTTTCTGCTTCCTCACTCTTATTAATTGCCGGTATCGTAAGCTGTTCGGACATTATTTCTCCATAAATTGTCTGATGTAGCATGATAGACGGACTTAAATTTTGAATCTTTAGTCTAAAAATTAGAATATCAACCGTATAGTTTAGAGTTTTAATATTACTGGATTTTAGCGGTTTTATTAATTGTTTTTATATTTATAAGTTGATTTATCTTATAAAGTTCCAGAAATATCTTTTTAATTTCTTTATGATATTCATTTTAATTGGTTTATCATTTACTGTTGTAATTTGATATCCTTCTGGTTGAACAGTTCTTGTATAGTGAATGTCAGGTAGTCCAAATAACATTACATACATAGGTTTGTAGCTATCAGGGATTTCTAAATATTCACATAAATCAGGAAATACTTTTAGACAAATTTCTGCAAATCCACACCATAATGTTCCAATATTTAAACTTTGCGCATAAAGTTCAAAATAACTCAAATTAATAATTGCATCTTCAGGTGCACAAGGTGCATTAATAGGAGATGATACAACAATCATGTGTGGACAATCTCTGAATATAACATCTTCTCCATTTAAAAATGCATCTTTATATTTAGAAAATTTATTTACTATTGAAGATAGTTGTTTTGATGAGAATAACTTTTTGATTTTGCTATTTGTTATATTTCTAAATTTGTCCATAACCTCAATATCTTCAATTATTGAAAAATGTAGTTTGTGGAAGTTGCAGCCTGTTGGGGGATACTTAAGCATATTTTTTAATTTATCCATTAAATCCTTAGGGATATTTTCAGGTTTATAGTGTCTATAACTTCTTCTTGATTTAATTAGATTTAATAATTGTTCATCTGTTGGAAAATTATTTGTAAGTTCCGAATCTTCAGGATTTTTGTTGAATATTTTTAATGCTCCAGTTGGACAAATCGCTAAACAATGTTGGCATTTTATGCAACGATTTTCATCTGTAATATAAGGATAATTTTCTTCATTAAATTCAATAATCCCAGATACGCAGTCTTTAACGCATTGTCCGCAATGAATACATTTTTCTTTATCAATAACAAAATCCATAATGTTCTCCTTATAAAATAAAGAGGTGAAATAATCTATTCCACCTCTTTACTATATCTAATTAGTTAATTAAGAATTGAATTGAGCTTTTTCTTCTTCAGAAACACCCTTGATTGTTAAATTAACTCTGCCTTTATCGTCAATTTTGATAATTTTAACGATAACTTCATCGCCAATGTTAACGTGAGGTTCAATAGTTTCAATTCTTTCTTGGCAAATTTGTGAAATGTGAACCATACCATCTTTACCGCCGCCTAATTCAACGAAAGCACCAATAGGTATAATTCTAACAACTTTACCTTTTAAAATCATTCCAACTTCAGGTTTGAAGGTTAAATCTCTAATCATTTTCTTAGCGATTTCAGCACCTTCTTGGTCGTTAGAAGTAATAGTAACTATACCATTATCTTGGATATCAATTTCCGCTCCTGAAGCATCAATGATTGCTCTAATTTGTTTTCCTCCAGGTCCGATAACAATTCCGATGTCTTCAGCTGGGATTGTCATTGTAGATATGCTTGGTGCGAATGGAGACATTGGTCCAGGTTCAGTGATTGCTTTTCTCATTTCACCTAAGATATGAAGTCTACCTTCTTTTGCTTGTTGTAATGCACGTCTTAATGTATCGTTTGCAATACCTTTAGCTTTCATATCCATTTGAAGTGCTGTAATACCTGTATCATTACCTGTAACTTTGAAATCCATATCTCCAAGGAAGTCTTCAATACCTTGAATATCTGTTAATACAACAGGTTCTCTACCTTCTTCAGTAATCATACCCATTGCAACACCACCAATCATACATTTTACAGGAACACCAGCATTCATTAATGCCATTGATGAACCACAAGTAGATGCCATTGATGTTGAACCGTTTGATTCTAATACGTCAGATGTAACTCTGATTGTATAACCAAATTCTTCTTGAGAAGGTAATGCAGGAACATTAGCTCTTTCAGCTAAGTTTCCGTGTCCAACTTCTCTTCTTCCAGGTCCTCTTAATGGTTTTACTTCACCAACAGAGAATCCAGGGAAGATATATTTGTGCATATAAGTTTTTTCAGTTTGAGGATCAACTCCGTCAAGTTCTTGCTTCATAGCAGGACCTGCTAAAGTTGCAACTGATAATACTTGAGTTTGACCTCTTGTGAATACTGCAGAACCGTGAGCTCTTGGAATAACTCCAACTTCACACCAAATAGGTCTAACATCGGTTGGTTTTCTTCCATCTGCTCTAACGTTTTCATCTAAAATCATTGCTCTCATGATTTTCTTTTCAGCAGCTTTAAATTCTTCTGCAACAAAGTCAATACCTGTTTCTTCCATTATTGCTTTTATTGCGTGATCTTCTGGAAGTGCATCTATTTTTTCTTTTACAAGATTTTTTGCTTCTTCCAATTTGTTTTGTCTATATTCTCTATCAAAGTTGTGATAAGCATCAAAAATCATATCGTGAGCAGTTTCATCAATAATTTGTTTAATTTCTGATGTGTCATATGGATTAATAAATTCTTCTTTAACAACTTCACATTGTTTTGCAAATTCAACTTGTGCATCACATTGTTTTCTGATTTCACATTGTGCAAATTCAACAGCTGCCATAATGTCATCTTCTGTAACAAAATTACATCCAGCTTCAACCATGATTACAGAATCATGTGTACCAGCAACAACAATGTCTAAATCAGAGTTTTTAGCTTGTTGATGTGTTGGATTTGCGATAAAATTACCATTTTCATCTTTTGATACTCTAACAGCTCCAATAGGGCCTTCAAAAGGTGCGCCTGTTAACATTAATGCACAAGAAGCACCTAACATTGCTAATGTGTCAGGTTGGTTTTCTTGATCATAACTAAATAATTGAGCTACGATTTGAATATCATTTCTATATCCTTTAGGGAATAATGGTCTGATAGGTCTATCAATTAATCTTGATACTAAAATAGCTTTGTCGCTTGCTTTACCTTCAGATCTGTTGTATCCGCCAGGTATTCTGCCAATTGCAGACATTCTTTCTTCATAATCAATTAATAATGGGAAGAAATCTATCCCAACTCTAGGTTCTTTACTTACTACAGCGTGAACAAATAACATAGTGTCTCCGCATCTTACAGTTACACTGCCATTTGTTGATTGAGCATACTTTCCTGTCTCAATGGTTACTGTTTTTCCGCCAATTTCAAGGCTCATTTGTTTTGTTTCTGGTATCATTTTACCTTCCTTCTTCGACTGCTCGATAGCCGAAATTAATTACTATTACTTTATTTCTTACCACCTTATTATACTATAAATATTTGTAAAGATATGCAATTGTTTTTTTGTAAAATTTTGTAAATTATATATTCCCTTAAAAGTATTGTAATACCTTTATTAGGCGGGGTTTATCACAATAATAATTTAAAATTTTCTGAAATTTTTATTAATATATTTTTTTATAAATTATATGAACTAATAAGGAGAGATAAATATGGTTTCAATTTCTTCTATGAATGCATCTAGTCCTGAACCACAAAATCCTGTACAAAATAATAATCTCGTTCAAAAAACTTCAGATGATAATATATGGTCTAAATATGATGACAATAAAGATGGTGTTATAAATATTGCTGATACATCAAGTGTAAAACCAATATATGATCAAATAATGCAAAAAATTGAAACATTATCTGAAAAAATAAAATCAAGTTTTCAAGCTTCAATAACAAGTTTATTCCAAGAAGGTAAAAGTTATAATAAAACTGCTGAAGATGCTAAAATTGCAGATAATTCTTTTGAGTCATCGAGACAAACTCTTGAAAATAGAATCAACCTAGCAGTAGAATTCAATAATGTTCAACCAGATCAGGTTATGGTGCATCCAAAAGATAACTCTATTGTACAAGTTAAGAAAGATGGAGAATCCGTTATTATTGTTCCAATGAATGATGGTAAATATATAACATATAGACAAAATTCTGAAGCTCTTCCTGAAAGTAAAAATGAAAGAGAGGGTTACTCAGAAATTGAACATAAGGAATATAATTCAATTAGCGAATTAAAAGAAGATATGGCAAGTGAAAGTTATGGATGGGGACGTACAACATTGCGTCAAAATCATCCTGATAAAAAATCAAAACAAGATCTTTCTTTGGTTTCAGTGATAGTAAAAGATTCATTTGTTGATTTAGTTGGTTATGATAAGTTTGATAAGTAATATATTGCAGCTAAAATAGCAAATTATAACAACATAAAAGAAGGTACTTTATATTATATTTGTAAATAATTGTAAAGAATAGGTTGACAATTGTATATACTTTAGTATATACTGAGTATATACAGAGAGCTATATTTTAAAGGCAATGTATAAAATTCCACATAAAAGGATAGTGTACCCCAAAATTGAATATTAAAAGATAGTGTATAGTGTATTAAGGAGTTTATGTATGTCAGATTACCCTATTAAAATGAAGAAAACTAACAAATCAAACAGTAACCCTTCAAAAAACTTAGTCTTAAAAGCTTGTTCAGATTCAGATTTATCTCGTTATATCAGAGATATTTCAAAATTCCCTCAATTATCAGCAGAAGAAGAAAAAGAAGTTGCTAGAAAAGCAAAAGCAGGAGATGAAGAAGCTAAGAAAACATTAATTCAAGCAAATTTAAGATTAGTAGTAACTGTTGCTAAAAAAGCAATTCATATGTCTTCTTTACCACTAATTGATTTGATACAAGAAGGTAATTTAGGTTTAATGGTTGCAGTTGATAAATTTAATTGGAAATTAGGATATAAATTCCAAACATATGCAACTTGGTGGATTAAGCAAGCTATGTTCAAAGCTATTTCAGAACAATCTCATAGTATGAAGATTCCTGTATATATTCAAGAAACTTTATCTAAATTCTCAAAAATTAAATCAGAAATGGAAAGAAAATATAACTGTCAGGTTAAAAATAAAGATGTTGCAGAAAAAATGAATATTTCTGAAGATAAACTTGATACATTCTTGTCAGCATATTCAAAAACAATATCAATTGAAGGAAGTATGGAGTGTCAGAATGGGAAAGAACTTAACGTTGCAGACATTTTAGAAGATACAAAAGCAGACGTTTCTTTAAGTGTTGAAGCAGAAAATCTTAAAAAAGATTTAGAAATAGTTATTTCAACATTAAAAGATAGAGAACAGGCAATCGTTAAGATGCGCTACGGATTGGGAGATATTACACGCAGAACATTAGAAGAAATCGGAAACATTTATGGTGTTACCAAAGAATGTATTCGACAAACTGAATTGCGTGCTTTGAAAAAAATGAAGAATAACACTTTATTAAGCTGTTATGTTGATTAGGATCTGAAAAAGTCCTTTGAACTAAACAAATTAATACATTAGACTAATCTCATCACTTATCTATATATTTAAAATGACGTAAATTTATATTTACGTCATTCTTTTAGCAAAAAAAAATATGTTTGGGTTTAAATTAAATATGAACAATATAAATTTTAAGGCTACTCATATAAATTCAATTAATATTTTTAAAAGAGAAGGTACTAATTATAAACCATTCGAAGCTAATTTTGTAGAATTTAATCAAGGGAATAAAAAAGATTTATTTACGCTCAAAGAAACGAGTGATTTATGGGGTGATTGTTATGCTCTTGATATAAAAGAGCATTTTAAAAATGATGATTTTCAAAAAGAAAAAAAACATGTATATGGGCTAACAACTCAAAATGAAAATTATGATTATATAAAACCAAATAATGTTCTTGGCGTTGTAGAATTTATTGAAAAAGATGATTGTAATAAAATTAATTTGTTACAAGTAAGTCCTGATAATCAGGCTTATCAATTTGGACGTCCTGATTATAAAAAAGTAGGGACTGCAATAGTTGAGTCTTTAAAACAAATATATGATTCAAAGCCAATAAAATTACATTCAGTTTTTAATGCTAAAGGTTTTTATGAGAAAAATGGTTTTACACAAGATAAATTTTCGAATGATAAATTAGAATATATTTGGAATGTGTAGCAAAAAATAAATTTACTTGTTTTATTAAAATATGACTCAAATTAGTTTTAAAGGATCATTTATTAACCCCATAAATATAAAGAAGTTGGATGGACAACATTACAATGATTTCCAAGCATCTTTTGTT
This sequence comes from Candidatus Gastranaerophilales bacterium, assembly GCA_944326685.1. Lineage (GTDB taxonomy): Bacteria > Cyanobacteriota > Vampirovibrionia > Gastranaerophilales > Gastranaerophilaceae > UMGS1585. The sequence goes on from CALVEV010000031.1 coordinate 89,083, forward strand.
GAACTTAATCCTAAAGATGCTTCGGATTTAGATATGTTAAATAAAATTAGAACTACTTGGAATGGTAATTTTAATGACATAATTTATAATTCAGCTTTTTGTTCTTCGTTTTGTGAAGATAAAAATAAAAAATTTTATGCGTTAACTTCACAACAAGATAGTTTTAATAAGCTTGATGCTAAAAAGATTCTTGGTGTTGTGGAATTAAATAAAGGTAAAGATACTAATAGAATAGAGTTTTTGCAAGTTAATCCGGATTATATAAGTGGAAAGCCTAAATCTTGGTTATCTAAATTATTTTCAACTAAATCAAATTCTGATGTAAAATTACCTTTTTTTAAGAAGGTAGGAGCTGCGATACTTGATTCATTAAAAAAACATACAGATAAATCTTTGGATTTGATTTCAGTTGAGGACGCAACTGGTTTTTATAAAAGGAATGGTTTTACACGACCATCAATATTCAATCCAGCCTATTTTATATGGAGAAAAAAGTAATGAATATATCATTTAAGGCTAGTTATATATGTGATTCACAAGTAAAAAGGAATAATAAACCTTGTTCTTTATCTTTTGTTCAGATCGATACGAAAAATAAGTCAGATATAATTGCATTAAAAGAGTTAGATTCTATGTGGGGTAAAAAAACTTTTTTCTCTGAGATTTCTGATAATGCAAGTCAGGATAATTTATATGGTTTAAATTCTAAGTATGACCAGTACTATGCGTTAACTGCTCAGACAAAAGATTTTGATAAACTTGATTCGGAACAAATATTAGGATTAGTTCAGGTAGAACCTGATTTGCATTGTAATGAAATAAAATATCTACAAGTTTTGCCTACTCAAAATTATTCAAATCCTGAACGAGAATATAAAAATCTTGGTTCTTCAATTGTTAATACTATAATGAAGCTTTTTCCTGAGAAGAAACTGATGTTATATTCAAGTAACTCTGCAATTAACTTTTATAAAAAATTAGGCTTTACTCAAGACAAATCTGAAACCAGATTTAACAAGTTCTTTTTTGATAAAAATATGTAAATATATTAAAATTATATTGTAATTTATTTTGTCATGTGCTAGTATTTAAGTACAATTTATAAACTTACAAGGAATTAAGAATGGAAGACAAGTTGTTGAGTATTAGCTCTCAAGTTAATATTATTGAGAGTTTGTCAAGAATTTTATTAGAAATTATTCGTGATGGACAAAATATAAAAAAATTTGATAGTGCAAATTTAGCCCAGATAATTTTGGGTGAAATTTTAAAAGTAAAAAATGATATCAATGATGTTGAATTAGAATTAGGAATATAAATTATAGAGCTTGCGCAACATATTTTATATTTTCATCTGTAATGTTTGCTAGTCCTTCTAGTTTATATTCTTCAGTTAAGCAGTTCATTGATTTTAAAATTGTCATTGCTTTCAAAATTACAGTTTGATTTTGTCCACTTAATAAAGATGCAATACTGTCTTTGTCTTTGATTAGTTCCATTGCAAAATATATGAAATCACTTTCTTCATATAGTTCTTCATATACAAAAGATGTATATTTATTCATATTAATAGAATTTAACAAGATATTTATATCATTAACTTCATTTTTAGTATTCTTATCTTCATCAAATAAATATTCTTCATTTTCAACAAACAGATTAAATTTTTCTTTTGCCATTTGAAGCGCTATAGCAATAGGTCCTGAAGGTGATGCTTTTATCATAGTATCAATCATATTGTAGAATTCATAGTCAATAATTTGAGAAATTGGTATAAGTTCTACAAGACCATTTAAAATATAGCAAAAAGCAAGAATTGCATCTTCGTTATATTCTGTGTTTAAAAGTGAAATTAGTGGTGTTAAAAAAGGTATTTCACTAGCAATATTTTCAGCCATTGCTGAATTTTTCATTGTATTAAATAAATCTTTTAGAGCATTTGTTTCTTGGTAGTTTACAAGGAATTTAACTGCTGCATATTGTTCAAAACTATCTTGAGAATTTAATTTTTGAATTGCTTGATTATATGATTCCTTATCATTTAATTTTGATAGTGCTCTTGCGCAATTTGTTGCTAAATCTGTGTTTTGAGAATAAGCATATTTTCTTAAATCTTCTAATGCAGATTTATTTTCAATATAAGAAAAGAAACTTGCTGAATATGTTTTTTCTGCTTCTGTTCCATTTTTTAGATATTCAAGCATTTTATCTTCAACATCTTTATCTGCATATTGAGCCAATGTTGATGCAATAAATTCATCATAATATGGAGAATAAATATTTAGAAATTGAAATAAATTTTTAAAATTATTAGCGTTACAGGCTTTAGCAAGTCTTTGAGCAACATTTTGTTTGATAAAATCAAACAAAAAATCATCTTTGGCAACTAATTCTTTGAATAGTTCCACATCAGGATTATTAATAATACGTGAAGCAACAGGTTCATAACCTTTAGGGTCTTTTCCTGTTAAATTTTTAATTAAATCCATAATACTCAATTAATCTAAATAAAATACAGTTACAACTTTATGACCTTCTTCTGCATATTCAATAGCAGTATGTAAGGTTTTACTAGTATGTGATAAGAAACAAATTAATTGATTACAATCATCGATAATTTCTCTGTTGCAAACTCTAGAAGCATCAGCTAGAGTCATCATCGCTCTATCAGCATGCTCTACAATATTAGGAACACCTATTAATTGATCTTGAACATCACTAGGTTGTTGTCCTATAGTTTGAGGTAAAATAACTTTTAACTTTTGAGGATTCGCTTTCATTGCTCCTCTTATAGCAGCAGCATTTGTTCCATATGAACCACCAGATGTAATGATGGTATTACCTTGTCCAACAAGTGCTGTTGTTAATGTTTCAATCATTTGTTGATGTGTAATTGCAAGGTTTCTTGAACCAATTATAGCAATTCTTTTAGCAGGTTGTTTAATTGTTGCTAATTCCATTGATAATTCATCAACAGTATCAGGCGAAGAATCACTTACATCCATTTTGTCGTCAATAGGAACCATAATAGATGATACTTGATTTTCGTTATTATTGTTATCTGCTAAATTAATTGTATCTGACATTTTTTCACCTTCTAATTGCAATGTACATTCTTTTCGTGTATGGTAATGATATCATAAAACTTTGATTTTGGAAATAGGGGATGGAAAATTTATTAGCTAATTTAAACGAACAACAGCTAGAATCAGTTAAAACTACAAAAGGTTCATTGTTAATTCTAGCAGGAGCAGGAAGTGGTAAAACAAAGGTTTTAACTTCTCGTATTGCTTATATGATAAAAAGTGGGGTTAGAGCTCATAATATTTTGGCTGTGACATTTACAAATAAAGCAGCAAAAGAGATGCGTGAAAGACTTTCTGCTATTTTGGGAGAAGATGTTGTTAAATATATGTGGGTTGGTACTTTTCATAGTATTTGCGGACGTATATTAAGACAGGATATTGATAATTATTCATTCCAGTCAGGTAAAAAACTTGATAAAAATTTTACTATTTATGATGAACAAGATTCTATTGCTTTAATAAAACAAGCTATAAAGAAATTAAATCTTGATGATAAAACATATCAACCAAAACTTGTAAAAGCAGTTATATCTAATGCAAAGAATAAAATGCAAGATGCTTATACATTTGCAACTTTTGCAAGGGATTTTAAATCTCAAAGGATTGCTCAAATTTTTGAAGAATATGAAAATGCTTTAAATAATAATAATGCAATTGATTTTGATGATATGTTGATGCTTTGTGTAAAACTCTTAGAACAAAATCCTGAAGTTAGAGAAAAATATTATTCACGATTCGAACATATATTAGTCGATGAGTTTCAAGATACCAACCAAGCTCAATATAATTTAGTAAGAGCTTTGTATACAAATTATATTCCAGAAAATGAACTTCCTGAAACTCGTTCGTTATGTGTTGTAGGAGATGTTGACCAATCAATTTATAGTTGGCGTGGTGCTGATTTTAAAATTATTTTAAATTTTCAAAATGATTTCAAAAAATGTAAATTAATAAAATTAGAACAAAATTATCGTTCAACAGCCGCAATATTAAAGGCTGCAAATGCGATTATTGAAAATAACCAAGAGCGTGTGGATAAGGTTTTATATTCAAATAAAGGTGATGGAGAAAAAATCACTTATTACGAAGCTGATGATGAAGCTGATGAAGCTAATTTTATAGCATCTACAATTAAAAAAACTTCTGCAAATTATAATCAATTTGCGATTCTTTATAGAACAAATGCTCAATCTCGTTCTTTAGAAGAAGCTTGTATTGCTAATAGTATTCCATATAAAATTTATGGTGGCTTAAAATTCTATGATAGAAAAGAAATTAAAGATGCTATTGCATATTTAAAATTGATTTATAATACAAACGATTCACAAAGCTTTAAAAGAATTGTAAATGTTCCAAAACGCTCAATCGGTGAAACAACTTTAAAACATTTACAAGAATATGCAGATGAAAATGATATAAGTTTATTCCAAGCAGTAGAAAGGATTGAAGATATTCCTGCAATTACTGCAAAGACTCGTTCAAAATTGATTGATTTCGCAAAATTAATTGCTAATTTTAAGGCTGTTGAAAATAATTATCAGTTACATAATTTTATAGAATTTGTAATTGAAAAAAGTGGATATGTAAGAGAATTAGAGCAAGATGGTTCACCTGAAGAACTTGCAAGAATAGAGAACTTACAAGAATTAGTAAACGTTGCAAGCGAGTTTGAACCTGAAGATAAAGATAATAGATTAGGCGAATTTCTTGCTCAAGTTGCATTGGTTTCTGATATTGATGGAATGGAAGAAATAAGTAATAATGTTACTTTAATGACCCTTCACTCTGCAAAAGGTTTGGAATTCCCAATAGTATTTTTAGCTGGGGTTGAAGAAGGAATATTCCCTCATTCTAGAACCTTCAATTCTTTATCTGAATTAGAAGAAGAACGTAGATTGATGTATGTTGGTGTAACAAGAGCAGAAGAAAAACTATATATTTCATCAGCTAAAAGAAGACAGATGTGGGGTGAATATAAATACTATAATCCAAGCAGATTTATAGAAGAAATACCTCCTCAATTAATAGATTCGACATCATCAAACGGTGAATATTCATCTGAGAGAACATTTAGAAGTGCTGTTAATAAAATAAAAGCAAATAATTCTAAATCAGATTGGGGTAGTAGTTCTAAATCTACAACTATTCCATCAGGAAGTTTTGGTACTAATTTCGTAGCTCCAAAAGGAGTTCAAAGTTTAAGTACCCCACAGAGAAAATCAAATTCAGGATTTGGGTCAGATTTTGTTGCACCTAAAGGAATTAGTGGTTTAAGTAATCGTTCTAACAGAACCCCTCAAAGAACTATTTTAGTAAAAAGTCAAAAGAATAAAGAAATGGCTCAAAAAAGAGCAGAAGAAAGTGCTAAAAAATTCTTTGAAAATAATTCTATAAAAAGAATGTTAGAAGAAAAAAGACAACAAGAAGCAATGCAAGCTCAACAAATTAAAGAAAAAGAAGAACATAAAGCTCAAATTGATTACTTTTTTAATGTAGGTGAACGTGTATTCCATGAAAAATTGGGCATAGGGCATATTCTAGATGTTACACAAATTGGTGAAAGTACTATGTATACTATAGATTTTGGTAAGATGGGTAAAAAGGCTATGGATGCAGCTTATGCTCATTTAAAGAAATTTTAAATACTAGTAGCAAAAATATGTTTTACAGGCTTTAAATAAATATGACCCCAATAAATTTTAAAGCCAATTTTTTGAAAACTACATATATTCCCAAACAGGTTTCAGATACAATATGTGAGCCTCAAGAGGTTTCGATTGTAGAACTTAATCCTAAAGATAAAAAGGATGTTAGGACTTTAGCAGAAACTTCTTGTAAGTGGGAAAATGTAGCTTCTGGTTTTTCTTCTGAGATTTATAATGAAGCTTTAAAACCTAAAATGTATCCTGATATTGCAGCAGAACATTATTTAGCTTTGACAACTCAAAATAAAGATTATAAAAATTTGGATACAAGTAAAATTTTAGGTTTAGTGTTATTTTCAGAAACATATGATACAGAAAATCAATTAAATTGGTTGCAAGTTAATCCTACAACTAATAAAAAGAATTCGTCTAAAAGAACATTTAAAAATGTAGGTACAGAGCTAGTTAATTATATAAAAAGCATTACTGATAAACCAATATATGTTCAGTCTGCAGATGATGCAATTCCATTTTATAAGAAAAATGGTTTTTTGAGACAAGGTAAGCACGATTCTACTATGATTTGGTTTGGATAATTGTTACAAATTTGTATAAATGTAAAGTTATATTAAGAAAATTATAATCTTTTGGGTTATTGTCATACTTTTTGCTATTTAAGCCTTTATTTAAGTCATATAGTGTGTTTTAAGGGGTTTATGTCTTGAAAACTTAATCAAGTATTGCGAAAAGTAGCTAACAGCCGAAAACCATGTCATGACATGGTTTTCACCATGTTTAATATTTATCTCTAGACCATATGGTCTAGAGATAATTTAACCATTTGATTGATGTTGTCGCCATGGAAAACATGTACTCTATCATTAGGGAGAGAGAGAAATTTATATGAAAAAATTATTTTTAGTATTATTTATTAGTTTGTTTACTGCCATTAATGTAATGGCATCAGATAATGTGCTTCAAAGTGTTCAAATAGAGCCAATGGGGGATAGTTTTAATATCGTATTAGTTGCAGATAATTCTGTTTCTATTAAGAAAACCGTTCAAGCTCCTAATAGAATAATGTTAAGCTTAAAGGGTATAAGAGCATCAAAAACATTAAGCACTATTTATAAAAATGTTTCAAATGTTGATAATATAATTGTTGAACCATTTGGAGTTGATGGTTTAAATATTATGTTTCAAGCAGAAAATGCATCAAATGCTTCTGTAACATTTGACTCAATTGTATCATCTGTAAAAGTGCAAGATAGAGCAAATCCTAAAAAAGAAATTTTATTAAATGCTCCTATTAATACTTATTCTCCAATATATAAACAAGAAAATACAGAAGCAAAATCTTTATCATCAAATATACATTTAGGTGGTTTGTTATCTTATGTTAAATCTTTATTGTCAGGTAAAACAACTGGAACATTATTTACATTTGGATTCTTTGGTCTTTTATTCTTATTAGGTGCTAAATTAATAAGAGGAAAAGATAACGATATTACAGTTGGTTTATCTCAAGGTTTAAGAAATAGAGATATTGCTAATACTAAAGATGTTCCAAGTTTAACTCCTGGATATAGAAATGCAACAAATAAACCATATACTACAATGAACTATGGATTAAAAGCATATCAAAATAGTACACAATCACCATATTTGCAACATCATACAAGCTCTACAACGGCTCAAAAATTATCATCATTACCAAAGAGAAATTTAATGGCTGATTCAGTTTCAGCACCAAGAACTGTTTCTTCTCAAAGTAGAGTTTCTCGTCCACAACAAACAACAATGACTCAAACAAAGGTTCAGCCAAAAAGAGTTGATAGTTTAAAATTTTTAGAATCTATGTCTGAAATATATGAAAAAAGTGGAAGACCAGATTTAGCAAATGGAATTAGAACAAAATTAACAAAAATTAGTAAATAATACTTTTATTATAATAAGCACATTTTAAAAGCCGGTTTTTAAATTCCGGCTTTTTTTTAATTATAAGTTTTAAATTAATAAAATTAACCTACTGTATGCATTGTGTCAAAAATTTCTTTTCTTTGTACCCATACTTCCATTCCAAGGTTTTCTCCTTCTTTTTGCAAACTATCTTTTATTTCTTTAAAAGAGTTTTTAGAATTTGTAATGTCGCATAACATAAACATTACAAAATGACCTTGCATAAGAGTTTGTTTAATATCTTCTATATTAACATTAAGTTCAGCTAATATAGTAGCCACTTTAGCAACTATACCGACTTTATCAGTTCCAGATACAGTAATTATAATCTTATTATTTGTAGTCATTTTTAATCCTTTCTATGAAAATAAACCATTAATTTTATCCACAATATCTTGAGGATCTATTTCATTTGTTACTTTGTTAATATCTTGTGCTATTTGATATAATTTAGCAGCTTCAATTTTATCTCCAACAATAGTAATAGCTCTTGCAAGATTAAAATGTGCTAAAGCATAGTTAGGGTTAGTTTCAGCTGATTTTTTAAATAGTTCAATAGCTTTTTGAACTCTTCCTAAGTCATCTAAATAAATAACTCCTAAATTGTTGTATGCAATATCATAATTTTCATCATATTTAATAGCTAATTCGTATTCTTTAATAGCCTCTTCCGTATTACCTTTACCCCAATGTAAGAATCCTAGATTACAATGTATTTTAGCGTTCTCAGGGTCAAGTTCAAGAGCTTTTCTATAAACATTAACAGCATTGTCATAATCTTCTTTGTCATAGAAAGCACTCCCGAGATTAATATATATATCAATATCTTCAGGGGTTAATGTATATGCATTTTGATATGAACATATAGCAGCATCAAGATTATTTTGATTTTCTTGATATACAAAACCTAATGTTTGAGCTATAACACTAGTCCAACGTTTATTTGGATTTAATGTTATTGCTGCTTGGTATTGTGAAATTGCTGCAGGTATTTCTCCTTTAACATAGTATAAATTTGCTAAGTTTGAATGAAAATCAGGAACTGTAGGCATTATAGAAATCAGTTTTAAATAAACATCGATAGCTCTGTCATAATCACCTTGTTCTTCATATGCTTGACATAAATGTCTATATGCAGGGATATTTAAACTATCTAACCATATTGCCATTTTATATTCAGTAATGGCATCTTCAAAATGTCCAATTGCCAAATAAACATCGCCTAAGAGGCAATATAATGGAACAAAGCCTGGAGCATTTTCTATAGCACTACTATATAAATTTATTGCAGCTTCCAAATTTCTGATTTGAACATAATAAAAACCTTTTAATAGCGTAGGAAAAAATCTTAAATATGAAATAGATCTTTTTACATTAGAAATTGCTTTTTTATCAAAAATGAACGTTAAAATAGCTAGAAATTGTTCTATTTTTGCTTGAAAAGTTTTTTTGAAATCTCTGAAAGATGATGCCTGATGTAGTTTATATAATAAATAATGAGCACAAGAGTTTCTAAAAGGTTTATATTTAACAGCTAATTTTGCAGCATTTATAGCTTCAAAGAAATAAGCTTTTCTAGTATAAGTTTCTGCTAACATATAATATGCTTCTGCATAATTATGTTTTTTTTCAATTGCCATATTTAGATAATTAATAGCTTTATCTAAATCTCCTTTATAAAATTGAGCTTTACCTATTTTATAGTATATTTCAGCTGAATCCATATAAGTTTCTAGCGCACATTGATATTCTGTAATAGCTTCATCAATATATTGGCAAGAATTGAATATATCAAGATGCCATTGTAGATATAAATCTCCAAGTCTAATATGGAGTTTTGCATTATTAGGATCTTTTTGCAAATCTAATTGGCAACGTTCAATTGCTTTTTTTACTTTATTATTTTGTTTGTTTTCAGTCGGTGTATTATCAATCATATTCATATTATCTTCCATTATTGTTGTAAATCAAGTTCACAGAAATCAAGTAACGTTTGTTTATCTTTATATGCTATTTTATGGATTACCATTCGATAAACTCCAGCAGGTAAACCTTTGTTATCAGCAATTCGTCCTTTAAATAATATTTTTTTATCAGTGGGTCTTAATAACAGTTTGCAATCAAATATTGAACCTGCTTCTAAAGGAATATCAGAATAATATCTTAATCCTCTTGTACTAATATCTATAATTTGTGTTTCAATATTACCAAGTAAAGGTCTGAAAATAATTAGATCACAGCTTGCTGAATATCTTTTAATTCGTCTTCTATTGTTAATTGTAATTGCATCTGTATCATATTCAATTGTAAATTCTTTTTCTAGTGGTGATGTTATTATTATTGATTCTTGTTCTAAAATACCTAAGTGTGAAAAAACATTTACTGTTAGTTTTGTTCCTGCTTTAAGGTATTGGTTATACCTGCTAGCAGCTTTGGGTAAATTAAGTTTCAATCTATCATAATAAATTTTTTCAATGTAGCAATCCATTTCAACAATTTTATTATCTGCTTCAAAAATTATTTTAGCTTTTTGATTTTCTTGAAACAATGCCATAAGTTTATTTTAATTAATATAAGTAAAAAAAGCAAGATATATCAATTAAGAGTTTATTAATTAAATAAAACCCCTCGTTTAAAAGGAGTTAAAACGAGGGTATAATCAGTAAAAGAGACATTTATAATATTCTCTCATATGTTTTTATGTTTTTCCAATTTGAGATTAACTGGATTTCAGATAAAATTTAGAATATAATTTGGGTATGAAAAAAAATATTTTAACAGTAATATCGATATTATTTATATTAACTAGCTCTTGTTTTGCTAGTGATTTGTTATCCAAGTTTTCTTTAAAAAATCCCAAAGAACCAAAAGTTGAGCAGGTACAAAAAAGTGCCGGAAAAAAATTAGTAGAGAAACAAGAAAAAAAGATTGAATCAAAAGAGTCAAAAAGTATCAAACATCAACAAGAAAATTCAAAAAATAATAAAGAAAAAGCAAAGTTTGAAAAAAGTAAAGAAAATCATTTAAATATTAAAAATCCTTTTAAGAAGGAAAAAGTTTCTGTTGGTGAGGATATGGTTTCAAAAGAGCAGATAAAGGAAGAACTAGAAAGAGTTCATAATTTATCTCAGCAGGCAGTTGCTTTATATAATGATAATAATTTAGATGAGTCTTTGAATACATTTTTAAAAATCCCAGAGAAGTATAGAACTGCACAAGATAATCTCTTAATTGGAAATATTTTATTAGATTTAGGTAGAAGAGAAGATGCTATATTTATGTATAAAAGAGCTATTTTAGTTGATGAGTATTATTATAAACCTTATTATAATATTGCTAATATATGTTTAAATGATGATAAATATTTTATGGCAATAGATTATTATAAAAAAGCAATAAAATATGCTCCAGAGTTTCCATATGCATATTATAATTTGGCTTGTGCATATATTAAAGCAGGAGATTTAAAGAAAGCTAAGTCAAAATTAATAAAAGCTATAGAATTAAAAAATACTGAACCTGATTTCCATTATAATTTGGCATATGTGTATAAAAAACTTGAAAAGCCTAAACTCGCAAATATGTATTTGGATAATTATAATAAATTAGTTAGCGGTCAATAACATTTAAAAATTCGTGATATATTCCCATTCGATAGTCTTTAGCTGCTTGTGATGTATTAAATGTGTTATTGTAATTGCTGGCATGATCACCATATGTGGTTCTATTATATGAGTTCATCATTTCGTTATGAGTGTTTGTATATGGAGTTAATGGGAATATATCATGCATTTGCATAAATACAGGTAATTTGTATCCTATATCTTCATAAGCATTAAGAGCATTTCCTAATCTATTTCTTCTTTGTTCAAAAGAAATAGCGCCGTTATCATTATCATCAGAAATTATAGGTCCTGCAGCATATTCATCATTCCATTTTTGTTTTTTGTATTCATGCATAACACTTTCATAATTGTCAGCTTTGCCCCAGTCGTTTCCAGCAGTAAGACCTAAATTATTAAATCTTGTATCATCGTTGCATTTTTCCCCTATTAATGAAATATCTTGGCGTCCTGTTTTTTCTCTGATTTGATTTGTAATCCATTGCATTTGTCCATAGTTTGGAACTCTTCCATTTCCGCAATAATTCCCCATATCATAATCTCCAACGTGTTTTGCACTATCAAAATATATTGCGTCAAAACCTAAATCAACAGCCCAACAACAAGCATCAATAAAGGCTTTTTCATCTTTATCCCAATTAAAGGGTCTTCCTTGTACGGTCATTTGTCCTTCTGATAGGGGCATTCTAATTCCTGTTTTTAATCCTCTTATATGTGCAAGGTCATTAAAAGCTTTTACTTGTTCATCATCTCCCATTCTTTCTTGACCTCTTGATAGGTTTTTAGAAAGTAATGTTTTAGATATTCCAGAATGTAAATCTACCGTATATAAAGAACCATATCCAGTTTTTCCATCATTATCGCGATACATTGGTGGATATAACTCTGATAAAATTACACAGTTTGCAATACTTTTGCTAGATGGAGGAATTGCAGGAAGAAGTTTTAGAGTATTTAAGAGACCTTCCTCTTTTGTATCCCCATAAGTTTGTGCGATTGTTCTAGGATTTATTTCTATATAATTAGCACGACGTCCCCATTTATCTCCATAATTCGGAGATAGAACGTATCCGGGGATATCTAAATGGTTATTTAAAGTGCAAATACTTTGAATAGCCTGTTCAGGTGTTCTTTTTAGTAAGTCTTCCGGGTTTGTTGTTACCCATTTTTTATTAGTTCCTGTATAGTATGTGTTATAATCTGTTTCATTATCTCTATAGATTTGGTTTCTACCTGTTAATATCCAAAATAATTTTTTTGCAGGTTGTTGGTTTCCATAATAACCTTTGAATTTTATTCCTGCAACATTATAGTTAGCAAGAGATTTCATTCCTTCTTGATTATTATTGGGTGAAAAATTCTCATTGCAATCTTTCGCGTCAGATTTGTTATTTGACGGAACTGGTTGATAATTCATTCGAATATTATTTTTACGAATCTCCATATATATATATAAAACCAGTAATAATAAAAATTGCTATTATTTAGAATATTTTTTTATATTTTTATAAAATAAAATCATCATCGATATCTACTTCAAGATTATCGTCATCAGAATCTTCTAGAATAGAATTTTTTTCTTCTTCGTCTTTATTTTTATTACCTTTTTTGTTTCTTTTAACATAAACACCCATGCTTCCGCCAGCTTCTGCATTTGATGAATATGGTTTAAATGGGTCTGCGCCACCAATTCCAAAACTCATAGTTGTTACCTCTTTCTCTTCTTATTATAAGCTATTTGTTACAAAAGTGCTATATATTTTTTTTTAAGTTAGAATAATTTTAATGGGAAGAATTAAACAATTATCAAAGCATGTTATAAATCAGATTGCAGCAGGAGAAGTTATTGAGAGACCTTTTTCTGTAGTAAAAGAGTTGGTTGAAAATTCAATTGATGCTGGTGCGACAAAAATTAGTATAGCAATATCAAATGAATGTAGAGATATAAGAATTGCAGATAATGGCTCTGGTATTCATCCAGATGATATTCTACTTGCTTTTTCAAAACATGCTACAAGTAAAATTAATGATACAGATGATTTATATAATATAAGAACATTAGGTTTTCGTGGTGAAGCTTTATCAAGTATAATTTCTATATCTAAGGTAACTTGTATAACTCGCACGAAAGATTTCGAAGTTGGGACAAAGGTTACTTGTGAAAATTCGGAAGTCCATAAAATAGAAACAGGTTGTGCTGTTGGTACAATTATGGAAGTTAGAGATTTATTTTATAATTTACCTGTAAGATTAAAATTTTTAAAAAATCCCAAAACAGAATTTGCATATATTTCTGAATTGGTTTCATCTCTAGCTTTAGTTAATCCAAGTATTGCTTTTGAATTACAAAATAATGAAAAAACAGTATTAAAAACTAATGGATTGGGATCTTTACCTGAAGTTATAAAAAATATGTTCTCTAAAACGTTATTTGATAAACTTCGTCCGGTGGAAGGTATTGATAATATTTCTGGATTTAAAATAACGGGATATGTAAGTAGTCCTGACTTTACACGTTCAAGTAAGAAAGATTGTCATATATTTGTAAATTCAAGAACAGTAAAATGTCCTGTATTTTTAAAATCGATAGATACAGCATATAGAAATATGTTGCCAACAGGGAAATATCCTTTTGTAGTTCTTAATTTACAAATACCAACAGATGAAATAGATGTAAATGTTCATCCAACTAAAAAAGAAGTTAAATATAAAAATCCTAATCAGGTATTTAATTTTATAAGAGCATCAATAGAAAATTCTTTATCAAATATAGAACGTATAAATACTTTGCAAAATAGAACAATAAAAGAAGATGATGTTCAAGTTGTTGAGCCTGTCAATGAAGCAATTCAAAATTTGTTGTTTAATGTAAATGAAAATAAATTAAATGATGATGAAAACGATAAAGAAGTAATTCATCCTAATTTTATAAAACCTGTAAAAGCTTATACTCCAGAACCTGTAAAAAGTAATGGTTTTATTGAAAAAACAAAAATTGTAGGTCAGCAGGTTGAAATAAAATCAGATGAAAATATAATAGGTCAGTATAAAAAAACTTATATATTAATTGAAAAAGATGAAGGTTTAGAAATAGTTGATCAACATATAGCAGATGAAAGATATATATATGAAACATTAAAAAATCAAAAAGAACCTGCATCTCAATTATTATTTATTTCTGACATAATTGAATTATCTCCTGTTGAGGCAGAATTAGTAAGAGATAATATTCCGAAATTTGCAAAATTCGGTTACGGAATAGAATTTTTAAATGATACTGATATTATGTTTAAGAAGGTTCCTCAGTTATTATCTAAAGTCTCTCCTAAAGAAATAATAAAAGATTTGTTAGAAAATTTAGAAGGTGATTTAGACAATTTAGAAGAAAAAATTTTAATAACAACATCTTGTAAAGCAGCAGTAAAAGCTAATACCCCTTTAAATATGTTCCAAATGCAAGAAATAATTAAACGTTGGAGAGCTTGTAAACATCCATATACTTGCCCTCATGGTCGTCCTATATCGAAAATTTTATCTCATAATGAGATTGCTTCATTTTTTATGAGAAATAAATAATATAAATGTAAATAAATGTAACGATTATCTGCAATTATCCTTTATTTCATTAAAGTTTTAATGGAATCCTACCGTAAAACTTAAATGTAATTAGGGGTATATATATTATGGCAGATATGTTTAATTTTAATACAGGTGATTCAGGGAATGCAGGTTTAGGTAATTCGCAATATCCTAAATCTTCAGTAGAACCTCAATCAGTACAAAATGTAGAATATCAACATAATTGGTTAAGAACTCCTCGCCCATTTGGTTTAAATGTAAGAGTTCCTGATGCTCAAACATTTGTTGGCGAAAATACAAGTGCATTAATTAAGAAAACAGCTAAAGATTTATTCTTAGCACCAGTTAAAGAAATTGCAAGTTTCTTTGAAAAATATGAAAAAGTATTTAGTGGTGAAATTGCAAATGAATTAAAAAGTCTTTATGTACAAAGATTTAATACTGCATCAATATTACAAAGTGAAGATGAAGAAATGTTTGGAACTTCTCGTCCAACATTTATGATGGATATGTAATTAAGTTTTTATGTGATAGTAAATACTTTTCTATAATATAATGCCATACCTGATATAGTAAGTATGATATTAGGTAAAAATGCCGCAATGAATGCTGGTAATGTTCCCGCTTCCCCAAAAGATATTGATAAAGCTCTTATAAGGTAATATGCAAATATAATTAAAATACTAAATAAAAATCCCCTGTTATATCTAACTCTAGGAGGTGTAATTGCTAAAGGAATACCAATAAGAACTAAAACAATAGTTGTTAAAGGTAGTGCAATTTTATCGTATAGATTAATTTTTAGACTTCTTCTTTTTTCAGGTTCAATACCTTTAGTAACTTTGAGGTAATGTCCAAGTTGCATGAAGTTTCTTTCATTTGCAAGGTTTTTATTCATTTCTTTTTTTAGATCGACACCAAATTGCGCTACAGATTCTCCGAAGAACGTAGAATTGAGAACTTTCCCTTTATCAGCGATTGTATAAACAATACCATTGTTAAATACCCAACCATCAGGGGAAGTTCCTCCTTCTTTTGCTTGAAGAACGTGAATAGTATCATCTTTAGACATATCAAGTAACGTTATATTATGTAATTTTTTATTCTCACAAAATTCTACATAAAACAATCTTTTTAGGCCGCCATTATTTGCAACTTCTTCGAAAGTAAAGTTGTGTTTTCCATCAGGAACATTTTTTTGAGAAAAAGACCATAATGCTAAATCTTTTGATTGTTTAGTCATTACAGGTACAACTGTTTCATTAATTACAAAACTAACTATAGCCATAACAATAGCAAAAGCAAAAACGGGTTTTGCTATTCTGTTAAACCCAATTCCACAAGCTCTCATTACGGTAAGTTCAGAATCTAAACTTAATTTATTGAGTGTCATAACAGTTGATAGTAATATTCCCATAGGAATAGTCATTACAAATACAGATGGTAAACTTAAAATAACTAAAATAAAAGCAATTTTGAATGGGATACCATATTTTGCGATTTGTTTTATCAAAGTTATGAATGTGTCTGAAGCGAATATAATAGAAGTGAAAACAAGAACCCCCATAATAAACATTTCAATAACTTGTTTAAGAATATATTTATCAAGTAGTTTTAGGTTGTTTAGTTGTTTTCTAATTTTCATTTGTTATTCCTAGTTATTCTGTTTAATAATTTTTACTCCAAACTTACAATGTAATATCTTAAAAAACGTTTAAGATAAAATTGTAAATCCTCATCGCTCTAGCCTCAATTAGTATCAATATTAATTAATATTCTTATTAATCGAGGCTTTCTTTTACACAAGAGCTCCAGCTTGTTTTTCAAAAGCTTCTTTGATTGATTTGTTGTAATCAGGTCTAAGAATACCAACTTCTGTGATAATACCTGCAATTAATTCATGAGGAGTTACATCAAAACCAGGGTTAATTATATTAACTCCTTCTGCGCAAATAGTTTTGCCATTGATGTGTGTAACTTCATCGTGAGAACGTTCTTCTATTGGTATTTCAGCTCCAGATTGAATAGATGTATCTATAGTTGATAAAGGAGCTGCAATATAAAATGGAATATTATGATACTTTGCAGCAATAGCAACAGTATAAGTTCCAATTTTATTAGCAGTATCACCGTTAGCAGCGATTCTATCAGCACCAACTACAACCATATCGATCATACCTTTGCTCATAAAGTATGAACACATTCCATCTGTAATTAAAGTTGTAGGAATTCCATCCATTGTAAGTTCAAGAGTCGTAATTCTAGCACCTTGTTGACGAGGTCTTGTTTCATCTGCAAAAACTTGAATAGTATTATCTTTTGCAAAAGCAGAACGAACAACACCAAGTGCTGTTCCATAACCTACAGTTGCTAATGCACCTGCATTGCAGTGAGTAAGAATAGTTGCACCTTTAGGCACTACTTCTGCTCCATATCTACCAATTGCTTTGTTAATTTCAATATCTTCATTTTCCATTCTGATAGCTTGTTTTGTTAAATCTTTTATTAATGTATTAATATCAGAATGTGTTTCTTTAATTAATTTTTTTTGTTGTTCAACAGCCCACATAAGGTTTACTGCTGTTGGTCGTGAAGATGCTAAATAATCACATTTTTCAAGAAGTTTAGTTTTAAATTCTTCAATAGAGATATCTCCCCATTTTTCTTTTCCTTCTTGAGCATATAAAACAACCCCGTGAGCGCCTGCAATTCCAATAGCTGGAGCCCCTCTAACAATCATTGTCTTAATTGCATTATACATTTCATCTCCTGTTTTTATATCAACATAGATATATTCTTCAGGAAATTTTGTTTGGTCAACCATTCTTGATAAGTTGTCAACCCATTGTATAGTTCTAATTTTTGATTCAAATTCCACTTTTATTCCACCTATCTATTTAATTTCAAAATCTATATTTTCATTTTCAGCTTTTTTTAATCCTGATAATAATTCATATATATAAGCTGTTACTACACCAGAAAACGCGTTCATTAAAGCAGATATTATTGCAATGAATATTAATAGCATAATCATAACAAAGAACCCGCCAAAATTTGTAATAAACATTGTTAATAAATGACCAACATAATAGCTTTTAAAAATAAGTCCAATAATAGCACTTATAGGCATAAATACTATTGCAAAAGCTATAAATGAGGCAAATCCAATCACAGCACCTATAATAGCTCCTTCTTTCAGGTCGATGATTCCAATCAGGTTGTTCTTTTTAAGATAAACAATTATTATTGCAGATAAGAATAATATCAGAGTTAAGAATGCTAATGTACCTATAAAAGGTATAAGAGTAATAATTCCAATAACTCCACCAACTAAAGCACTAAATAAAGCAATTTGTTTTAATAATAAAATATTCATACATTCACCTCGTGTTTAATTATCTCATAATAATTAATTTGAGGCAAATAATATTTATTCTTTTTTAGCATCTTGTGCGATTTTTTTTTCAATTTCTTCTAATCTTATTTTATTTTGTTTTATATCAAATATCCAATGCTCCATTTGGAATTTTTTTATTAATTGATTTTTGAATTTATTACTTAAATATTCCATTAGTGATTCTGATGTTACAGATTTAAGTTCGTGTTGATTTTTCATTGCATAATTAGCTGAAAAATCTGATACTCCTGCATTTTTTAATTCTGTTATCCATTGTTTTTTATAAATTAGTTTATTTATATTCCATTTTAGAAATTTAAATAATTTTTCACCGTTGTTCATATGGTGTATAGTTTTATCATTTAAGTGATTGATTTCGTGCCTAAGAGTAATTGATCTATTATTTATGTTGCAATCTAAATCTAGTAAATCCAAAACTGTAATTTCTTTAGGTATAGAATATGCAATACCACTATAATTATTTTGATTAAGCGTTTTATCTAAATAATTAATATTAATTATTTTAGGTTGAATACTTTTACCGAGTCCAGCTTTTTTCCATAGGGTTAATTCTTCCTCTAAGTATTTTGCATCATTAATGCTAAATTTTGCATTAAAAGGTATTACAAATGTGTCAAAAGTTTTATTTATATTTTTTAATATATTTCTAATTTTGCGTGGTTGTGATTTTAAAAATTCAATATTATAAATTTGTTTTACGAATTTAGGTTCAATATCATTATATTCATAAATAAAATTTTGAAACGCTTCAAGTTTTAAATTGTTTTGGAACGTATTAGGTAATTTTTCTTTTTTTAGCTCATTTAAATTTTTTAAGTAAGATTCATAATCAATTTTACTTTTTTTTGTTGCAAATTTATTTCTATAATTATTGATTGTTCCTTGATTCCCTTCAATTGCATCCGTAAACCAGCTATTATGGCTTTTTAACCAGTTGTAAAGTTCTATGGGCTCACTTTTGGTGTTTAGGTATTTGTTATTCATTATATTTACAGCATCAGTAGCATCTTCGATGAATACTATTTTAGAACTGAAATTAGATTTAAAATCTTTTTTATTCAGTTTTAAAAGTTTATGTATTTCAGAAAGTAATAGTTTTTTGGTTTCTTGATTTTCTATTAGCCCAATTTTTTGACTTAAGTTAATAATTTCATCAGATAATTGTTCAATATTAGATGTTTCATTAATAATTTTTTTATATAGATATTCAAAAGAAGTTTTAATTTCAGCATCTTTAATGTTACTAAGTTTAACTTTTGTTTTTTGTATTTTTTCAAAAGTTTTTACTAAGCCTGTTTTCTGATTAAATTCTGTGGGATTTATTATTCTTTTTGCAAAAGGTGCAATATGTTCTGTTGGTATATAATTTGCTATAATATTTTCAAAAGAAATTTGTTTTATGTCAGAATATATTTTATTAGTATTTTGAGGTATTTCTTTTTGAATTTGGGCGACATTAGGTTTTACCTTCTTAATTGAAGAAGGTATGATTTCTTTAATTAAAGTATTTATTATGTCGTTTTTATTTAACATTCATCTTACCTTAGTATTTAATAAAGTCCTGTTAAAAAAAAAATTGCTATAGAAGAGTCTATTTGTGATAAAATTTTTACGGGAGTATAAAAATGAGAGTTGCACAATTATTTGGAAAGCAAATTGAACTAAGAGATATAGATAAAGTTTCTTTGGACGGACAAAAAGGCGCAATTGTAAAAGTTTTAGGTTGTGGGCTTTGTGGCTCTGATATTGTTAAATTTCGTCACGGTCTTGCAGAAGATGGTACTGTTTTAGGTCATGAAATTGTAGCAATAATAGAAGATATAAATTCTTCAACATTATTTAAAAAAGGTGATAGAATTGTTTGTTCACATCATATTCCTTGTTTTGAATGTCATTATTGCAAAGGTGGAAGTTATTCAATGTGCCAACATTTTAAGAAAACCAATATAATTCCAGGAGGTTTTTCTGAGTATGTTTATTTATCAGAAGAGCATTTACAAAATGTTGCACATAAAGTTCCTGAAGATATGACAGATGAGGAAATATCTTTTTATGAGCCATTAGGTTGTTGTATAAGAGCCGTAGAAAGAGCTAATCTTAACAAAGGTGATAATGTATTAGTAATAGGTTTAGGTTCAATCGGTTTATTGATGGGGCAGGCATTAAAAGCTTATGGTATGAATGTTTATGGTTGTGATTTAATGCAGGATAGAATTGATTTAGCAATAAGTCTTGGAATAATAGGATTCAACTCTTTGGATGTAGAAAAATCTCATGATTTTATATATAACAATACAAATAAAATAGGTGTTGATTGTATATTTATGACATCAGGTGCTGATGCAGCGATTCCTTTAGCTTTAAAAACCGTAAGAAATGGTGGTAAAATTTTAGTATTTTCAAGTACACCAAAAGATTTTGGTTATGCAAATAATGAGGTTTACTATAGAGAATTAACAATAATGGGTAGTTATTCTCCAAGACCTCAAGATTTAGCAAGGTCTTTTGAGTTGCTAACGACAAGGCAGGTAAATGTTGATCATTTATCAACTGATTATGAATTAAATGATATAGTTAAAGCATTTGATGATACAATAACAAATAAAATATTAAAGGCTTATATAAAAATAGGGGAATAATAAGTGAAAGCAGTTTTATTTTATGGCCCTCAAGATATTAGATATGAGGATGTAAAAATTAAACCTTTAGCAAAAGGTGAAATATTGGTAAAAGTTAAGTCAGCTCTTACTTGTGGAACTGATGTTAAAACTTTTAGAAGGGGTCACCCTGTTTTAATAAAAAAAGTCCCATCAGGTTTCGGGCACGAATTTGCAGGTGTCGTAGAAAAAATAGGTGAAGGTGTTGATAATGTAAAAGTTGGTGATAGAGTCGTTTGTGCAAATTCGGCACCTTGTGGAGAATGTTTCTATTGCAGGCATGAGGAATATAATCTTTGTGAAAACTTAGATTTATTAAATGGTGCTTATGCAGAATATATTGTTGTTCCAGAAAGAATTGTAAAAAAGAATACTTTAATTTTGCCTGATGATTTAAGTTTTGATAAGGCAGCTTTTTGTGAACCTTTAGCAAATGTAGTTCATGGTGTTGAAAGAACTGATATAAAGCCAGGTCAAACTGTTGGGATTATAGGTATTGGACCAATTGGTTTAATGTTTGCAAGATTAGCAAAATTAAAAGGAGCAAATACAATAGTTGCAGGTCGAAATCCATTAAAATTAAAGATGGCAGAAGAATTTGCTATGGCAGATGAAATTATTGATTTAAAAAGATATCCTAATCCTGAAAAAATCTTTAAAGAATTTACTGACGAGAAAAAAGGATTAGATGTTGCAGTTGAGTGTGTCGGACTTCCCGAAATTTGGGAGAGAATATTCTCTTGTGTACGACCTGGAGGAACAGTTCACTTTTTTGGAGGCTGTAAGTCAGGTTCTACAGTAACATTTGATACTACAAGAATGCATTATGGTGATATTAAATTGATGAGTGTTTTTCATCACACACCAAAATATTTTAGGCAAGCTTTAGATTATATAGCATCAGGAGATGTTGAAGTTGAAAAATTGATAACAAATACTTTGGCATTAAAAGACGTTGAGTTTGCAATGAAGCAGCATATTGAAGGTAAAGCAATAAAATTTTTAATAAAACCATAAATATATTGTAAATAAATGTAACTAATTGCAGAAAAATATTAAAGATTTAATAGCTTAATTCCGTAATTATAGCTATAGAACTAAAATAATATGCAAGGAGGCTACCCCAATGGATGTGTATCGTGATGTTTCAGGTAAGCAAGAAGTGTTATCTATTAGTTTATTAAATCAAATTTCCGAAGAAATAATTGCCAAAGTCCATTCTTCTGAAGAATTATATGAAGTTGTTGATAGGCAAGCTTTAGAACAATATGCAAGAAAAGAAGGCTGGAAAAGAGCATATAGAGAAATCCCCCTTCCTCAAGGGTCTGTTACTTTAGAAGTAAGAAAAGATTTACAAGACAGAAGAAATGATTTAGCTGAGTGGTATTATTTAGAAATAATGGAACAATTTGAATAAATAATAAAGTTATTTTAAATAATAAAAGATGGACAAGGTTTATTAAATTAAGCCTTGTCTTTATGTTACAATTTAAATATGGAAATAGTTGAAGTAAAAAGTATATGGAATAAGGTAAAGGAAGAGATAATAAAAACAGTTCCTGCAACTTCTCATCCTTGGATTATGCCAATGGAAGCCGTAGGTTATGAAAATGATATTTTTTCAGTGATAACTGGTCAATCTTTTGCTATTCAAATTATTCGAAAAAATCATTACCAACAAATATTAGATGTTTTTTCATCTTTAGGTTACCCTTTGAAAAAATTTGATATTATCTATGATGAAAATTTATCAAAAGAATTAAAGAAACAAAAAGAGAAAGAATTAAAAGCTCAAAAAAAAGCAGAAGAAAAAACTTTAAAAGAAACAGCATTTGATGGTATGGCAAAAATGCAATCTCAATCCAATTTGAATTTAAAATATAAGTTTGAGAATTTTGTAGTTGGTGATAATAGTAAATTAGCACATGCTGTTGCATATAATGTTGCACAACATCCTGCTGAGAAATATAATCCATTATTTATCTATGGTGGTTCAGGATTAGGTAAAACTCATTTAATGCAAGCAATTGGTCATTATACTTTGTTCAATAATCCCAAATTAAAAGTTCGTTATATAAAAACAGAAGATTATGTAAATGAATTAGTAGATAATTTAAGAAAAGGCGGCGATACAAATGATAGAATGGCAAAGTTCCGCCAGAAGTATCGTAATGTAGATATTTTATTGATTGATGATATTCAATTCGTAGAATCAAAAGGTAGAACAATGGAAGAAATATTCCATACTTTTGATACTTTGTATAATAAAAACAAACAGATAGTAATAACCTCAGATAAAAAGCCGAAAGACATTCCAACTTTGCCTGATAGATTAAGAACAAGGTTTGAAATGGGTATAGTTGTTGACATTACTCCTCCTGATTATGAAACAAGAGTTGCAATTTTAACAAATTTAGCAGAACAGTTAGGATTAAAAATATCTTTCGATGTGTATGATTATATTGCTAAAAATTTTGAAAATAACGTCAGAGAATTAGAAGGTGCATTTAACAAAGTAACTGCATATGCAGATATAGAAAATGCAGAAATTACATTAGAATATGTAAAAAGAGTTTTAGGTTGCGATACAAATCAGAAAAAAATATCAATAGAAACTGTAGCGAAGATTTGTTCAGAATTTTATGGAGTAACAGTTAAGGATTTAAAGAGTCCTGCAAGGGCTCAAAAAATTTCAGATGCAAGGAAGGTATCGGTATATTTAGCTCGTGAGATGATAAAATTAAGCTATGAAGATATAGCAGAATATTTTGATAAAAAACATCCAACGATTTTGTATTCATATCAAAAGGTAAAAGATGAGTTAAAAACAGATACAAAATTAAAACAAACAATAAGAGAATTAAAACAAGCAATAAAATCTAATAGTTAACTAAAACTTGTAAAATTAGCTAAAATATTATAAAATAAACCCAATGGAGAGGTAAAAATATGAAGACAATAGAAGGTGTATTGACAACAAGTGGAGAAAGATTTTGTATAATCATTTCAAGATTCAATGAGTTTATTGGTTCAAAATTATTATCAGGAGCAATAGATGAATTAAGAAGACATGGAGTAGACGAAAATAATATTGATGTAGTATGGGTTCCAGGTGCATTTGAAATACCATTAGTTGCTAAAAAGTGTGCATCTTCAAATAAATATAATGCAATAATAACATTAGGAGCAGTAATAAAAGGCTCAACAAGTCATTATGATTATGTATGTGCAGAAGTTTCTAAAGGTGTAGCGTCAGTTGGATTAGAAACCGGAGTACCTGTAATATTTGGTGTTTTAACAACTGATAATATAGAACAAGCTATAGAAAGAGCAGGAACAAAAGCTGGTAATAAAGGTTCAGATGCCGCAAAATCAGCAATTGAAATGGCAAATCTTTTAAAACAAATATAAAAGATAAAAGGATATTTGATGAGCGAAATAATAACAGAATATCGTAATGAAAATACAAAAGATATAGATTTATTACCAACTATCGACATTGTTAGAAAAATTAATAATGAAGATAAGATTGTTGCTTTGGCAGTAGAATATGAATTAGAAAACATAGCAAAGGCTGTAGATGTAATTTCAAAACAATTTTTACAAGGTGGCAAGTTAGTATATTTTGGCGCTGGAACATCTGGGCGTTTAGGTATTTTGGATGCTTCTGAATGTCCTCCAACTTTTAGTGTTGATTCTTCTATGGTTCAAGGTGTAATTGCAGGTGGTGATATTGCAATGCGTTATGCTGTAGAAGGAGCAGAAGACAATTTTGAAGCAGGTTGTGCAGATGCCAAAATTTTGAATAAAGAAGACGTATGTGTTGTTATTTCTGCTAGTGGCAATCCTAAATATTTATTAGGAGTATTGTCATATGCCGAAGAAATTGGTTGTAAGACAATAGGTATAACATGTAATTCAAAAGCAAAGATAGCAGAAGAAGTTGGAACATTAATTTGTGTAGAAGTTGGTCCTGAAGTAATAGCAGGTTCAAGCCGTTTGAAAGCTGGTACTGCGCAAAAAATGGTTCTGAATATGTTAACAACAGGCTCAATGATAAAGATAGGAAAAACTTATGAAAACTTTATGATTGACTTAAATGCAACAAATGAAAAATTAAAAGATAGAGCCATTAGAATTGTCTCACAAATTGCAGGAGTTTCATTTGCAGTTGCTTATGAAAAATTAATTAACTGTAATTGGAAAATAAAAACAGCTATTGTCTCTTTAATATTAGAAATATCACCAGAAGATGCTAATAGAAAATTAGAATTAAAGAATGGTGTTTTAAGGAAGGTTATAAAACAATAAGAGAGGGTTATAAATGAAATTAACAGTACTTGGAGCAGGATGTTGGGGGTTAACTTTAGCTTGGTTATTAACAGATAACTTTGATGAAGTAGTTGTATGGGGTCGTCATTGTGATTTATATGAAGATTTAATTAAAAATAAACATGCATCAAAACCATTAGAAGTACAGTTAAAAGAAAGTGTTATTGTTACTTCAGATTTAGAAAGTGCAATAAAAGATTCCGATATAATTTTATCAGTAGTAGCTACATCTGGTATGAGAGATGTATGTGAAAATCTTAAAAAAGCAGGAATCAAATCATCACAAATATTAGTAAATGCATCAAAAGGTATTGAGTTAAATACTTTGATGAGAATGTCTGAAGTTATAAAAGATGTATTACCAGAACAAAAATTGGCTATACTTTCAGGTCCTACTTTAGCAAAAGAGGTATTACAAGGTAAACCTACAGCAGCATCAGTTGCGTCAGATGATATGGAAGTTGCAAAATTTGTTCAAGAACATTGTAATGTTCCGAATAGATTTAGATTATATTCTAATAAAGATGTAATTGGAGTTGAACTGGGTGGTAGCTTAAAGAATGTTATAGCAATTGCATCAGGCTTTGCTCATGCAATGAATCTTGGTGATAACTGTGCTGGTTCATTGTTGACAAGAGGTATGGCTGAAATCGTTCGTTTAAGTGTTAAATTAGGAGCAAGTCCATCAACTTTATATGGTCTATCTGGTATGGGTGATTTAATTGCAACTTGTTCAAGTCCAATGTCAAGAAATTATACAGTTGGATCTTTGTTAGGACAAGGTAAAAAGATTGATGATATATTAGCTACTTTAGGTTCTGTTGCAGAAGGTGTTAAGACTTCAAAGGCAGTATGTGATTTAGCTAAAAAATTGGGAGTTGATGTTCCTGTATCTCAGGCAATATATGATGCGGTTTATACAGATATCACACCTCAAGAAGTTTTGAGCCGATTAATGAATAGAAAATTAAAAGAAGAAGAAAATTATGATTAAATATGCAGTAAACTATATAAAAAATACTTTTGTACCGGTAGAAGTATCAGATAATACTGTACTTGTTGATGGACAGTATATTCTTGTAAGGACTGAAAAAGGAGAAGAAGCATTAAAGGTCCATGTTGTTAACCCTAAAATAGCTGAATTATGGGAAAAACAACAAGAAAAACCTGCACCATTTCCTTTTATTCGAGTAATGACTAAGCAGGATTTAGAATTTTATGAAGAAATAAAAAAAGAAGAAGTAACTTCATTTTTTAAATGTAAGGCTTTAGTAGAAAAACTAAAATTATCAATGAATTTGGTACAATGTAGAATTACTTTTGATAAAAGAAAAATAACATTTTATTATACAGCTCCAGAAAGAGTTGATTTTAGAGAACTATTGAAAGAGTTGACTCAAGTATTTAAAAGAACAAGAATAGATTTACGTCATATTGGGGTAAGAGATGAAACTTCATTAATGGAAGGTGCTGGCATGTGCGGTAAGCCTTTCTGCTGTTGTTCATATAAACGTAAGTTTGAACCAATAAATGTTAAATTAGCAAGAGATCAAGGAATGCCTATTACTCCATCAAAGATTTCGGGTACATGTGGAAGACTATTATGTTGCTTGAATTATGAATACTCAAATTATATAGAAGCAGCAAAAGATATGCCTCCAATAGGTTCAACAGTAATGACTCCAAATGGATTAGGTAAGATATGTTACATTAAATTCTTAAATGGAATTGTTGCAGTTAAGTTAGAAGATGGTAAAACATATGAGTATCAAAAATCTGATATAGAAATGGTTGATGCTGATGTAAATGTTGATATAGATATAAATGTTCCATTAGTTCAATCATATGCCGAAGATGAGAAAGTTGATATGAAACAATTAAAACAATTAGAAGATGATAGAAATAGTTCTACAGGAAATGTTTAATTGTAACAAATAATAAATTCTTTAAAAGCCTCTTAAATAGAGGCTTTTTTAATTGAAAAAGTGTAGTAGAAATAATGAAATATTAAGTTTTGTAACAAAAATATATATAAAGTATTTACAAAAATAATTATATTTGCAATAATGATTATGTAAGAAATAAAGAAGAAGGTTATAAAACAACAACTATTACATGTGGCTTTTTAATGCCAATACAACAACTATCTACATTTTTTACAAATCAAACTTAAAAGAATTGAAGTTTGAGAGAAATCCAAAAACTATCACAATATGACTTAATAGACGATAACTCAATACTTTTCGAGGAATGTCGAATAGTTTGTGTTGCGGTAGTTAGATAATGACAACTTAACACGATGTTAGACATATAATTTCGAAAGGAGATTGAAATGGTACTCACAATCAACACAAACATGGGGGCATTACAAGCCCAACACGCATTAGCAAGTTCAACGAATTCGTTGAATAAGTCAATTGAAAGAATGACTACCGGTTTTAAAATTAACTCAGCAGCAGATGATGCAGCAGGATTAGCAGTTGCAACAAAAATGGAAACAAAATTGAATTCAATATCAGTTGCAGAATCAAATGCTCAATTAGGTAGTTCATTAATCAGTACAATTGAAGGTAACTATGGTGTAATTCAAGATCACTTACAACGTATCAGAGATTTGACCGAACAAGCAGCAAACGGAACTTACGCATCAGATTCATTAAGAGCAATTCAGTCAGAAATATCTCAAAGATTAGATGAAATCGACCGTGTAACAGCAAATACAGAGTATAATGGAATGTATTTGATTGCAGGTGACGCAGATTTATCTACAAATGGTTTGGACTTACAAGTAGGTATTACATCAAGTACAAATTCTGTAATTACATTAGATGCAGATTTGTTCAGATCTTGTAAAGCTTCATCATTATTAAACTTTGGAGATGCAATAGGTGCAGGTGCAGATGGTGTAATAAATACAGATGGAAAAGAAGTATCGATGGGGGCTATTGATACAAAAGATAAGTTTGCAAAATTATGTGCAGGTTTAGCTACAGCTAGAGATGCTTATGGTAATGTTGATGTTCCTGATCCAAATGGTGGCACAGATGTTAATACAACATTAGAAGGAACCTTCGGTGCAAACCAAATGTTGGCGACAATAGACTATGCATTAGCTGATATATCAGACAGAATGACTATCTTAGGTGCGACTCAAAACAGAGTAGATTCTGCACAAGAAGCATTACAAGTACAATCAGATAACTTGACATCATCATTATCTACTGTAAGAGATGCAGATATTGCAGCAGAATCTTCATCATTCGTTTCAGCTCAGATTCTTCAACAAGCATCAGCGTCATTATTGACGACTGCTAACCAAACTCCATCAATTGCGTTGAACTTAATCTAGTAATAGGAAATGAATGATATGAATAAAGAAATAAAAAGTATAAAAATCTAAATATAGCTGTTGATTGTGATATTATTAAATGGCAAGGGCTGAAAAGTTTCTTGCCGTTTTTTTTTAGGGGTAAATGAGGATGAATTTATAGATATAAAAATAATAGATATAATTTTTTTTATATTTATAGTAGAATTTGGTTATGGATAGAAAAGAATTTTTAAATGTTAAAAGAATTGTAATTAAACTTGGTACAAATGTATTAAGAAATGAAGACGGAGATGTTGCATTATCTCGTATATATTCTTATATTGAGGATATCTCAAAACTTGTAAAATCAGGTAAAGAAGTTATTTTAGTAACATCAGGTGCCGTTGGTTTAGGCAAAAAAAAGATAGGTTTATCCAATACTGATGGTGTTGCTTTGAAACAAGCATGTGCTGCTATTGGTCAAAGTCGTTTGATGTCATTATATGAAGAAGGTTTTGATACATATAATGTTGTTGCAGCCCAAATTCTTTTAACAGAAGATGATTTTTCGCAAAGAAAAAAATATTTAAGTTTAAGAACTACATTAAATCGTTTATTAGAGATGAAGGCAGTTCCTATTATCAATCAGAATGATACAGTATCTGTCATAGATTTTGATGATGCATTTAATACAATGCAAGTATGTTTTGCAGATAATGATAAACTTTCAGCTCTTGTTGCAAGTGAATTAGATGCTGATTTATTATTAATATTATCAGATGTAGATGGGTTATATGATTCAAATCCAAAAGATAATCCGAATGCTAAAATGATAAAAGAAGTTGTTGGAGTTACTGATGAAATAAGAGCATTGGGTTCTGATGCCTCAGAAGGTGGTAGAGGTGGAATGAGGACTAAGCTAGAAGCTGCAAGGCTTGTTACAAGGTTTGGTGGTAAAGCTCTTATTGCAAATGGTAAAATACCATATGTAATTAGTGAAATTTTCAATCAAAAAGAAATCGGCACTATGTTTATTCCAAATAACGAAAATCTATCAGAAAAGAAACGTTGGATTGGTTATGCAACAAATATTGTTGGAAAATTGATTGTTAATAATGGCGCAAAAGATGCAATATTAAATAAGGAATCAAGTTTGCTACCGATAGGTGTAATTGGTGTTGTAAATGATTTTAAACGTGGAGAAGTAATTTCTATCCACGATGAAAATGATGTTGAATTTGCGCGTGGAATTGTAAATTATAATTCAGATGACTGTAAGAGAATTATTGGGAACCATTCAAATGAAATTTTAAAAGTTTTGGGTTTCAAGAATTATGATGCAATAATAACAAGAGATAATATAACAATTTTATAGGGGTGTTGTTTTGAATAAGGAATTTTTAGAGATTGCAAAGAACGCTAAAATAGCGTCAATTAATGCACAAAAATTATCAAATGATATAAAAAATCAAGCATTAAAAACTATTGCAAAAAGATTAGAAGAAAAGAAAGAAGAAGTTTTTGATGCTAATAAACAAGATATGAAAGAGGCTGAGGAATTATTAAAAAATGGAGAAATATCTCAGTCAATGTATAATAGATTGAAACTTGATGAAAATAAAATGCGCGATATGATTCAAGGTTTGGTTGATATTTCTAAACTTCCTGATCCTGTTAATAAAAAACTATTCGAAAGAGAATTGGACAAAGGTTTGATATTAACAAAAGTTACTTGTCCTATTGGGGTTCTTGGAATTATATTTGAGGCAAGACCTGATGTAATATCTCAGATTTCAGCTTTAGCAATAAAATCATCAAATGCTGTTATATTAAAAGGTGGTAAAGAATCTATAAATACAAATAAAGCTATTTTAGGAATAATAAATTCGGCTCTAGATTCTGTTGAAGGATTTCCAAAAAATATGCTAAATCAAGTATTTTCAAGAGATGACGTAAAAGAAATGCTTGAAGCAGATAAGTATATTGATTTAATCATTCCAAGAGGTGGAAATTCTTTGGTTCAATTTATTAAATCAAATACAAAGATTCCAGTATTAGGTCATGCAGATGGAATTTGTCATATATTCGTTGATGAAACAGCAGATTATGATATGGCTAAAAAGGTTATAATTGATGCAAAGACTCAGTATCCAAGTGCTTGTAATGCTGTTGAAACTTTATTAATTAGTGATAAATTTTCAAGGGCAGACGAATTATTGAAAGAATTAGAAAATGCCGGTATTAAATTAATTTCTAATCCTGAAAGTTGGCATAAAGAATATTCAGATAAGATATTAGCTTATAAATATGTATCATCAGTTGGAGAAGCAATTGAACATATTAATGAATATGGTTCTGGTCATACAGAATCTATTATTACATCAGATAAGAATAATGCAGAATTATTTATGGATATGGTAGACTCTGCAGGTGTTTATCATAATGCATCAACAAGATTTGCAGATGGTTTTAGATATGGATTCGGGGCAGAAGTTGGTATTTCA
This sequence comes from Candidatus Gastranaerophilales bacterium, assembly GCA_944326685.1. Classification (GTDB taxonomy): domain Bacteria; phylum Cyanobacteriota; class Vampirovibrionia; order Gastranaerophilales; family Gastranaerophilaceae; genus UMGS1585. The sequence goes on from CALVEV010000031.1 coordinate 120,196, forward strand.
ACAAATAAAACTCACGCAAGAGGTCCTGTTGGTATGGATGGACTTGTAATTTATAAATATAAATTAAGAGGTTCTGGTGATACAGTAATTGATTATGTAAAAGGTGAAAAACACTTTACACATAAGGATTTATAATATGAAAATCGGAGTTTTAGGGTTAGGTTTAATAGGTGGCTCAATTTTTAAATCATTAAAAGAATTGGGCTATGATGTAATTGGTATTTCTAATTCTCAGGGGGGTAAATATGAAAATATTTATTCTGATAGAAGAAAATTAAAAGAGTGTGAATTAGTTTTTGTATGCTCCCCTATGAATAAAGTTCTTGAAGATTTAAAAGATATAGAAAAGTATTTAAGTAAAGATACAATAGTTACAGATGCTTCAAGTTTAAAGAGTTTTGTATCAGAAAACAAATATAATTATAACTTTGTTCCATCACATCCAATGGCAGGAACTGAATTTTCTGGATTTGAAAATTCATATTCTGGATTATTTACAGGAGCAAAATGGGTATTAACTCCATTTGATGGGACAGTTCCTAAAACTTTGAGGAAAGTTATAGAGGATATGGGGGCAAAAGTTGTTGTAACTGATGCAAAATCTCATGATGAATCGGTAGCTTTGATATCACATATGCCTTTGGTGTTAGCTCAAGCTTTGTTTATGTCTGCAGATGACAATGAACTAGCAAAAGTATTAGCTTCTTCTGGCTTTAGAGATATGACAAGATTAGCTTTGTCTAGCGAAGAAATGGCTTGTGATATGGTTAAAATGAATTCTGAAAATATCCAAAAAGCATTGCTGAAATTGTATTCTAATATTGGCAATTTAATAAAAGAAAATTACCCAGAAAGTATACATAAGATAAAAGAAAATAGAGATAAAATGTATAAAGATGGGATAAATGTTTATCCTATTGTCTAATTGAAAGATTTATTTAATTCGTTTAATTTACCCATATGACAACGATAATTGGTGTAAAGTTAACAAATAGAATGGAACTTTCAAATGAGTTTCAGAATATAATATCAAAATTTGGGTGTGCAATAAAAACTCGAATAGGTTTGCATAGTACTTGTAGTAATGTATGTGCAAACTGGGGTACAATTCTTCTTGAAATTATTGATGAGTCTGTGACAAGTGAATTAAAGAAAGATTTATCAAGATTAGATGGTGTAAGAGTTCAATCAATGACTCTTTAAATTCCCTCTAGCTAAATTTTATAAAATAGATTATAATATTTAGATTATTAGAATAGAAGAATTGGAGATTGTTATGAAAAATATTAGAGAAATCAAAGATTACCAAGTTTTGTTATTAGGTATTGTAATAGCAATTGGAGCAATGTTATCAACATTTATTTTTTCTCATGCAGTAGTAGCATATCAAAAACTCCAAAATCATGCATTGACAGTAACAGGTTCTGCATCAAAGGATATTTCATCTGATGTTGCAGTATGGAAAGGTTACTATTCAATAAGAAGTAAAGATTTAAAATCAGGTTATGATAAGATAGATGCAAACAAAGCTTATATAAAAAAATATTTAATTGATAAGGGTGTAAAAGAATCAGATATAAAATTTTCAACAGTTTCATCTTATCCGGTATTTAAAAAGTTAGCAAATGGATATGATTCATCTGTAATTGAATGTTATAATGTTTCTCAAAATGTAGAAGCAACGTCTTCTGACGTTGATGGTATAACAAATATTTCTCAAGATGTTGGTAAATTAGTTGCTAATAATATTGAAATTACATCAAATCAAGTTGAATATTATGTATCAAATTTAGATGAATTGAAAGTAGAAATGCTTGCGGCTGCAACAAAAGATGCAAAACAGAGAGCTAAAAGTATGGTAGAAAGTACAGGTGGACATATTGGTCCAATGACATCAGCTAAAATGGGAGTATTTCAGATAGTTGCAAAAAATTCAACAGATGTATCAGATTATGGGATTTATAATACCAATGCAAAAGATAAGAAAATTAATGCTGTTGTAAATGCTACTTTTACTATAAAATAGAATTATGAAGAAAAAGATTTTAATTTTACCGATATTAATATGCTTAGGTTTGCCTGTATTTGCAGATTACAATTCTCAAATGCAAAATTTTCAGCAACAGAGGAATCAATATTATGCAAGACAGCAGGCATATCAAAATAAAATTATGCAAAATCGTCAGTATCAGTATCAGCAACAAGAAGAGATAAGACAAAGAAATTTAGGGTTGTTTGAGAATGAAAAATTAAGACATTTTGGATATACAGGTGTCTATTATTATGATTATTAATAATTAAAAATATTTTGAAATAAAAAAGTCCCTATTAGGGACTTTTTCGTATTTTAATCAAAATTTGAATGTTTTATTCTTCGTCTTCAACTATTTTACATTGACCGATTGCATTTGCTGTTCGATACCATGTTCCATAATCTCTTTTTGCAGAGAATCTATATTCACCTGTGTTTCTATCGATTGTTACCCATTTATAATCCATAGTCCATGTTTCATAGAATCTATCTTTGAACTTGATTTCATCATTTGTGATTTTAAGTTTTAAAACTTTTTTAGGGTCATCATTAATTTTTCCGTAAAGTTTTACAAGATTTGGGCTATAAATTTTTCCATTTTTAAAATAGTAATAATCAGTTGTTTCTTTATAATCATCAATAGTACCTCTAATCATTTTAGCAGTACATTCTAATTTTGTACCATCTTCAACTGTGTATATTACATTTTTTTTAGCAGCAATTGCAGTAATTGTAGAGATAGATGTAAATAAAGTTATTAATGCTATTGTTGATAAAATCTTTTTCATAAAAACTCCTTTTGATTTAAGAGTTTATTATAAATAGGTTTTAAAATCAATGAAACTTTAGTCTAACGAGGAAATAAATTAATCAAATATTTGTAACAATTTAAACAATAATTTTTTATATAAGTAAATTAATATCACTAATAAAACTTTATAAATATGTGTGTATTAAAAAGTACGGAAGGTTATAATATTGTCAAATATTTCTACATTAAGAAATTTAGTAAATAATGGTTGGACAATAGCTAATCGTAGAGGTGTTGTATCTCAAATTGGTAAAGATAACTTTAAAGAAGTTTCTCAATTAGCAAATCAAGCTAATTTTAGTGATACAGTTACTTTTTCTGAAGCCAAAGAGTATTTGAGTGCTGATAATTTAGAAAATACAAAAAACACAATAAATAATGTAATTCAATCTTATAAAGAATACGCAAAATGCCCTTATATAAATGAGTATTTGAGAAGTGGTACAGAACTTTCAGAAAAATCTAAAAGTCTGTTAGAAAATTTAAAATTAGCAATATTAAATAATAGAGTTACTGGAGAATTTGTAAGAGGTTTAACTCCTACGAGAAAGAATAAATTAGAAAACATCGATGATGTATCAAAGTTTGTTTTTGAAAATAAAGGATTTACATCAGCGACTCCAAAAATAAATTCAGATTATGCAAATTGCTTTGCATTAGGAACTAATGGTTCAAAAGTAATTTTTGATTTAAAAGATTTTCCAGGCTATAAGGCTAATAATTACGAAGTAATATTTGATACTAATGCATTTACAAAAGATAAGTTCAAAATTGTTCAAGATGGTGAAAGATTATATCGAGTAATTCAAAAATAAGATAAATATTTCAAATTCAAGACAGGCGAGAACGTAGTGAGAGTCGAGGAGTGAACATACTAAAAAAGACACCCGAAGGTGTCTTTAAAATGGCGGGAACGACGAGGCTCGAACTCGCGACCTCATGCGTGACAGGCATGCGCTCTAACCAAACTGAGCTACGCTCCCATATTTAGTTGTCATCTTTACGACTTATTGCCGTAAAATTATTGTAGCTTGCTGAAAAAAAAAATGCAAGCATATTTTTTGCTCAAGATACTAATTGAAATTTATATTTAAAATTATTATTATATAAGTAATATTATTTATTATTAAAGGGTGATTTTATGAAATATTTATGGTTATATTTTGTTGCGATAATAGCTTCTTTAGGTGGTTTATTATCAGGTTATGATACGGGAATAATATCAGGTGCGTTATTATTTATAAATGATTCTTGGCATCTAACAGATTATTTACAAGGTATTTTAGTTAGTTCTGTTCTTATTGGTGCCGTTATTGGTGCCGCTACAAATGGAATACTCGCTGATATTTTTGGAAGAAAAAAGATTATTATTGCAACTGCTATAATTTTCATAATCGGTTCAATTGCTTGTGCTTTTGCGCCTAATATTATTATTCTTATTCTATCAAGGATTTTTGTTGGTTTTGCAGTTGGGATTGTTAATTTTGTGGTACCTTTGTATTTGTCAGAGGTTTCTCCTAAAAATCTTAGAGGGACTTTAGTTTCGTTATATCAATGTGCAATAACTTCAGGAATATTGTTTTCATATCTTATAAACGCAACTTTTGCGCATGCTGTTTATAATTGGCGTTGGATGTTATTTGCAGGAGTTGTTCCAGGTTTAGTTTTACTTATAGGCATGTTATTTTTGCATGATACTCCTAGATGGCTTGTTATAAAAGGAAGAGATAATGAGGCTAAGGATGTTTTAAAAACAATTGAACCTGATATTGATGTGGATAACGAAATTTCTAATATAAGAAAAACTTTACAGGAAAATCAATCTAATAATAAATTTGAGTTTGAAAAATGGATGCTGATGCCTTTTATTGTTGGACTTGGCATTATGTTTGCTCAAATTTGTACGGGAATTAACACTATAATATATTATGCTCCTACAATTTTTAAATTTGCAGGGTTTGATTCAAATATTTCTGCTATATATGTTACTGTTGGAATTGGTGTTGTTAATTTCTTAATGACATTTGTAGCTATATATTTTACTGATAGATTAGGTAGAAAACCTTTGTTATATATAGGATTGACAGGAGTAATGCTAAGTTTGTTACTTTTAGGTTCTGCTTTTGCTTTTTCTTCTATGTTTAATTTTGATTTAAAATTATTATCAGTAATAAGTTTACTTACTTATATTATATCTTTTGCAATGAGTTTAGGTCCAATTGGTTGGGTAATCGTATCAGAAGTGTTTCCATTAAAAATAAGAGGACTTGCAATGAGTTTGTGTACAGTTGCAAACTTTGGATTTAATTTCTTTGTAGTTGCCTCATTTCCTGTGTTGATGTATAGATTTGGAGGAGCAATTACATTCTGGATGTTTGCAATTGTATCTCTACTATGCTTGATATTTGTTTACTATTTTGTTCCGGAAACAAAGGGAATTTCACTTGAACAAATTGAATCAAATTGGAAAAATTATGTGAAGCCAAGAGATTTTAAAAATTAAATTTTTTAATAAAGAATGGATAAATTGAAGTTATAAATAATCCTATTATTATATGGCTTAAAAATAGCATTATTCTTGAATGGAAGTCAATGTTAAGTAAGAAATATAAAATTAATCCACCTATAATAAAACGGAATAATTTTTTTAATAAACTTCCACTCTTGGAATCAAAGTTAATAAATCTTTTTTCTATAATCCAACCTCCAAATATCCCAATAATCCAGCCTAATCTGGCAAACATTTCTATTTTTACGGATGTCGGATAGTATAGAAGTTTTCCATTTAAATAATCCATTGGATAACTTTTTAAGTTAACAAATAAAAGAACAAATAAACTAATTAAACTTACTAATGAAAATATTAAAATATCTCTATTTTTACCTTTTTCTTCCCATTTTATGAGTTTATAAGATAGAAAAATAATTAATATACTTGATAAAAAACCTACAATAACATCTTGTGGAGTATGTACTCCAACATAGTTTCTCGAAAGCATTACAAGAAAAATAATTGTAATACACGTATATCTTATTAATTTATTTCTCCAAAATATAAAAACTGTACTTCCCCAAGTAGTTGTGGCTCCTGTGGTATGTCCACTAGGGAAAGAATAACCAGTAGCCATTGGTATAGCAGATTCTATTGGCTTGACTCTTGAATCAAGAATCCAAGGTCTATAAATACAAGCACAGCATTTCAAAAATACATTAATAATAAACCCGAACATATAGTTCCAAATAATAAGCATTCCTGATTTCTTATTAATACACCAGTAAATTCCACACATAAATAACATTGGAATAATTATTTCTCCGAACATAGTTACTGTAAGGAAAAAATTGTCAAGAATATGTCCTGATATATCTCTGAAATTCTGTAAATATAATAGATAATCTATTTGCCAGCTAAGCCAATTCATAGACTATATTATATATTAAAATGTTTCATATTGATATATTTTGCAGATTCATCAAAAGCTTCTCTTTCTAATCGATTTTTAGTATATTCAGGAGAATCCACTTTCGGGTAATTCTTAATTGCATCAAGTAAAACTAAGGATTTTTGATGCATTTGAGAACCTTGTGGGTATTTCTTTTCTACAGGTTTGTTTTTCCAAGGTGATGTTTCATAAATTTTGTCTGCTATATAATTAATATTTTGTGTATCAATTAAATTTGTTGATTTTATTTTCATCCAAGCTTTAATTATATCTTTATCATTAATTCCTTCGGTTTCTCTTAAGTCTTGATGTTGTTTAGCATGAACACATTCATGAGCAATTTTATGTAGAATAAATTTTTTCTGTTCTTGTGGAGTAACTTCTTCAAGTATTAATTTATCAAAGCCCAAGTTTCCTTTTTTATTGTTATTGTTTATAAATTCTTCTCCTAGTTCTTTGTTGATAAATAATGGTAGTTTTTCTTTAGGAGAAATTAATGGGAGTTTTTTTCCATTTTTTATTCCAACAATTTTATAATTACAAGACATTAAATCATATAGATTCATTTCAATTTTATTACTGCTAAAAGTATACCCACCACCAAGCATTGATTTTTCATCATATACGAATTTTAACTCAGGATTTGTTGTAACTCCAAAATCTTTATTTATTTCATTAAAGTATTTATTAATCTCTCCATTTGGGAATAATTGAGCAAATTTTTGTTTAATTTGCATTTCTTGTGTTTTCGTTGGAGCAAAAGTATCTTGTTGTACTCCTTGAAATTTTAAAGGTTTACTAATATTTTTACTATTAATTTTAGCTAAATTACTATTAGCTACAAAAAAATTGTTAAAACACACTACCATACTTATATAAAGTATTTTTTTTAAGGTTTTTGCTTTTTATTAGGAAAATTTTACATTTCTTTATTTAATAAAAAAGGATGGTTTTAAACCATCCTTTTTGAATTCTATTTAATAGCTGCTTTTATTCGTTTTTCAACTTTATCTTTTCCTAGAATTGCAAGTGTTGCAGTCATATCTGCTCCTCTTGTTCTACCTGTAACAGCAGCCCTTATAGCCCACATTGTAACTTTAGGTTTAATACCTTTTTCTTTGAAGAATCCTCTGAAAGCATCAAGTTTTTCGTGTAAGTTTTCTTCTGTGTATTCCCAATCTTTTGATTGTTCTAAGTATTCTTTTAATACTTCTTGTGATGTTTCAGTATCAAGTACTTCAGTTTGAACTTCAGGTTCTATATCAACAGTTTCTCCAAAGAAATAAGTTACAGCATCAGTAATATCAGATAATAATATTAATGGCTCTCTTGTTACTTCAATCATTCTTGTAAATTGTTCATCAGTTAGTTCTGATAAATTATATTTTTCAAGATATGGAAGTAAACGTTTTTTAAGTTCATCCATAGATAGCATTTTGATATAATGGCTATTCATCCATTTTAATTTATCGTATTCAAAAATTGAGTTAGATGAAGAAATTTCGTTGATTCTGAAATCTTCAGCAATTTTATCAACCGGTTTAATCTCTTCTCCGTCAGATGGTGCCCAACCTAATAAAGCAACGAAGTTAATTAATGCTTCTGTTAAGTATCCTTCTTTAACGAAATCACTAACAGCAGTTGCTCCATGTCTTTTAGATAACTTACTTCTATCAGGAGCTAAAATCATTCCTAAATGTCCAAATTTAGGAACTTCAGCACCTAATGCTTCATAAATAAGTATTTGTTTATAAGTATTTGAAATATGGTCTTCACCTCTGATTACATGCGAAATTTTCATTAGCATATCGTCAATTACAACTGCATAGTTGTAAGTTGGAGCACCATTTGATTTTTGTATAACGAAATCTCCTAAAAGATCTGTATCCATATGTAATTCACCTTTTACAAGGTCATCAAATTTCAAAATAGAAGAATCGTGGAAAGCTTTTTGAGCTTTTGCAATATTAAATCTAATTGCAGGTTTTCTTCCTTCTGCTCTTAATTTAGCTTTTTCTTCTTCTGTTAAATTTTCACATTTTTTAGAATATACATAAGGTTTTTTGTTTCTAGTTGCTTCTTCTTTTTCTGCTTCAAGTTCTTCAGGTGTACAGAAACATTCATAAGCAAATCCAGAATCTAATAATTGTTGAACATATTTAGGATAAATATCAAATCTTTCAGATTGAGTATATGGTCCATAAGGTCCGCCAACATCAGGGCCTTCATCCCAGTTTAATCCTAAAGCTTTTAAACTATCAAAAATATTATCAATGTATTCTTGACTAGTTCTTTCTGCGTCAGTGTCTTCTATTCTTAAAACGAATTTACCGTTATTTTTTTTAGCAAATAAAAAATTAAATAATGCTGTTCTCGCAGTTCCAACGTGCAAGTTTCCGCTTGGAGATGGAGCTATTCTTACTCTTACTTCTTCCATTTTTATATCCTTTCGTTTATGTTTATATTTTCTCACAAAAAAACAAAAGAGAATAGATTATTACTTAAATATAACAACTCCAATTAATGCAAAAATTATTAATGCAAGATTGTAATGAATAAATGTAGGAACGCAAGTGTCCCAAATATGGTTGTGTTGTCCGTCAATATTTAATCCTGATGTTGGACCTAGTGTTGTATCAGAAGCAGGAGAACCTGCATCTCCTAAAGCTGCAGCAGCTGCTAGTAATACGACAGTTTGTGGAACATTGAAACCTATACTTAGACATATAGGAACAAATACTACTGCAAGAATTGGTATTGTACCGAATGATGTTCCTATTCCGATTGTTATTAATAATCCTAATGCTAACATTATAATAGCAGTAATTATATGGCTTGGAGGTAATACAGATGTAACATAAGTTACTAATGATTCTATTCCTCCTGTTGTTTTTAAAACAGTAGCAAAACCAGATGCTACAAGCATAACAAAGGCAACATATCCCATAAGATATATTCCTTCATCCATTAGTTTATCCATTTTAGAATGTTTAATTGCTCCCAATGAGAAAATTATTCCTAAACCTGTCAAAGCGCCTAATGGAAGAGAATGAGTCCAAATTTGAACAACAAATGTTACGACTGCAGCGATTAAAGTTATCCAATGATTTTTATTAAACTTCATATCTTCTAAATGTTCTTCAGGTTTATCAATCATTTCATATTTTCGAGGTTTTCTATATGATATAAATACCGCCATTAACAATGCTATAACCATTCCTAAACCTAAAATCCAAGTTGATTTCCATATATCATTTTTTGCAACATTCATTCCGTTTTGAATCATATTGTCAGCTATTAGGTTATGGAAAATAAGACCAAAACCTGCAGGTATTGTTATGTATGGTGTTTTTAACCCAAATGCTAAAAGACATGCAATTGCTCGTCTATCTATTTGTAATAGATTCATTGTTGGGATTAATGCAGGGATTAATATTGGTATAAATGCTATGTGTATAGGAATAATATTTTGTGATGCCATAGCAATAAGCCCTAGTATTATAAATAAAATCCAAGCTCGATTGTTTACAATATCTATTATTTTTTTTGCAATAACATCTGTAAATCCTGTGTGGTTCATTGCTGCTGCAAAAGCTCCTAAAAGGATATAGCTAAGAGCTGTTTCCGAGTTACCCCCCATTCCTGAAATAAATGTATTCATAATATTTTCTATATTCATTCCTGATGTTAAACCTGCAAAAATACTTGATATAAGTATTGCAAGAAGTACATTAATTCTGCATAAACATAAAATACAAAGTAAAATAATAGATGTAACAACAGGGTTGAATAATATATGTAAAATCAAGATTTTTTCTCCTGTAATTTTTCAATAATTTCTAACGCTACTTCTTTTTGAAGTTCAAACGGCATAAGTTTTAAATATTCAAAAGCATCAGAGATTTCTTTATCTTCATCATACCAACGTTTGCATAGGTAAATAAAAGCATCTTCTAGTTTATTTTCTTCAATATAAATATTAAAACTATGACTCTTATCCTTAATAAATTCAGCGCATATAAGTTGAACAGATTTATCAGCTTTTTCTAACATACTAACCGCTAAACTAATTGTCGGATCTTCATCATACCAGCGTCGTTTAATGTTGTTCATTTAAACCTCTAAAAAATAGGCTTTCTTTCAATTTGTGTAACTGTACAAGTCCCTTCACCTCTAGTTACAAATTGAGCCCTATTTGTATAAGCATTATTTGCATAAATTTCATTTAGTTTAATTTTTTTTGTTACTTGATTATACGTAACTTGTGTTTCTACAATTGTATTGAAACTTGCAGCTTTATGATGAAATACAATTTCTTCTTCTGTAAATGTTTCAACATCTAATGGTAAATTATTTGCATCATAAACTTCAGCTAAAACAGTATCTATTATAAAAAATCTTTCTAATGTTGAACGATTCATAACTTCCTCTGTTGCAGTGTTTACAGCTTCAATGTTAAGATTACACTGTAGTAAATATTGCTCAGCAAAAGATTGTGATACAGTTGATAAAAATATTAAGCTAAATAATATAAACTTTTTCATAAATTAAATATTATCACAAATTATAAATATTTGTTAAATTTACACTTGTAAAATAAAAAACATGTTTTAGAATATATATATAAGACATAATAAGGATATTAATATGGTACAATCAATCTCTTCTTCTAACATTGATCCAACAGCAGGAACAAGTGATGTAAAATCAGCTATTGCTGTAAAAATGTTTAAAGAAGTTCAAAAATCACAAGAAATAGCAGGTTCAATTATTCAAGACACAGCAGAAATTTCACAAGCAGCTATGGACGCTTGCAAAGCAGAAGGTTGCTAAAACGGATAATTATTATTTATCCCATAGTACCTTTAAATAATTTCTTAATGAAATCAAGTGGACTAGATTGATTATTCAACTTGTCTTGGATTCGTTCATAGTTTTGTATAATATATGGATTTCGTGGGTCAAGAGATTTCAATTTGTCCATATAATTAATCATTTCATTATAGTCGCCGATTCTTTCTCTGAACTCGGCGAGTTTCTGTAGAGCTCTTTTGCTATTAGGGTTTAATTCTAGTAATCTTTCATAAAATTCTACTGAATGATTTTTATCTGTAAGATCTAAAATATCTGCTATTGTTGTAACAAGTTCGATATTTTTATTATCTAATTGATATGCAATCATATATTCATTCATTGAAACATCTTTATCACCTTTTAGGTTGTAGAATTTTGCCCAATTAACGTGTGAAGAAAATTCATCTCCTTGTTTTTCGTATATTAATGCTTTCATTTGATATGTAACAAGTGAATTAGGTTCAAGTTTATTGTGTTCTTCTACTTCTTCTAATGCTCTATTAAAGTCATTAGTTTGATAATAATATTGAGCAAGTAATGAATGGAATTTTGCATTTTTTGAATATTTATCTTTTACTGATTGCATAATAGAATATGCTTCATCATTCTTTCCCATATCCATTAAACATCTAATTTTTAGAAGTTCATCTTTTGTTAATTCAATTGCTTTTTGTGGATCATCTGCTTTTATATATAATTTTGCAAGTTCTTCGTTTATATTTGTGTATCCTTTTTCTCTTGCTTTTTCTAATGTATCAATGGCACTTTCTATAAAACCTGTTTTGGAATATATGTTTGCAAGGTTAATGTAAATATTTTCATTATCAAAATTTGAATCAATTAATTTTAGATATTCATCTATAGCTTGATTTTCTTTATTTACTCCATCATAAAGAGTTGCAAGAATGTATCTTGCAGCATTTACATCATGTTCATTATCTGCTTTATCAACAGCTTTTTTATAATCATTTATTGCATGTTCAAATTGCTCTTGTATAACGTGTAATTCACCTTTACAAACATAGTATTTATATCTGTTAGTTTCAGAACATATATCCATTAGTTGTTCATAAGCCATTAGATTTCTACTATCTTGTTTTATTAGTTCTGTATAAAATTTTTCAGCTTCATCTTTTTTATTAAGTATAGATGCAATATGTCCTAAGCGCTCTAATAAGTGTATATTTTTAGGATTATTAGCATACATTTTTTTATATTCTTCGTATGCTAAATCATATTGACCATTTTCTTCTAATTGTTCTGCAGATATCATATATAAATCCTCATTTTAATTATAATTATTTTGTGTTTTTTCAATGCCGTTAGCAAAATAATATTCTATTGCTTCAGCAGATTTTTGTATAACTTTCTTTAAATCGTCAGCTTGTTCTTTTGAAAAATTTTGAAGAACGAAAGCTTCAGATGGAATAGGTGGTTGTGGTCCAATTCCCACTTTTAATCTTGCGAATTTATTCGTTCCTAAATGTTGAATAATAGATTTTATACCATTATGTCCACCGTCAGAGCCAGATGCTCTAAATCTTATTTTACCTAAATCAAGTGATAAGTCATCATAGACAACTAGTGTATTTTCTATTGGAATTTTATAATAATCAATGACTGCTCTTAGTGCTTCACCTGATAAGTTCATATATGTTGTAGGTTTGATTAATATAGTGTCATCATTATTTATTCTGGTTTTGGTAATCAATGATTTTAACTTAGAATTTTCTTTAAAAGTTTCAGATTTTTCCAATGCAATATAATCTACAACCATAAACCCTGCATTGTGTCTAGTGAATAAATATTTGTCTCCTACATTACCTAAACCTACTATAAGATTCATTTTCATCCTCTAATTTATAAAATAATAATCTCTATATATAAAATTTTAAACCAAATAAAGATTACCGTATTGATTATCCTACTTGTGCTTAACAAAAAGATAAAAATGACAAAAACTAATTGTAGAAAAGAAAGGATAAAATTATGAAAGAAAAAGTGAAACAAAATATAAAACAAAAAAGTTCAGAAAAGTTGTCTAATTTTTTGGGAAAAAATGATTTACATAAAAAAGATTTTGCTGAAATGATAGGTGTTACTTTGTCTTATGTCTACAATTTAATAGATGATACAATTGCATTTTCAACCAGAGGTACAACGCTAGAGAGAATTGCAACTGTAATGGAAGTAGAGCCTGAAGAATTTGAAGAATATAGAATCCCTCAAGAACCTATCCTTATTGATGATTCTGTTGAATTTTTAAAAGATAGTTTAAAGAAAAAGAAAATGAGTGTAGTAAATTTTCTAAAAGCTTTTCCTAGAAAGAAAAGAATCGATATTGTTGATATTTTAAGAGGTGCACTTCCAATGCCTTTAGATTATAAAGAGTTATCAGCAATAGGTAAAGTTGTTGGTTTAGATAAAGATAAAATATATTCTATATGGGAAGGTCGATTAAGACAGGTTTTAGAAACAAATGGGATGAATATTTATTCTAATTCTGGATTAATAAATGCAATGTTAGATTGTGCAAAAAAGCATGTTGAATAAATTAATGGCGGGAATTAATCCCGCCATTTTTAGTTATTTAAGTAAAGTTTCAAAAGCTTTTTTCTTTTCTTCCATCTTTTTTTCGTGAGCTTTTTTAGCAGCTTCTAAATCTTTTTTTCTTTGTTCTTGGATTCTTTGTTGCTCAAGTTGTTTTTGACGTTGAGCTTCTTGACGTTCTTTTTGTGCTTTAGCAGCTGCTTCTCTTTGTTGTTGTAATTGTTTTTCTTTTTGAGAAATAGGTGCAACCCATTTATTTACCATTTGCTCGGTATAAGTTGTTGCTGCATAAGCATTAGCAGCAAATGTTAATACTAATAAAGTTGCTAAAATTTTTTTCATACGTTCTTCTCCTATAAAAAATAAGTATCGAAAGTTTTGTGTTTTTTTAGTATAATGATTGTTATGAAAAGAGTCAAGTTATTAGGTTATGAAATTGATACATTTAATTTTAATAGTGCAGTAGAATATGCACAGGAATTAATGTGTAATGATAAAGTTAATCAGGTAGTAACAATTAATCCTGAAATGTTTACTACGGCTGCAAATGATGAACAATTCTCTCAAATATTAAAAGATGCTGAAATGGTTATACCAGATGGTATAGGTGTTAAAATTGGTCTCAAAATTATGGGAGAAAATGTTGATAGAATAGCTGGTGTAGATTTTGCTAGAGAAATGATTAATCGAGCAGCAGAAAAAAACATGCCAGTAGCATTAATCGGTGCAAAACCTGAAATAATAGAAAAAGCTGTAATAAATTTAAAATCTGAGGTAGAAAATTTAAATATAGTATATTCTCATGACGGATATTTTGATAATTGGGATGAGATATATGAAGGTTTAAAGAATACTTCTCCTCGATTGATATTAGTAGCTTTAGGATCTCCTAAACAAGAAAAATTTATATCAGAGGCAAGAAACAGATTAAATCCTGCATTAATGATTGGTGTTGGTGGTAGTTTTGATGTATGGTCAGGTGTTGTACAACGTGCACCTAAAATATATCAAAAGATGGGATTAGAATGGTTGTATAGAACATTAAAACAGCCAGAAAGATTTAAGAGAATATTTCCAGCATTACCATTATTTATGTTAAAAGTTTTGAGATATCGTATTGGAGGTGAAAAATGTTAAGTCCAAATGAAGTTCAAGAGTTAAAAGATTTAGCAAAAGAATCAAGGATTAATATTCTAAAGATGGTTCATAATTCAAAATCTGGTCATATTGGTGGAGCATTTTCAGCTACAGATATTTTAACGGTACTTTACCATAAGTGTATGAATATAACTCCAGAAATGGATGAAAATCGTGATAGATTTGTTTTATCAAAAGGTCATGCTTCAGCAATTTTATATTCTGTGTTATCTCAAAAAGGATTTTTACCTAAAGAAGAATTGATGACATTTAGATTATTTGGTTCGAAATTACAAGGGCATCCTTGCAAAAAAATGTTAAAAGGTGTAGAAGTATCCACAGGATCATTAGGGCAAGGTTTGTCAATTGGTTGTGGCATGGCAATGGGACTAAAATTAAATAATTCTCCAGCAAAAGTTTTTGTGTATATGGGAGATGGAGAACTTCAAGAAGGTTCTTGTTGGGAAGCATTTATGCAAGCTCCTCATAGAAAATTAAATAATTTGATTGCGATTATAGATAGAAATAGATATCAAATAGATGGTTGTACAGAAGATGTAATGACTGTTTCTCCAGTTGAAGATAAGTTAAAAGCATTTAATTGGGAAACAATTGTTATTGATGGGCATGATATTGAACAAATTTATAATGCAATCGAAAAAGCTAAAAATAATAATTCAGATAAACCTATTGCAATTATTGCAAATACTGTTAAGGGTAAAGGTGTTTCATTTATGGAAGATACTGCTGCTTGGCATGGTAAAGCCCCTAATGATGAACAATTTGAAAAGGCAATGGCTGAATTACTAAAATAGTTATAACTATATAATACTAACAAGCACCTAATGTTTATTAGGTGCTTGTTTTATATTTTGTGATTAATTATGCTTTTTTGCAACAGCTTGATTATTTGCTGCTACTTTAGCTTTTGGTTCATTAGAGTTTAATGCTTTACCAATTTTACTAGCAACAGGAGTTACTACAACTGGAGCTACGTATCTGTACATTAGAGTGAAAGTTAATAATTTTTGAGCAATTCCAAATCCTTTGATACGTTTTTCTAATACTTTATCTGGAAGATGCTTATTTGTATCTCTAAACTTGTAACTCATTTTTTTTGTGAATTTTTCAAGACCACCATTAATAGTATAAGCCCCAATTGTGGATAATGCAGTAACTAAGATTTGGTTAAGAGCAAGAGTTCTTGCTGGTTTTCTTTCTAAGTTTTTATTTTTAAGAGTTGTTCCAGCATAAGTTGTAGTGGTCACAAAAGAACCAATTGTTGTCATATGATCAGTTATGTCTTTTGATTTCCCAACTTTATCTGCAACTTTATTCATTAATTTAGAATTCATAACAGGAGCAACGACTTTTTTAGCAATAACATTTTCAATAAAAGAATTGTAACTTTTTGATACTTTATCAGCACCAACTGCTGTTCTTGTTGCAAGGCTAATAAATGTTGAAGGTTTTTTAACTGGATTAGCTTTGAATGTTGGTTGGTTCATATGGTTGTTAGTTGTTATTAAACTAATACTCATTATGCACCTCCTTTCTTAGGTGCTGCAACACTATGTGATTTTATTGTTGCAAATGTTGGCATTTTAACTGCTGCTTTAAATGTTGTATTATTTTGTGTTTGTTGTGTTCCATCTTGAGTTTGTGTTGGTTTCTTTTGTTTTTCCATTCCGAATAACTTAAGGAACCTAGGGATTAACTCGATAGTAAGCATTGCTCTAGGTGGAGCAAGTAAAATATCTGGAACCCAGTTGATAATTGATTTAGTGTTATCTTCTTTATTTTTTCCAATTTCCATTTCTTCCGTGATAGGATTTATTTCATCAAGTTTTTGTTTTCCTGAAAGAACATTATTAAGAACTTTTTTATCATCAGGTTTTTGAATCGCACATCCAATTTTTTCGCCTTTATCATTTAATGCAAATTGCCCATTTTCTGTTTTGAAGACTTCTTTTGATCTGATAACACCACTATCAGTATCAACATATAATTTAGGATTCATAGCTTCAAAAGCAGTTTTTTCTGCTTCAAATTCTTGTTGTTTTATTCTAAAATCTTCAATTTGAGCTTGAATTTTTAATTTTTTCTTCTCACTTTTAGCTTTAGCTAACTTTTCGGTAAGTTTTTTAATTTTATCAGCAGCATCAGCTTCACCTTTTAATTTTAGTGGTTCCAAGTTTGTTAAAAGTTTTGTACCATTTTCTCTAAGCATTTCACCTTTAGAGTTTGTCATAACTCTGAGAGTTTCTTTACCATTTTTAACAACTTTTTCTAATCCAACAGTTGGATAGAATTTTTTAATTGTTTCAGGTTTTAAGAATTTTTGCGGTTTTGCTGCAATCATTTTAACTGCAGCTGCAAGAGGTGTTGCAAAAATTAAAGGCCAAACAAATCCCATAACCCCTGAAGAAATAGAATGACAAGAAGCATAACTTGCATCCTTCTTGTCTTTCGTTGTAATCATATTTGTAACCGGTCTTGCGCCACAACATATTGCTAAAGAAAAGATTGATTGACACATAACTGGGTTTTCTGCAGCTGTTTCACAAATTTTACCTACCAGCCCATTTTTCATAAAACGAGTTACCATATCAGGCTTTTTTTTCGTCGCAGTGGTAGCTGCGTTTAAGATTGTTTTTGGCCTGATAATAGAACTAGTTAATTTTCCGTTAATCATTACTTGTTCCTTCTAAATTCTAATATAACTGCTGGGTATTTATGTATTTTAAGTGGTTGATAAAAAACACTATATTTACAATAATAGTTGTTTAAGTTAGTTATTCTATTTAGATTTTGCGTTGTATGCGAATAACTCATCATAGTTTCCAATCTAAAATTATTAAATACTTTCACTACCTTCTACACCTATATTAAATCAGATAAAATAAAATTTTGTTAGTTTGTAATAAAATTGTTACAATTGTTTTATTTCTTAATATTTAATAATCCTCTTTACAAGATTAATTGATGATTGTATGATTATAATAAGAATAAAAGATAGATTGGAGAAGTTTTGGCAGATAAGTATAAAATACAAGGCGGAACCCAATTAAAAGGTGAAGTTAATATAGGTGGAGCGAAAAATGCTGTTTTAAAATTAATGGCATCAGCAGTTTTAGCGCAAGGTGAAACAAAGATTTACAATGTCCCAGATTTAACCGACGTAGATATAATGCTTGAGGTTATTAATGGTTTAGGTGTAAAAACTTCTCATGATAAAAAAGAAAAATCTGTTACAATTGATGCAACGAATATCACATCAGTAACAGCTCAATATGAATATGTAAGCAAAATGCGTGCATCTTTTATAATATTAGGAGCATTGGTTTCAAGATGTAAAGAAGCTATAGTTGCGTTACCAGGGGGATGTGCAATCGGTGAAAGACGAGTTGATTTTCACATAAAAGGTTTAGAAGCTCTAGGGGCTAAAATAAAAATTGAGAATGGATATGTTCATGCAAAAGCTTCTAAGTTAGTAGGTGCTGATATTTATTTAGATATTCCGTCAGTTGGAGCAACTGAGAATTTAATGTTAGCAGCAATTTTAGCTGAAGGTTCTACAAGAATTCAAAATGCAGCACAAGAACCTGAAATTATAGATTTAGCTAATTTCTTAAATACAATGGGTGCTGATGTTGTAGGAGCTGGAACATCTGAAATAGTTATCAATGGGGTAAAACAATCAGATTTACATCCTATTGAATATACTACAATTCCAGATAGAATAGAGGCTGGAACCTTTATGACTGCTGTTGTTGCTTCTAAAGGTAAGGCTATTATAAGAAATGTATTCCCTGCTCATTTAACATTCTTTACTGATAAGTTAATAAAAATGGGTGCAAGTATAAAATTAATAGAGCCTACTGCAATTGAAGTTTCTTGTAAAAACAGATTAAATTCTATAAACTTTGTAACTCAGCCATATCCTGGATTCCCAACAGATTTGCAATCTATGGCAATGGCATTATTAACAACTGCTAATGGAGTTGGGATTATTACTGAAAGTTTATATGAAAATAGATTTATGCAAGTCCCTCATTTGTTAAGAATGGGTGCAGATATTCACCAAGATAGAAATCATGCGATTATCAAAGGTGTAAAAAAACTTACAGGTGCAACTGTTTCTGCAAGTGATTTAAGAGCAGGTGCTTCTTTAGTAGTAGCAGCTATTATGGCTGATGGAACTTCTATTATTGAAAATCTTCATCATATAGATAGAGGTTATGAAAACTTTGATGCTAAGTTAACAGCATTAGGTGCAAATATTATTCGTTATAGTGAAGATACTGAAAATACGAAAGGGTTAATAAATGAGTCCCGTGTATAAAAGATGGTATGATCATGACCCTAAGTTATTAGAGGTTATTGAGCTATTAAAAAATTATCAAGATGAATTATTAGAACAAGCAGAATTATTTCTTGCCAAATTAGAAGAACAAGTATCAAAAGAGGCTATTGATAAGTTTTATGAGTTGGTGAAACCTATTAATGGTTGTCGTTGGTATGATAAAAACCCTGTTATTTCAAGAACTGTTGAAATATTAAGAGTTGTGCCTCCTGATGTGCAAAAAGCTTGCGCAGAAAGATTTATTGCAACATTAAAAAATATGGGCATTGATTACGAAAGCCAAAATCAAGAATAATGAATATTGATTTTTCTGAATTTAAGAAGAATATAAAAGCTTCTAAATCATTTGTAGTAACTGGTTTAACTACTTTTTTACGTCTTTTGCTTGTTAATGTATTAGCTAATGATTTAGGTAAAAAGGTTTTATTTATAACATCAACAGAGCAAATGGCATTAAAGTACCAAAGAGATTTGAAGTCTTTTTTTGAGTTAAATTCAGATATTTTTCCATATCAAAATTCTTTGATTTATGAGACAGTGCCTCTCAATTTATATGATTATTCAACCCAAATCAATTTATTGTTAAATCCTTCTGATATTATAATTACACCAATAAAGGCTTTATTAGAAAAATTTCCATCGAGGAGTTTTGTAAAGAAGAATAGTTTTACATTAAAAATTGGGGATGAAATAACTCAAAGAGATTTATTAGAAAAATTAGTTGGTTTGGGGTACAAACGTTCAACTATGGTGAGTGATATTTCTGAATTTAGTATAAGAGGTGATATTGCTGATATTTATACCTTAAAAGAAAACCCTGTAAGAATTGAGTTTTGGGGTGATGAGATTGTTGATATCAGATATTTTGATAGAGAAACTCAAAAATCAATTGAAAAAATTAAAAGTATAGATATCATGCCTGTATACAAATTTATTTTGCCTGAGAAACCTCCAAAAGATTTTCCGAAAGAATTAAATGAAAAATTAATAGAGGAAGGATATTTTGAGGGTGTAAGTGTTTATCAGAGTTATTTTAATTCTGATTTAGAAAGTGTGCTTGATTATTTAGATGATTATATTTTGGTATTTGATGAAAAAAGTGAAGTTGTTTCTAAGTATCAATTTATAGAAGAAAATTATGATAAACAATTAGAAGAAAATATAAAAACAGAATTGATATATCCTTTAAGAGATATCAATCATATTAATTATAATGATTTTGTTGCTAAGTTTATAAGGTATCAACGAGTAGAATTAAATAATTTTATAGATAGTGAATTTGATGAAATCATTGATTTTAATGCTCAGGTTATAAAAAATTTTAATGCAAATATGGATGAGGTTGCCGAATATATAAAAAATCATGAAGGATATCAAATAATAATTGCAACTGATTACAAAGAAAGAGTAAAAGAAATATTAGCAGGATACGATATTTATGATGTTGAGTACGCTAATAATATATCAGCAAATGGAACTATTATTGAAGATGCAAAATTAATTTTATTAACAGATAGAGAATTATTCAATAAAAGAAATAAAGAAGTCACCTCAACTAAAAGAACATCTTATAAAGAAAAAGCAGAGTATATAGAAAGTATCAATGATATAAAAGAGGGTGAATATGTTGTTCATTCTGTTCATGGTGTAGGAATTTATATTGGTTTAACACAACAAGAGTTAGATGGTCAGTTAAAGGATTATTTAACAATAGAATATGCTCAGAAAGATAGATTGCATATACCTGCAGAACAAATAAATTTGTTATGTCGTTATCGTGGAGCAGGTGCAGCAAAGCCAAAATTATCAAGAATGGGTGGCTCTGATTGGGAGAAAACTAAGTCAAAGGTAAAACAAGAGGTAGAAAAAGTTGCTTATGACTTGTTAAGACTTTATGCGCGAAGGAAAATTCAAGAAGGAATAGCATTTGAGCCAGATAGTGCTTGGCAATTAGAAATGGAAGATGCATTTGAATATACAGAAACTCCTGATCAGATGAAAGCAATAAACGAAATAAAATCTGATATGGAAAGCATAAATCCAATGGACAGGCTTGTATGTGGAGATGTAGGTTTTGGCAAAACAGAAGTTGCAATGCGTGGAATATTTAAAGCCGTTGCATCTGGTAAACAAGTTGCAGTAATTGTTCCAACAACAATTTTGGCATTACAACATTATCAAACAATATCAGAGAGATTTAAGCCATATGGGGTTAATGTTGAATTGTTATGTAGGTTTAGAACTACAAAAGAACAAAAAGAAACTCTAAAAAATATGGCACTAGGAAGTTGTGATGTTGTAGTAGGAACGCATAGATTACTTCAAGATGGTGTGACTTTCAAAGATTTAGGTTTATTGGTAATTGATGAAGAACATAGATTTGGTGTACGACATAAGGAAAAATTAAAAGAATTTAGAGAAAATATTGATATTATTTCTATGTCAGCAACTCCAATTCCTAGAACATTATATATGTCTTTATCTGGAATAAAAGATATGTCAGTTATTAATACACCTCCTAAAAACAGGCTTCCTATAAGAACTTTTGTCGGAGTTTATAATGAAAATATTGTGAAAAATGCAATAGTCCATGAGCTAGATAGGGATGGTCAAGTTTATTATTTATATAATAGAGTAGAAACTATTGAAGAATTTAGGTTGAAGTTAAAAGAATTAGTTCCAAATGCAAGAATTGCAGTTGGTCATGGGCAGTTATCAGAAAAAGAGTTGGAAGAAGTCATTATCGGATTTTCAAATCATGAATACGATATATTATTATGTACAACGATTATTGAAAATGGTTTAGATATTCCAAATGCTAATACAATGATAATTCATGATGCAGATAGGTTTGGTCTTGCTCAACTTTACCAATTAAGAGGGCGTGTTGGTCGCTCTGAACGTCAAGCTTATTGTTATTGTTTATATAAGCCTAATAAAAATATAACTAAAGAGGCTATGCAAAGGTTGTCTGCAATTAAGGAATTTACAACATTAGGTAGTGGCTATCAGATTGCAATGCGAGATGTTGAGATAAGAGGTGTTGGTAATATTTTAGGAACAAAACAACATGGCCATATGGTAAATGTAGGTTTTGATACATATTGTCAATTGTTGGAAGAAACCGTTAATGAGTTAAAAGGTGAAGTTGTAAAACATAAACCTCCAACAATTGTAGATATAAATGTAACAGCGTATATCCCTGAAGATTGGGTAGGTTCAAAAGAACAAAAAATGATTGAATATAAACGATTAGCAGATGTTCATAATGATACAGAATTAAATTATATTGTTTCAGAATGGAAAGATAGATTTTCAAAAATACCGGAAGAAGTTGATAATCTTATTAAGCTTGTTCAAATTAGACTTATGGCTACAAAAGTGGGTATAACATTAATTAGAGAGGCGATGAATAATATAAGAGTTTATACACCTTTTACAAAGGAAGAATGGAGAATTTTAAGTATAAAACTGCCAAGAAATATAATAAAAAATATTCAATGGACTCCTGCTCCAAAAACTTGTGAAGATGCGACTTCAATATTATTGATAAATAATTCAATTATGAATTTTAATGAATTATTTAACATGTTATATGATTTGTTCTATGATATAGATAAAATAAGTTACGAATACGAAACACGAGGATAATGAAATGAAAAAAGTTCTATTAACAATGTTGGCATCTGTATTTTTACTTACAGGTTGTAATACTAACAAAGATGTTATTATAAAGGTAAATAATAAACCTATTACACAAAATCAGTTTGACGTAGAATTTAAAAAAGTTGCAACTAATGATACACTTGCCAAGATGGGTATTGAAATCCCTCAAGATGATAATAATTTTATGTACTTGATGATAAAGGATAAAGTTGTTAATGAACTAATTGTAAGAAGTTTAGTTGATCAAGAAATAGCAAAAAGACATATAAAAGTTTCAAATGCTGATTTGAATAACGAGTTGAAAACAATGATTGATAAAGTTGGTTCAAAAGAACAATTTAATGCTATTTTAAAACGTAATGGCGTATCAAATGAGCAATTTAAGAAAGATTTAAAAGAAGAAGTAAAAGTTAAAAAACTTGTTAATATGATAGAAAATGTGAAAATATCAGATAAAGATGCTGAAATTTTCTATAAGAAAAATACAAAGAAATTTATGTATCCTGATAGAGTAAGAGCTTCTCACATTTTGATATTAGCTAATCCAATGGAAATCGCTAATAAGATAAAATCTCAACCAGAAAATAAGGATTTATCAGATACTATTTTAAAAGAAAAAGTAATGGCAGAAATGCAAGCACGATATGCAAAGGCATTATCAATTCAAGCAGCATTAAAGAATTTACCAGATAACTTTGAAAAAACAGCAAGAGAAGAATCAGAAGATGTTGCAACTGCAAAAAAAGGTGGAGATTTAGGTTTCTTTGCAAAAGCTGATATGGTAGAACCTTTTGCAACACAAGCATTTTCACAACAACCAAATACCATAAGTCCTGTAATTCAAACGCAATATGGATATCATATTATAAAAGTTACTGATAGAATGGCAGCTGGTCAGGAACCATTTGTAAAAGTTAAAGATCAAATTAAATTGTATTTACAAACACAAAGACAAATGATTATATTAGAACAATTAATAAATCAAATGAAGGCTAGTGCAAAGATAGAATATGTAAATGAAAGTTATAATCCAGTAAAAATTCAAGAAAAATTAAAGGAAATGGCAAAACAAAGACAACAAGCTGCAGAAGCGGTTAATCCCGAAAAATTTCCAGCAGCTCCAAAACAATAGATGATTATGAAAGTATTAAAGAAAGAAATTACAAATAATAAGAATGAACTCCTACTTCTTGGGGGTTCATTCTCTATGAATCCAGTATTAATAGTAGGAGTAGTTCATGGTGATGAACCTCAAGGTGAATATTTGATAAACAAATATTTAGAAGAAGTTGAGGATTCCGGCATGTTGTTTATTCCTGCATTAAATCCAGATGGTAAGGATAAAGGTACAAGAGTTAATTCAAATGGTGTTGATATCAATAGAAATTTCCCGAGCAAGAATTGGGAATTATCTGATAAAGATAATTATTATGGGGGGGATTCTCCTGCAAGTGAAATCGAGACTAGGTTTTTGATAGATGTTATTGAAGAATATAATCCAAGATTAATTTTGACGCTTCATACCCCATATAAGATAGTAAATTATGATGGTCCTGCAAAAGATATTTCTGAAAAAATTTCTGAAATAATAGGATATCCTGTTGAAGAAAGTATAGGTTATCCAACTCCAGGAAGTTTTGGGACATATGCAGGAGTAGAAAGAAATATTCCAA
The DNA here is from genome assembly GCA_944326685.1 of Candidatus Gastranaerophilales bacterium. Classification (GTDB taxonomy): domain Bacteria; phylum Cyanobacteriota; class Vampirovibrionia; order Gastranaerophilales; family Gastranaerophilaceae; genus UMGS1585. The sequence continues at coordinate 144,728 of CALVEV010000031.1, forward strand.
CAATAACATTAGAAATGGACGAGGATGAAGATTTAGATATTTTATATTCAAAGGTTAAGTTAATATTTGAACTATTAAGAAATAATTAACCTATAGGAAAAAAATAATAAATAAGTTATAATATTCTTGATAAGAAAAGGAGAGTATTATGGCAAATCCGATTTTGAATGATAATTTTGGTCAAGCAGATGAAAGAGTTTTATCTTCTGCTCCTATGACAATAAATGGAACAATTAACAAAACATTTTTATTATTTGTATTTGCAGCTGTTCCAGCTTTTTATACTTGGTCACAATTCTTAGCAGGTTTTATGGATAAAGCAATGATGCTAACCACAATTGGTGCAATTGTTGGTTTTGTATTGGCATTAATTATTTCCTTTACAAGAAATAAAGTATTTATTCCAATATATGCAGCTTGTGAAGGTTTATTTTTAGGTGGCATTTCTGCAATGTTTGAAAAACAATATCCGGGAATTGCGTTTCAAGCAGTTTCAGGAACATTTGCAGCGATGTTTTCTATGTTAGCGTTGTATAAGTTAAATATTATAAGATGTTCTGATAAATTCAGAAGTGTTTTATTTACTGCAACAGTTTCAATCGCTGTTTTATATTTAATGCAAATAATTGCATCATTCTTCCACTATAGTATTCCTGGTATTTTTGAATCAGGTATGGTGGGGATTGGATTTAGTGTATTAGTTGTTGCAATTGCTGCATTAAACTTAATTATTGATTTTGATTTTATTGAACAAGGTGCAAGAAATATGATACCAAAAGATTATGAATGGTATGGTGCTTTTGGTTTAATGGTTACTCTTGTTTGGTTGTATATTGAAATTTTAAAATTAGTAGCTAAATTAAGAGATAATAATAATTAATAAGTTTAAATGGCTGAAGGATAAAATTCCTTCAGCCTTCTATAATATGGGGTTGGATGTATGATTTTAAATATTCTTTGTTTTTCAATAGGAGCTATAATTTCAGGGGTAATTGTAAAATTATATTCTGATAAAAAATCACAAGAGGAGTTAATAAAAGTAAAGACTCAGCTTGAGACATTGGGTGATTTAGAAAAAATTATTAAATCTGATTTTTCAGAAATAGCTCGTGATACTATAAGAGAAGAACAAGAAGATTTAAGAAAACAACATCAAGAAGCTTTGGATTTAAAACTTGCTCCATTAGCTAAAGAATTGGGTGAATTTAAGACAAAAGTTGAAGATTTTAATACTACAGGGATAAAAAATACTGCAGCACTTGTAGAAAAAATAACCAATTTAGAGAAAAGTACATCAGAGATAACTAAAGAAGCAAATCAGTTAGCAAATGCTTTAACTTCTAATCAAAATGTAAAAGGTGCCTATGGAGAAGGATTATTAGATACAATTTTGCAATCTTGTGGGATGCAAGAAGGTATTCATTATACAAAACAATTTGTATCAAAATCAATAAGCGAAGATGAAACAAGCCATACAATAAGACCTGATGTAGTTTTAAATTTACCTGATAATCGTCATTTGATTATTGATTCTAAGATGACATTAACTAGTTATTTAGAATATATGCAAGATGAAGAACAATTACCAAAGTTTAAATCAGAGGTTAAAAAACGTATAATGGATTTAGCCGAAAAGAATTATCAAAAAGCAGATGATTTATATCAACCTGATTTTGTATTGATGTATGTCCCAATAGAAAATTCTGTAAATCTATTATATGAAGATAATGATTTAATTAATAAAGCATACAAAGCAAATGTAATAATTGTTGGCACATCCGCATTACTAACAACAATAAGACTCGTAAATCAATTATTATCACAACAAAAGCAACAAGAAAGTGTCAATAAAATAGTTCAAGCAGGGACAAATTTGTATGAAACATTTGCCAAATTCTGTGAAGATTTGTTAGATGTAAAAAAACGTTTTGAATTATTAAACACTCAGTTTAATAAGACAATTAATAGATTCCAAAGAAGTAATAAAAATAATCCAAGTTTATTCTCTCAAGTCGAAGCTTTGAAAGATTATGGAATTACGACATCAAAGGAAATTCCAACAGAATTATTAGAGGAAGTTCAAGATATCGAAGAAGTTGGTGTATAGCCTTGTTGGTTCAGACACTCGGGTAATATCTTTTTTATTTTTAAATTGTAATATAAAAAATAAAAAAGGAGGGCTAAAATGTCTGGAATAACTGTTGCACCCGTTTGTAAGCTTACTGAGTTAAATCATCTTTTTATAGAATTAACGGCAAAAAATTGTAATCAAAGATGTAAAAAATGTTATATTGATTTCCCTTTGAAAAAAAATGTTAAAGATTTTATTCAAGTAGATAAAATAAAACAAGCGTTAATTGATACAAAAGAATCTGATTTAAAATGTATTTATTTAACAGGTGCAGAACCAATGACTCATCCTGATTTTAATTCGATTTTAAGATTATGTTTAAAAAGAACTAATGTATGTATATTTACGAATGCTACTTTTATTAATGAAAAAAAAGCAAGATTTTTAAAAAAAGTTGAAGATGAATCAGAATATCAAATAATTTTTAAACTATCATTTGCCAGTTATGATGAACAACGTAATGATGAAGTTCGTTTCCGTGGAGCATTTAGGCAAAATATGTATGCATTAAAATGTTTAGATAAGTATGATTTTACGACAATATTGTGTGTAAATAATTATTATCAAGAAGATGAACGTATTATTCAAAATGAATTTCAAAGAATAATTCAGGAGCAAGAATTAAAAAACTCTATGGTTCAAATAACAAAATGGGCTGATAATAATAATTTAGTTGATATTTCCAAATTAGAAGATAATGGAATATATGACTGTTTAAAAGGTCGATTATTAACTCAAAATGGAGTATTTTCTTGTCCCTTTTTGACAAATGATTATCGTGGTAGAACAGGTAGTGATTTAAAAGATTTTTCTTCTACGGTAAGATTAGAAACTGATTATTGTATAGCATGTTTATCTAATAAAGAACCAATGTTTTCGATAAATATTTCATAATAACAAAAGCCAGTATAAAAATTTTATACTGGCTTTTGTAAATAATTGTGAATAAATTTTTAAATTTAGCAATTTCCTAAAAAAAAAATTTTTATTATACATGTAATAATCGTGTGTTACTTTACCCCTACAAGGAGGTTGTATGTCAGAAACATCAGGAAGTTGTGCTATTATTGCCAATAATGGAATTATGTCCCGTTATCCTCAAAGAACAGTTTTGGATGATTTAAGTGATGCTTATCAAAAACGTCAAATGGTGAAACAAGAAATGCGAAAACAAGAATTAGAGGCAAAAGGCGAAAATGGAGAATTAACAACCAGAGAAGCTATGGAGTTGTCAGGTTACAAAATTCAAGAAGGTTTAGAGAAAATGGCACAACTTACAAAGCCCAAAGTGTGTTATATGGCATAGAAGAAATTAAAGCCTATGATTAAGTTCATAGGCTTTTTTCTGGCATGGTTTTTCTATTGATTTATCGAGGATAATTTAATATAATTAGTCAGGGAACTAAATGTTCTGTTACAACTAAAAAGGAGAGACTTATGAGAAAGAAAAGTATCTTACCAAAGATAATGTTCTCTTTGATGTCATTATTGATGGTAAATGTACCGTCTTTTGCAAGTGAAGCATCTCTAGTCGTTCCTAATATAAAAGCTGATATGACAAGCTATAATCTATTATTGATAGGTTTAGCTGTTTCTATTATTGGCGTTATATTTGGGTTCGTAGAATTCTTAAAAGTTAAGAAATTAGATGTCCACGCAGCAATGGCGAATGTAGGGAACACAATTTTTGAAACTTGTAAAACTTATCTTGTTCAACAAGGTAAATTTTTAATTGTGTTAGAAGTATTAATTGCATTATGTATTGCATTTTACTTTGGTTATTTAGAAAAAATGACTTTAACTAATGTATTAATTATTTTAGGTTGGTCAGTAATCGGTATTTTAGGTTCATATTCTGTTGCTTGGTTTGGTATTAGAATGAACACTTTAGCAAATGCTAGAACAGCGTTCACAGCATTAAAAGGAATTCCTTTAAATATTTTAAATATTCCATTAAATGCAGGTATGAGTATCGGTGTTCTATTAGTTTCAGTAGAACTTATTATGATGCTTATTATTTTATTATTTGTTCCTGGTGAAATTGCAGGTGCATGTTTTATTGGTTTTGCAATCGGAGAATCATTAGGTGCATCAGCACTTCGTGTTGCAGGTGGTATATTCACTAAAATTGCTGATATTGGATCTGACTTAATGAAGATTCAATTCGGTATTAAAGAAGATGATCCAAGAAACCCTGGTGTAATTGCTGATTGTACAGGTGATAATGCAGGGGATTCAATCGGACCAACTGCTGACGGTTTTGAAACTTATGGTGTAACTGGTGTTGCGTTAGTGAGTTTCATTTTATTAGGTGTTTTAAAACCGGAGTATCAAGTTACTTTATTAACTTGGATATTTACAATGAGATTTTTAATGATTATTACTTCAGTATTGGCATACTGGGTAAATAATGGTATTACTAAACTTTATGCAGCTAAGACTCAAAAATTTGATTTTGAATTACCTCTATCTAATTTAGTTTGGTTAACATCAATATTCTCAATAGCTATGACATTTGGTGTAAGTAAATGGTTATTAGGTGGTTTAGCTGATTCTCATTTATGGTTAGTATTATCCATAATTATATCTTGTGGTACTTTAGGTGCGGCTTTAATTCCAGAAGCAACAAAAGTATTTACAAGTCCAAAAGCAAAACATACAAAAGAAGTTGTAACTGCATCTCAAGAAGGTGGTGCATCTTTAACAATCTTATCAGGTATTGTTTCAGGTAACTTCTCAGGATTCTGGATTGGTGCAATCATTGTATTATTAATGGGATTAGCTTATGCAGCTAGTACATATATCCCTCATACATTTATGATTTATCCATCTGTATTTGCATTTGGTTTAGTAGCATTTGGTTTCTTAGGAATGGGACCTGTAACAATTGCTGTAGATAGCTATGGTCCTGTGACAGATAATGCTCAATCAGTTTATGAATTGTCATTAATTGAAGAAATTCCTGATGTTGCAAGTGGTATTGAAAAAGGTTATGGTTTCAAACCAGATTTTGAAAATGCAAAAAGATATTTAGAAGAAAATGATGGTGCTGGTAATACATTCAAAGCTACTTCAAAACCAGTTTTAATCGGTACTGCAGTTGTTGGTGCTACAACTATGATTTTCTCTTTAATATTAGTTATTCAACAAACATTAGGTATCACTCCTGAAATGATTCTTAACTTGTTAAATCCATATACATTGTTAGGATTTATTGCTGGTGGTGCTGTAATTTATTGGTTCTCAGGTGCATCAATGCAAGCTGTAACAACAGGTGCATATTCAGCAACTGAGTTTATTAAAAACCATATTAAACTAGGTGAAGCAGATGATAAATCAGCTAATTTAGCAAATTCAAAAGAAGTAGTAAAAATTTGTACTCAATATGCACAAAAAGGTATGGTAAACATCTTTATAGCATTATTTGCATTTGCTTTAGCTTTAGCTTGTTTATCAGCTCCAGTTGGAGTTGATGCAACACCTGTATCATTCTTTGTAAGTTATCTAATCGCAATTGCAGTATTTGGTTTATTCCAAGCTGTATTTATGGCAAATGCCGGTGGTTGTTGGGATAATGCAAAGAAAATTGTTGAAGTAGATATGGCAGAAAAAGGAACACCATTACATGAAGCAACTGTTGTTGGTGATACTGTTGGTGACCCATTTAAAGATACTTCATCAGTTGCAATGAATCCAATAATTAAATTTACAACATTATTTGGTTTATTAGCAATGGAAATTGCAATCAATCCAAGTTTTAGAGATTGTGCTAAAATTGCAGGAGTTGTATTCTTATTAATTGCTATTGTATTTGTAATTCGTTCATTCTATTCAATGAGAATTCAAGGTAATAAGTAGTTAATAATAGAATATATTATAAAAGGGAATCTAAAGAAGTTTAGGTTCCCTTTTTGTTTACAAAAATTCAAAAAAGAGCAATTTATTTTTTCATGATGCTTTATATTGAAAAAGGTGGTGTTATGTCTATAAATTTTACAGGTTCTGCAAAAATAAAATATGTTTCTCCTAAAGATTTTGAAAAGCTTATCACTTCTAAAAAAATGAGAGAAGTTGGTGCTTTTCCTCATTATACATTTAATGATAAAGTTAAATCAAAAGGGCCGATGTATTCTCAATATGCAAATACTTGTTCAATCTTAGACATAAATAACACAATGGTTCATTTAGCTCCTGAATATCGAAGCCGCAATCTGTTAGACAAAATATCGGATTTAATAAAGCGTAATAAGGATGAATCTGGGGATGTAACAGCTTTTATTTTAGGCGGAAAATCTCAAGATAAAGACAGTTTTAATTTATTTAATGATATTGCAAATGTTTTAGATAAAGAAGGTGCTGATTTTAGCATGATTTGCGGAAAACAAGAAAAACCAAAACATGCCCTAGATTCTTTATGCAAAGATGGTGATACTTTTATTTTTACTCAAGAATATAGTCCAAGGTTAGAACAATTTGTTAAAGAAAATAAATCTTTAACAGGTGATGGTTTAAAAAAAGTTTTTGAATTATTTTATGATTTTGTTGAAATTTCGCCAAAGCATAAAATAATAAAATAACTTATTATATAACATCAATGACATTTATAGGGCAATTGCAGTTTAATTCTTCATGAGCTATAACTGTTATATTGTTCAAAAACTCAGAAAAAATAGAGAATGTCATATGTCTTATTTCCATTGGTACAATAAGTATAATTTCTTCTAATTCATTAATTTCAGCTATTTTCTTTATTTTTTTTGCTAATTTACCTGCTACATTTCCATCAACTTTAATAACTGCTTCATCTGTAGAATCTGTTAATTTAAACATTGTATCTAATGTTTTTGCAGAAAATTCAATTGCTTTGATTTCGTCACCTCTAGATGCAATATCTTTTGAAATATGTTTTGCTAATGATAATCTAATTTTATCAAGTAATCCATCTTTTGACGGTTCATCAGAGTAATCATTTATTTTTTCAAAAATATAATCAATGTCTTTTATTGAAATTCGTTCTCTGATTAAGCTTATAATAATATATTTTAATTCTGAAATAGTAATGAAATCTGGAATTATATTATTAATTAAGAATGAATTTCGTTTCTCAACTAATGTTATATATCTATTAATATCGCTATAATCTAATATTTCTGAAACATATTTAATTCCTATGAATTCAATAGCTCTTGCGATATATTCAATAGGAGTTAGTCCTTCGCTCCAGAAATCTTCACTTTCATCATTTGGAATCCACCAAATTTCTTTTTCAGTAATTATATCTTTAGAAACAATTGTTCCTTTGGGTTTTCTTGTTATGTTTAAATCATTTTTAAAAAATGCTTTATGTTCAGGTATTGCTATAGTTTTATATACATTTAACGAATGTACGCATATTGAAAATTCATATGGTTCTAAATCTTCATCATCTTTAAAAACTATTTTTGGTAGAACATAGCCTAATTCGTCCGTTAGTTTTTGCCTTAGTTTAACAGTTTCAGATAATAAATCATCTTCTGAATCCGGACTTACAAATTCAATAAGTTCTTCGCTTAAATTAACTGTAAATTTCTCTTGTCCAATTCTTGAATACATAACACCAGGAGATAATTCTCTTGTCAAATCTTGTTTGAATTTTTCTAATTTTTCAATTTCTTCAGACATTTGAGAATTAAGTGCTCCCCTTTGAGAGATTTCTTCTTGTTCTAAATTAGATTTAATTCGATTAATTTTTTGTTTTTGTGCTCTTATTTTTGATGTAATTTCTTTACAGGTTTCATAAGGAGTAGAATTTGATGAAGCAAGCATTTTTTCCATTTGAGATTTAAAGTTATTTACTTTTACTATTTTATCAAATGGTTCATCATCATCACTTGTTTCTTTATCTCTCATAAATATACAGTTGTATTGGAATTCTTCTTCATATTCAACTTCATGCATAGTATACAAATCCCAACCTGCATCAGACATTTCGTTAAGTAAATCTTCTAATAATTGCTTATCATCTGTCGGTACTGATTTAATTATGTATTCCATTTTTCTGTTAAACATTCTCATTACCTCTTATTACTTTGTATACTAATTGCTTATTATAATTATTTTCTTCAGAGATATTATATGCATCATAGCAGTATTTTTTTACAAGTTCAATATCTTCATTTTTATTTGTATATATTGTAAATAATGTATCTCCTTCTTTAACTTCTTCTCCAGTCTTTTTATTAAGAAAAATTCCAACACTTCTATCAATATCATCATTATTTTTTGTTCTAACTGCACCAAGAAGCCTACAAGCATATGCAATTTTATATCCATCAATACGATTTACGAATCCATTTTGGTTACAACGACAACGAAATCTATATTGAGGTAAGTCAAATAAATCATATGAATCTATAACTTTATCGTTACCTTTTTGGCTTTTTATAATATTTCTAAAAGTTTCAATAGCTTTGCCTGAATCAACTATATATTTTAAATATTCTTTAGCTTGTTCAATATTTTCATAGCGTTTAAGTGTAACAAGTGCTGTTGCTGCAAATTCATATGATAGTTCTACTAAATCTCCTGATTTAATATTTCCTTTTAAAAATTCAATAGCTTCAATAACTTCAATAGCATTACCTATAGCTCTTCCTAATGGTTCATCTATCGATGTAATAATTGTTGTAATTGTTTTGTTAAAATTTTTACCGACATTAATCATTAAATTAGCCAGTTTTTCAGCATCTTCTGTTGTTTGTAATGATGCCCCAGAACCGTATTTAACATCAATAATAATATTTCCTGCGCCTGTAGCAATTTTCTTGGACATAACAGAAGCAGTTATTAAAGGTATTGAGTCCATAATGCTTGTGGTATATTTGATAGCTTGCAAACTTCTATTTGCTGGAGCTATATTATGGATATTATTAGATATTGCAACTTTAATATTTTTAAGTTGATTAAGTATATCAGATATCGCTAGTCCGGTTTTGAAACCAGGAATTGCTTTCAGTTTATCAATAGTTCCACCTGTGTAACCGATTCCTTGTCCTAGTAATTTAATCATCGGAATTCCTGCTGCAACCATAAGAGGAATTAATGTTATAGTTAACTTATCTCCGACTCCTCCAATAGAATGGATGTCAATAACTTGTGCAGTTAATTCTTCAAGATTAATTACATCACCAGATTGAATAAGTGCATCTGTAAGATATATGGTTTCATTTTCAGTAAGTCCTTGAAAATATATAGCCATTAGCCAAGCACTAATTTGATAATCAGAGATACTATTATTCATGAATGAATCAATTATATAATTAATTTCTTCTTTTGAATGCTCTTTCCCTAATTTTTTATTTTCAATAATGTCGATGATGTTCAAAACTATTTTGATCCTTTTAATTTTTGTATAACAAGGTCTGTGATATCCATACCACCAATGAATACCGCTCTATCACTTATAACAACATTAAGTTTGTGTTGAACCATAATATCAGTAGCTGCGGTTTTGATTTTTTCATAAATTTCGTTTTCACTTTTTGCTTTTAGTTTTAAATATGCAGTTTCTTTAGCTTTAAAATCATTAGCTACCTTATCTTGGAAATTTTTCTTTTGAATAGGCGTATCAATTGCTTTGTATTCGTTTTATTTATCAACTAAATATTGTCATAATTCAAGAGCTTTATAATCTAAAGATTTCATAGTATCTCTAGCAAAAGGAGTAGATTCAACTACTTTTTGATAATCAATGTATCCAACACCATCAGCCATTGCAAAATTAGTAGTAAAAAGGATTGCTACTAGGCTAATAACAAAAAGTTTTAAATTTTTCATAATAATCTCCTTATATTTTAATCATATATTAATACATCAAATCGCCAACACCAAATGTGAAGTAGCCGCCTCTAGAACCATATTCTCCAGGATTAGTAATAGGAATACCATAATCAACAGATAATGGTCCAACACCAGGAATATATAATTTTAAGCCAACCCCTGCAGTAATTGCTTGCATAGGTCTATCAAACAACTCATCTGTAACGTATGGGCTAAATACTTTACCTGCATCAACAAAGAAAGTTAAACGAAGATTTTTAAAGAAGTTTGCTTTTAGTCTATCTAAGAATAAAACAGGTGTTGCTAATTCAACTGATCCCATAACGAATGCATCACCAGTTCCTACCCCGTTAACTTTGTACCCTCTGATTGTATAAGGTCCACCGAGTCGATATGCCATAACTTCAGGCATATCATCACCATGGATTTTACCTCCGGCTCTAGCAGTGAAAGATAAAGATGAAAATTTCGCTATTGGTACAAATTTTTTCACCATACCAGATAATTTCCCGTTTGTTTTATTAAAACCATCTAAACAAAAAGCTTCATCATATCTAGCTGTTGCTAATACCCCATTTCTAGGATTAAGTGCAGAATCTCTTGTATCATATACAATACCAGGACTAATATTAAAGAAGATACCACCTTCTAATTGTTTAGCACGTTGAGCGATATCAAGTCCTTTTGCGGCATACATATTAGAGATTCTATTATAATCTCCTTCCATAACATTAATTTTTTCAATCCCAAATGATAAAGTAGATGATAAATGTTCATTTGATTTAATTTTATGTCCAATAGTGGCTTCTAAGCCAAATCTTTCTTCAACCGCAAGTGGAACTTGGTAACTTCCTAAACTTCTATAAAATAATTTACTCATAAAAGAATTATCAGCATTTAAAAAATATGGTTCAAAGAAACTGATTTCCCCTTGCATATTCATGTAATCTTTAATAGTTGAGTCACTCATAATAATACCAGAACCGACTAAACCATTAATACCAAGTCTTTGATTTAACCCTCTAAAGTTGTTTTCAGTAATACCAACAGATCCAAAAGCTCCGGTGTGAGAGTCTAATCCACCTCCTAATGATACTGTTGCTGTACGTTGTTCTTCAACATTTATAGTTATATCAAATTTTGTTGGGTCATCTTCGCAAGCTTCTATATTTCTATCAACATTTTTAAATGCTTGAGTAGAGTATAGTCGAACTAAATCTTTTTTCAAAATATTATCGTTATATACAGTTCCAGGTTCTGTCATTATATTTCTGGCAATAACAAAGTCTTTAGTTTTTTCATTCCCTGAAATCATTATTTTGTTGATTGTTCCTTCAACAATCTCAAAGTTGATTGTTCCATCAGGGTCATCAGAAACAGCATTTACTCTTGCGAGAATATAACCTTTAGAATTGTAGCAATCATTTATATTTTCAATTGCTTCATTTATTTTCCCAATATTTTGTGGTTGACCAATCAGTGGTAACACATATTTCATTAATTCTTCAGTTGAAACAACAGAATTCCCTTCAATTGTTACATTCGTGATAGGTAAATTTTCTTCTACAACCAATTTTAGAGTAATTGTTCCATCTTTATTTTCAATTGGTACAGCTTTCATCCTATCAGTAAAAAAGCCTAATTGGTATAGAGATTTTAATCCTTCTTGGATAGTATTAGGGTTGTAAATATCTCCATTGTGGATGTTAAATTTGGATAAAATATAGCTTGAGGTTACAGCATTTGCTCCTATTACTTGTATATCATTGATATATTTAATAGGTTGTGATGTTTGGATATTATCTATAATTTCAGCATTTTCTGTTTTGTTATCAATTTTTTCTGAGGCATAAGAATATAAAGTACCAAACTGTACCCAAATAAGTAAAAATATCCCAAATATTATTCTTTTTATATTAAATGAGTCCAACAACTCCAAACCCCATACTATATAATAAATAAGTATATCATAAACAAATTTGAAATTCTAAAAAATTTACATAAATTTGTATAACTAATTTGAAAAAAAAATACTCTATTGTATAATGTTTCCATTATTTATTTTGTAAATGATAACATCTTTTAAAAATTGATTATCAAATAATAAGGTGTCTACAGATGTGATAATAGTTTGAGTATCATTTTCAATTGTTTTTAATAAATAATTTTGTCTAATATCATCTAATTCAGCAAGAACATCGTCAAGAAGGAGAATTGGGGATTCTCCAATTTTTTCTTTAATAAGATTTATTTCTGCTAATTTAAGCGATAACACAATAGTTCTTTGTTGTCCTTGTGATGCGAATTTAGTTGCATCGTTATTATTAATAAAAAATAAAATATCATCTCTATGAGGTCCAACGCATGACTGTTTTCTAGCGATTTCTTCTGCTTTTCGTTCAGTTAATTGACCTTCTAAATAGTGAGCAATTTCTTCAATATTTGAGATGTCAATGCTATATTTTAAGTCAAAATCTTCAAATTCTGCAATATTTTGATGTTTAATAATGGCATGGCTTTTTAGCTCTTTTAAGAACTTTTGTCTTAATAATATAATATTAGAGCCTGTAATGACTAATTGTTGATTATATACATCTAATAAATCCATATTAATTTCGGGCTGTTTTAATAAATTATTTTTTTGGATTCTAATTTTTTCATATTTGCTAAGTCTTTCATCATAAGCTGGATAGATTTGTGAAATGGCTCTATCTAACCATGTTCTTCTATCTTGAGGCGTTCCTCTTAGCAACAATAAATCTTCTGTTGAAAATAGAACTGTTTTAATTGCTGATTTGAAGTTTTTAGGTGTAGTTTTGAGAGAATTTAATTTGAGAATTTTTTTAGAGTTTTCAAAACATAAATCCATCTCAATACTTGTATCAGCTTTTATAATATTTGCACTAATTCCAAATTTTTCGGCATTAAAATTCAGTAATTCTTTAATATTTGAAGTTCTTGGGGATTTAAGATGAGATAAAAAATAAACACTTTCAAGTATATTAGTTTTTCCTTGTGCATTTTTTCCAATAATTAAAATTTTATTACTAGAAAAATCAAGTTCTAAATTTTGGCAATTTCTGTAATTATCTAGTTTAAGGTTAAGAATTTTCATAGTTAATATTATACTTAGCACATGAAATATAATCAAAACAATAAACTTGATTTTGAATTATTTAGATGGTAAACTTAATTACATAAATTGTCACGAACCTGTGGCACTCTTCCGGTGAAGAAGATTAAGTATCTTCTGAGGAGAGGAAAGGTAGCGGAACGCTACCGCAAGCCAAAAGGTTCATGATATAATAAAAAAGTCGTCACGGGCCTGTGGCACTCTGCCGACGAAGAAGATTAAGTATCTTCTGGGGGGAGGGACGGTAGCGGAACGCTGCCGCAAGCCAAAAGGTTCATGATATAATAAAAAAGTCGTCACGGGCCTGTGGCGCAGCGGTAGCGCAGAGGACTCATAATCCTTTGGTCGTGGGTTCGAATCCCTCCGGGCCCAATTTAAATAGAAGAACTCCAAGTAAGGGGTTCTTTTTTGTGCCC
>CALVEV010000032.1 GCA_944326685.1 Candidatus Gastranaerophilales bacterium
ATATAATCACCTTTACTGCCTGATTTAACCTCATTATCTTTTTCAAAATAAGCAGCTTTAAACCCGGTAGCACGTAACTTTTCAAACTCAATCTCACAGTGCTGTTCAAGACTTTCACCAATCATTTTTGTAGATAACTTTAGCTTGTAATCTTTTAAACGTTCAATTTCGTCATTCTTAAATTTTATCTCTGTTTCATATTTTTCTTTAAGACTCTGTTCACGCAGTTTATACTCTTTTTCAGCAAGCTCGCTTTCATTAGTAATCTTTAAAATAAACTTTTCCTGAGCAGTAAGTTTATTATTCATGTCCACCACAATATTTGCAATTTCACGCTCTTTGTCTTTATTGAAAGTTTCTAACCTGTATTTAAGTTCATTAACTTCACTGTCTTTTTCTGAGATAATTTTGTTAATCTCAGCCTGCTTTGCTATTTGAGCGGATTTTATCTCTGATTTTAACTGTATTATTTCAGCTTTTTTAGCATTTATTTCCCTGTCAAAAGTTTTCTCCATTTCAAGTCTGGCAGATATAAGCAGGTTCTGTTTATCTTTTTCAAATTGAGCTTCTTTGTCTTTTAAATCTTTTTGAAACTCTTTGTTTCTAACCTGTTTAACAATAGCTGTATAAAGAGTTTCATCTGCCTGAAAAATTTCTCCGCATTTCGGACATTTAATTTCGTTGTTCATTTTTTCATCCTTTCATTTTCTTTGTGCTAACTGTTAGGTACCTATCTGACTTAAGAAAATGAAAAGAAATTTTTTGCCTGTGGATGAGAATAATTAAAAATAGGCTGAAACTTAGTATTATTAACCGTTTCAACCTATTTAGTGGAATTTGCTACATAGGTCCCATAAATAATTGCTTGCAAAAAAAAATTGTCCATGTATAATAATTATACACGCGGGGGTAATTCAGTGGTAGAATGCCTCCTTGCCAAGGAGGATGTCGCGAGTTCGAGCCTCGTCTCCCGCTCCATTAAAAAAGAAGCCAGATGGCTTCTTTTTTTGTTTAAATGTTTAATATATTATAAATCATAAATTTAAATTATTGTATTGATAAACATTAGTAAGAGTGAATCTTTGTTAGTTATTTAATCACTTTTTAAAGAAATATTACAAATTATAAAATATTATTAAATCCCCCTGTTGACTATGAATTATGTTTATAATACGATTACAATGCTATATTGAAAGTTATAGCCGATAAAAATAGCTAAATTTTTTTTATAGTGGGTTGGACGCAGGTCCAATTCTGAGTTACAAGATGAAAAAGGAATGAATAATGGCAAACACAGCAAAAAGACAAAGAATTAGAGTTTGTTTAAAGGCATACGAACACAAATTAGTTGATTTATCAGCTGAAAAAATCGTTGAAACAGCAAAAAGAACAGACGCTAAAGTAGCTGGTCCAATTCCTTTGCCTACAAAGAGACGTATTTATTGTGTACTACGTTCACCACACGTTGATAAAAAATCTCGTGAACACTTTGAAATCAGAACTCACAAGAGAATTATTGACATATATGAACCAACACAACAAACTACTGAAGAATTAAGCAGATTAGATTTACCTGCTGGTGTTGATATCGAAGTAAAATTATAAGAATCAACAAAATTAAACTCAGTTTTTTGAAAACTTAATAGCATTATGCAGATAATGTGAACTACGACGTCAAAAGAAGGCGGAAGGTGAAAACCCTTAAAGGTATTGGTAGCGCTCGCAAGAAAGAAAGGCATATATAATAGGTTAGGTCATAAAGATGTGACCTGTTGTAATGTCGGAAAGGAAAAACAAATGACACTAGGTGTAATTGGAAAGAAATTAGGTATGACTCAAATCTTTGATGAACAAGGTTTGGCAATTCCTGTTACAGTAATCAAGGTAGATCCAATAGTTGTTACACAAGTAAAAACAACTGAGACTGATGGATATAATGCAATTCAAGTAGGTACAATTGCAGCAAAAGAAAAACACTTAACAAAAGCTCAAATAGGTCATTTCAAGAAAAATGATTTAAGCAATTACAGACACTTACAAGAATTCAGAGTAGAAAATCCGGAAGATTATAAAGTAGGTCAAGCAATTGAATTATCAGTATTATCAGATGTTCAAAAAGTTGACGTAGTTGGACACTCAATAGGTAAAGGTTTCCAAGGTACAGTAAAAAGATGGAACTTTGGAAGAGGACCTATGGGCCACGGTTCAAAAAATCACAGAGAACCAGGTTCAATTGGTGCTGGTACAACTCCAAGCCGTGTAATCAAAGGTAAGAGAATGGCTGGCAACATGGGTAACGAAAGAGTTACAATCACAAAATTAAAATTAGTTAAAGTTGATTCAGAAAACAATCTAGTTTTAATTAAAGGATCAGTTCCAGGATGTGAAGGAAGATTAGTAACAATCACTCCATCAAGAACAAAATGGAACTAACGAATTTTGCGTAGAGTGACGGTACGCAGTGCCTAACTCGAAGTAGCGTGAAGCAAAGCGAATGAAAGTTTTGCATAAGCTAAACGGAATGAGTGACTGCGGAATGTGAAGCAATAATTCGTAAGACTTGACAAGAGAAAGTCATAAAATTCTCGGCTGGTCTTGCCATATAAAGCGAAAGCAAGCGGTAAGCAGTTTAAACGGAAAGTAATATTAATAAGGAAAAACAAACAATGTCAAAACAAATATTAAGTACAAATGGTGAAAAGTTAGGTGAAATCACTTTAAACGAAGCAGTTTTTGGTGTAGAACCTAATTTACACGTAATGCATTTAGCGTTAAGAAGACAATTAAATAATGCTCGTCAAGGCTCAGCAAATTGTAAAACAAGAGCTGAAGTATCAGGTGGCGGAAGAAAACCTTGGAAACAAAAAGGAACTGGTAGAGCAAGAGCTGGTTCAACAAGATCTCCATTATTTGCAGGTGGTGGTGTAATTTTTGGACCAAAACCAAGAAACTACGACTTAGCAATGCCACAAAAAGCTAGAAAGTTAGCATTAAGATCAGCTTTGTCTGCAAGAGAAGCTCAATTAGTAATAGTAAAAGATTTCTCAGCTATTACAGAGCCAAAAACAAAATTGTTAACTTCTTCATTAAAATCATTACAAGTATCAGGTAAAGTTCTTTTAATTGCAGATACAACAAAAGAAGAAAATAAAAATTTACTATTAGCAGGACGTAATATTCCAACATTAAAAATGATATTACCATCTAACCTAAACGTAAAAGATTTATTAGAAGCTGATTTTGTAGTAGTTACTGAATCTGCAATTAATGATATAACAGAAAGGTTACAATAATGAGCAGCAAAGAAAGATTATATGAAATAATAAAGAAGCCAATCATTACAGAAAAATCAATGATGGCAACAACAATGGGACAATATACATTCGAAGTATTGGAAGATGCAACAAAAGTTGAAATTGCTCAAGCAATAGAATTAGCATTTCCAGGCAGAAAAGTTAAAAAAGTAAGAACTGTATATATGCCTTCACATTCAAAAAGAATGGGTTACAAATTTGGTAGAACAGATTCAAGCAGAAAAGCAATCGTAACTATCGAAGGTGATCCAATTGAAGAATTAGTTGGAGCATAATAACTCAAACTAATAAAGTTAAGTACACAAGCGGTCGAGGCTATAAGGGAAACCTGAACAAGTAAGACTGAAGCCAATATAATAGGAGAAAATAAAATGGCAATTCGTAAAATTAATCCGACATCTCCGGGACAAAGAGGTATGACAATGAGTGATTATCAAGAAATCACTACATCAACTCCTGAAAAATCATTATTAAAACCATTAAAGAAAACAGCTGGTAGAAATAATACAGGTAGAATTACATGTCGTCATAAAGGTGGCGGTGTAAAAAGAGCCTATCGTATAATTGATTTCAAAAGAGAAAAATTTGGCGTACCTGCAACAGTAAAAACTGTAGAATACGATCCAAACAGAAATGTAAGAATATCATTAGTATTTTATGCAGATGGTGAAAAGAGATATATCTTAACACCAGAAGGATTAAATGTTGGTGATGTAATCGTATCAGGTCCTGATGCAGAAATTCAAACAGGAAATGCTCTTCCATTAGATTTAATTCCATTAGGTACAATAGTACATAATATTGAATTAATTCCAGGTAGAGGTGGAAAAATGGTAAGATCTGCTGGTAATGCAGCTCAAGTAATGGCAAAAGAAGGCAATTACGTAACAGTAAAATTACCATCAGGTGAAATGAGAATGGTAAGAAAAGAATGTATGGCAACAATCGGAACATTAGGAAATGCTGAATTCAAAAACTTATCAATCGGAAAAGCTGGTAGAAAAAGATATATGGGCATCCGTCCAACAGTACGTGGTGTAACAATGAACCCTTGCGATCACCCACACGGTGGTGGTGAAGGTAAAACAGGTCCAGGGGGACATCCAAAAACTCCTTGGGGTAAACCAGCATTGGGTTACAAAACTCGTAAGAAAAATAAAGCATCTAATAAATTAATTGTTAGATCTCGTAAGAAATAATAAGCAAATATAAAACATAAAGGAGAAATTAATGGCACGTTCATTAAAAAAAGGCCCATACGTAGAAGAATCATTACAAAAGAAAATTGCCAATATGAATGCTAATTCTGAAAAGAAAGTAATCAAAACTTGGTCAAGAGCATCAATGATTGTTCCAGATATGTTAGGTCATACAATAGCTGTTCACAACGGGAAAACTCACGTTCCTGTATATGTAACAGAACAAATGATTGGTCATAAGTTAGGCGAATTTGCACCTACAAGAATGTACAAAGGTCACGCTGATACAGCCAAGAGAAAATAACAAGAAAAAATAAGGGAAAAATAAAAATGGAAGCAAAAGCAAGACAAACAGATATAAAAATGACTGCTAGAAAACTTCGTAGAGTAATCAACGAAGTAAGAGGTAAAGCGGTTAAGGAAGCTCGTACAATGTTACGTTTTATGCCTTATTTTGCAGCAAAAGTAGTTGAAAAGAACTTAGTAGCTGCAGTTGCTAATGCACGTGAAAAATATGGTGTAGATGAAGATTCATTAAAGATTACTGAAATCTACGCAGATGAAAGTGCAACATACAAAAGAGGTAAACCAAGAGCTCAAGGACGTATTTATAGAAGATTAAAACGTACTTCTCACCTCACAGTAGTAGTTAGTGATACAACAAAATAGGAAATATAAAAATGGGACAAAAAACACATCCAACCGGATTTAGAGTAGGTATAATCAAACCTTGGTTAAGTACTTGGTACGCTAAAGTTAAAGATTATGCAGTATTTGTAGCAGAAGATGCTAAAATTAGAAAATTTGTAAAGAAAAAATTGTACGCAGCAGGTGTTTCAAGAATCTTAATAGATAGAAAAGCATCAAGTACAACAATAACAGTAGTTACCGCAAAACCTGGTATCGTAGTAGGTAGAGGTGGTCAAGGTATAGATGAACTTAGACAAGAAGTTTCAAAATATATCGGAAGACAAGTAATTATTAATGTAGTTGAAGTAGCAAGAATTGATTTAGATTCACAATTAGTGGCAGAATCAATTGCACAACAACTAGAAAAACGTATCGCATTCAGACGTGCAATGAAACAAGCAATGCAAAGAACAATGAGAGCCGGCGCTCAAGGTATCAAAGTTATGGTATCAGGTCGTTTAGGTGGTGCAGAAATCGCTCGTTCTGAATGGGCAAAAGAAGGCCGTATTCCATTACAAACATTAAGAGCTGATGTTGATTATGGTTTCACAGAAGCTGATACAATAATGGGTAAAATCGGTGTTAAGGTTTGGATTTTCAAAGGTGATTTAATGCCAGGCGAAAAAGCAGACCAAAATGTTAAATCAAAAAATACAAAAGATTCAGCAGAAAAATTCAACAAGCGTTCAAGACGCTCAAAATCTGCAGAAGTTAGCAGTAAATAATGACAGGAGTAATATAAAATGTTAATGCCTAAAAAAACAAAATACCGCAAAATGATGAAAGGTAGAATGAAAGGTACTGAAACAAGAGGTACACAATTCGAATTCGGTCGTTATGCACTAAAAGCTCTTGAACCAGGCTGGATTACAAGCCGCCAAATCGAAGCAGCAAGACGTGCAATGACTCGTGAAATCAAACGTGGTGGTAATGTTTGGATTAAAATATTCCCTGATAAACCAATTACAGCAAAACCAGCTGAAACTCGTATGGGTTCAGGAAAAGGTAATGTTGAATACTGGGTAGCAGTGGTTAAACCAAACAGATTATTATTTGAATTAGATTATTTTGATAGAAATACTGCAGTTCGAGCATTAGAATTAGCAGCACAAAAATTACCTATCAAAGTAAAAGTTGTTGAAAAAGAACAAGTTAAATAAGGATAAAAGTAATGAAATTACAAGATATGCGTGAAAAAACTATCGAAGAACTTAAAGACGTAGTTGTTGATTTCAAAAAGCAATTATTTGATCTAAGATTAAAAAAATCTATGAACAAATTAGAAGATCCTTCACTAATTGCAAAGACAAGACACTACATCTCACAAGCTAAGACAGTTATTAGAGAAAAAGAAAAAGAGGTAGAAAATGCCTAAGAAAGAAAGACAAGGAATCGTAATAAGCGATAAAATGGATAAGACAATAGTTGTAAAAGTTGCATCTTATGATCCACATCCAAAATACAAAAAAATTATTGAAACAAATAAAAACTACAAGGCACATGACGAAAACAACGAATGCGGAGTAGGCGATATCGTAAGAATCGTTGAATCAAAACCTTTATCAGGTGGCAAACGTTGGTCACTTCTTGAAGTTGTAGAAAAAGCAAAATAGAGGTATAGATGTATGGAGGGCTTGGGTATAACCTAAGAATCCATCCTTCCAATCTTCTAAAAGTAATAAAGGAAAGTAGAAAATGATACAACAAGAAACTAGATTAACAGTAGCAGATAATACAGGTGCAAAAGAATTATTAGTTATTCGTGTAATGGGTAGCTCAAATAAGAAATTTGCATCAGTAGGTGATGTTGTTATCGCAACAGTTAAGGATGCTACTCCGAATATGGCTGTTAAGAAATCTGAAGTTGTAAGAGCCGTTATCGTAAGAACAAAACACGATATTTCTCGTGCAGACGGATCAGTAATCAGATTTGATGATAATGCAGCTGTTGTTATAAACAAAGATGGCAACCCACGTGGAACACGTGTTTTCGGACCAGTTGCTCGTGAGTTAAGAGACAATAACTTTATGAAAATTGTTTCTCTAGCGCCAGAGGTAATATAGTAGGAGCCAATGATGAAAGATAAAAATAAAAAGTCTTTACATGTAAAAACCGGCGATAGAGTAATCGTTACAGCTGGTAAAGACAAAGGTAAAATCGGAAACGTAAAAAAATCAATTCCTTCAGATAAAAAAGTTATCGTTGAAGGAGCAAATATGGTAACTAAGGCACAAAAACCAAACCCAATGGCAGGAATCCAAGGTGGTTTAGTTAAAATGGAAGCTCCATTAGATTCTTCAAATGTAATGGTAGTTTGCCCTAGTTGTGAAAAACCAACCAAAATCAAACATGAAGTAAAAGACGGTAAAAAAGTTCGTGTTTGTAAAAAATGTGGTGAACAGTTAGATGTTTAATGTGTTAGCCTAAAGCGAAACGACATTAATATCATCTTTGTAAAGAGGAAAAATAAAAATGACAAAAACAATTAGTTTAAAGAAAAAATATGAATCAGAAGTAAAAGCTGCAATGAAAGAAAAGTTCGGCTATGAAAATGATATGATGATTCCAAAACTACACAAAATTGTTTTAAACATGGGTGTAGGGGAAGCATCTCACAACTCTAAAATTGCTGAAGCAATTGAAGCTCAATTAACAAAAATAGCTGGTCAAAAAGCAGTAGTTACAAAAGCTAAAAAATCAATTGCATCATACAAATTAAGAGAAGGAATGCCAGTTGGTGCAATGGTTACATTACGTGGTGAAAGAATGTATGATTTCTTACAAAAGTTAATCTGCGTAGTTCTTCCTCGTATTCGTGACTTTAGAGGTATCAGCGCAAAAAGTTTTGACGGTCGTGGTAATTACACATTAGGTTTAAAAGAACAATCTTTATTCCCAGAAATTACTTACGAAGAAGTTGATTTAGTAAAAGGTATGAACGTATCAATAATTACAACTGCTAACACAGATGATGAAGCAAGAGAATTATTAAGATTAATCGGTATGCCTTTTAAAGGAATGAACAAGTAATAATTACTAAAATATAAAGGAGAAAATCGTGGCTAAAAAAGCGATGATAAATAAAGAAAGAACCAGAGAAATGTTAGCAGCAAAAGGAAAATATCCTAAAACAAGACTACACAACAGATGTAGTATTTGCGGTCGTCCTCACGGTTTCCACAGAGATTTCGGTCTTTGCAGAATCTGCTTAAGAAAAATGGCACACCAAGGATTATTACCTGGCGTTACTAAAGCTAGCTGGTAGTATTCTTTATTTTAAACAAACAACATTTAAAAGAGTAACGAAAGTTACTCTTTTATTGTATGTTATAATTCTCTTAACAACTTGTAATCAAAGGGTTGTAAGTATTTTTTGTTTATTATAAGATAAGTTTGTTGACTGCCGAAGCACGCTTTTTAATGAGCAACAATTAATTCGGTAAGAACGAGTAGAAGGATACTGCAAGGTTTAACCTTGTAAGTCCGCAAGAGAAAAGGAAATAAATATGAACACAGATCCAATAGCAGATATGCTAACAAGAATTAGAAATGCTAACGTTGTTTCTCACGAAACAGTTTCTATGCCTCTTTCTAAATTAAAACTTTCTGTTGCTGAATTATTAAAAAGCGAAGGTTTTATCGCTGGTTATTCAGTTAAAGAAGAAGGTAAGTTCAAATCTTTAGTTATCGAATTAAAATACGATGAAAAAGGTAAACCGGTTATTACTAATCTTCAAAGAGTTTCTAAACCAGGTTTAAGAACTTATTGTAAAGCTAAAAACTTACCACAAGTATTTGGTGGTTTAGGTATTTCTATCGTTTCTACAAGCAAAGGCTTATTAACAGATAGAAAAGCTCGTAAAGAAAACTTAGGCGGCGAAATTCTTTGTAACGTTTGGTAGTTGAATTTTGCGTACGTATTTAGACTACGTATAAGAACTTTACGAAATAAATTAAGTAAATACAAAAGTGGTGCAATTGACAGAAAACCCACTTAGAAATAAAGGAGAAAATAATATGTCACGTATTGGTAAAAAACCTATCGAAATTCCTTCAGGTGTTGAAGTTAAAATCGATGGTCAATTAGTAACAGTAAAAGGACCTAAAGGTACTGAATCTGTTAATGTAAGAGAAGAAATTAAAGTTTCTGTAGTTGATAATCATATCATTTTAGAACCTACTAATGATGAAAGAAAAACTAATGCATTACATGGTCTTTCAAGAACATTAGTTGCTAATGCTGTTGAAGGTGTAAGTAAAGGTTTTGAAAAAAAATTAGAAATTCAAGGTGTTGGTTACCGTGCTAATATGGAAGGAACTAAACTTAATATGGCTTTAGGTTATTCTCACCCTGTAATCGTTGAACCTCCAGCTGGTATTACTATTACTGTTGATAAAAACGTTAACATAACAGTAAGTGGTTCTAATAAGCAAATGGTTGGTGATGTTGCAGCAGCTATCAGAAGCAAAAGACCTCCTGAAGTTTATAAAGGAAAAGGTGTTCGCTACGAAGGTGAATACATCAGAAGAAAAGCTGGTAAAGCTGGTAAAAAATAGTGCAACGCTCGTAGTCAAGTTTAGCTTATTATTTATTTTTAAGTACAAGTTTAAATTAATAAGTAAATTTGAGTATTAAGGTATAAGAAAAAGCCCATATAAACCCTTAATTAGTTGTTAAGAAGGTTTGGGTTAAGGAGAAAAGAAAATGATTAAACAAGAAACTAGAAAACCTAGAGTTCAAAAAAGACATAGATCTATCAGATTAAATATTTCTGGAGATGCTGAATATCCAAGATTAGCAGTTTACAGAAGTACAAAACATATCTATGCTCAATTAATTGATGATGTTAAACATGTAACTTTAGCATCTGCTTCATCTAATGATAAAGACTTACGCGAAAAATTATCACACGGTGGTAATATTGAAGCTGCAAAAGTTGTTGGTGAAGCTATTGCTAAAAAAGCTTTAAAAGCTGGTGTTAAAGGTGTTGTATTTGATAGAGGTGGTTTCCTTTACCACGGAAGAATACAAGCTCTTGCAGATGCAGCTAGAGAAGCTGGTTTAGAATTCTAATTTTAAACTTAATAAACAAAGAGGTGGTTTCTTTTTAGGATTCCACCTCTTGTTTTTTATATATACTTGTTATTATCCCGTTTTCATAGTTTTCTATGCTTTTTAGCTCTAAAGTGATAGTTCTATTTATGTTTTCAAATAATTTTATTCCTTCTCCTAAGATTATAGGAAGTGTATTAATGGTTATTTCATCAATTAAATCTTCTTTTAAAAATGATTGTATTGTTTTTCCTCCATCAATATAAATATTATTGTATCCTTTTGAGTTTATATTTCGAAGTATTGATTTTAAATCTCCATTAACAATTTCTACGCTATCTTGTAAATTGATAGGTATATTTTTTAATGTTGTACTTAGAACAAATACTTGTTTATTATATGGATATGGTTTATATTTTAGCGCTTTTTCAAATGTTAATCTACCAATAACAAATGCATCTATTTTATCTAGAAAATTGTTATATCCATAATCTGTTTTTGTGGGGTTTGGTATGTTAAGCCAACGTGTTGAACCGTCCTTGGATGCAATAAATCCATCAAGGCTTTGTGCGACGAACACATAATTTGCCATTAAATAAAAATCCTCGTTAAGTAAATATATTTAATTATAACATATTTTTTCTGTTTTTAAAGTGTATAAATAACAAAAAATACCGATTTTATTAAATCGGTATTTTTTATAAATATGTATTAAATTCTTAAACTGAAGCAGTTGCTTTCTTTTGAACAGAAGCTCCAGGAATAGATTGCCAATTTGCAGCCATAATCTTTTTGAAAGATTTAAGAGCTGTGTCTTCTAGCTCACCTAATTCTTCTGCAGCCATAATTAATTCTCTTAATGGTAATAATGCTCTTTGGTCTCTAAGAACTCCAAGAGCTGCTGCTGCGCCTGCTCGAACTAATTCATTTTCTGATTGGTTTTTCATAACATCAATTAATGCTGGAACAGCTTTAGTATCATTTAATTTACCTAAAGATGTTACTGCATAAATTCTTACGTTAACCCATTCATCATAAAGCATATTAATAATTTTATCTACTGCTTTTTTATCACCAATTTCGCCTAATGCTCTTGTTGCGTCGCAACGTACATTTACTTTTTCGTGGTCTAATGAACCAATTAAAGCATCTGTTGCAACATCACCAATTTCAATTAAAGCATCTGTTGCTGTAATACAAACTTGAGGGTTTTCATCATTTAATGCTTCTACTAATGGTTCAACAACAATTTTACCACCTAAACGACCTAAAGCACGAGCTGCACGAACTCTAACATCAACGTTACGGTCTTCACGTAAAGATTCAATTAAGAATTCTGTTGCTTTTGTATCACCCAATTCTCCCAAAGCTCTAGCTGCATATAAACGAACTGAGCCATTTTTGTCGTTTCTTAATACATCAATTAAAGGCTCAACTGCTTTTGAATCTCCTAATTCTCCTAAAATTCTTGCAGCATTATATCTAACTTTTTCAGAACTACTTGTTTTTAAATCTGATAGTAATTCATCAAAAGATTTTTTGCTTTGTTTTTTCTTACCGATAACTGATATTGTCATTACATAACCTCCGACATATAAACTTTTAATTTCTTCACACTCTTATATAAAAATAATATGTTTAAAATAATTGCTTTTTTTTCTTTGGTTTATTAAGTTTTTTTTACAATTCCTTTTCCTTTGATAAAGGGTAAAAACTACACTTTATTTAATGCGTACTAATAATATACCATATCTTTTTTTTATATTCATAATCTGGATAAAAAATAATGAAAATTTTTAACTTTTTTTAAATTATAATTCTGAAATGCAGTCATAGCTGAATTTTATTTGTTATATTTTTATAAATATACTACTAACTAGGGATAGTAATAATAAATTTGCTGCCTTGATTTATTTTACTTTTTACTTCTATTTTCCCATTATGTTTAGATATGATTTTAGCAGAGATTGCAAGTCCTAAACCTGTACCAACTCCAACTCCTTTAGTGGTATATCCTGCCATGAATATTTTGTTTATATCTTTTATTCCGCATCCATTATCTTCTATTATAATAGTTAGATTATTATTCTTATATTCTGTTGTTATTGTTATAATGCCTTCTTCTTTTATTGCTTGGCAAGCATTTATTAAAATATTCATGAATACTTGGTTTAGCATGTTAGGGTAGCATTTTATTGTAGGTATATTTCCATATTTTTTTATAACTTGAATCCTTCTTTTTGTTTCGTGTCTTATTAAATCAAGTGTTAGATCAAGTTCTTTATTTATGTCTGCTTCTTGTAGTTCTGCTTCATCAAGTCTTACGAATTTTTTTAGTGATATTACTAAGTGATTTATTCTTTGAATTGCTTCTTTATCTGTTGAGTTTATGTCTTTTAAAATATTTGCGATCTGTTCATTTTGAATTTTATCAATTAATTTTGTAAATATTTCATTATTTGATTTTATTGATGCAACAGGAGTATTAATTTCGTGTGCAACTCCTGCAATTAATTGACCTAATGATGCCATTTTTTCTGAATTTATAAGTTGTATTTGTGTATCTTTTAATTCTTTTAAGGTGTTTTTCAGTTCTTTAACTGTTTCTATATTCTTTTTATACAGGTTCGCGTGCACAATAGCAGTTCCTAATTGAGAAGAAATATTTTCTAGTATATCTAATTCTTCTTTTAATTCTCTTTTTTGTCTTGATAATATAACAACTATGCCTAGCATTTCACTCATGTGAAAAATAGGAACAATAATACGTTGTATAGCTTCTTTTAATGGTTCTGCATCAATGTGTTCTTTAACACATCTTGAATATGATATTTTGTTGGATTTAAGTTGTCTAATAATATTTGTATCAAAATAAATTTCAGTATTTACATTTTTTCTATTAGTTGATTGTATAATTTTGAATTTTTTATTTTCGTATACAGCAAAGTATGTGCTAAATGCTCCAAACATAAAAGATAATTCTTTAAGTGTAGGTTTGACAATACTTGATAAATCTATTGATTTATTAATAATGTTTGAAATTTTATTGGTTAATGCCATTTTTATAGCTTGTGATTGAGCTTTTTCTTTAACATGTTGTAAATCATTATTCTCGTTAATAAGGCAAGTATTTTGATTCTGTAGTATTTTGTATTTTGATTCTAATTTTTCATATTGAATATATGGTGTTACATCAGTAAAAAAAATAATAGTATATTTATTTCTTTTAATCGCATTTATATCATAATAAGAAAATTCATTTTGTTTATGTTGGTATGAAATGTGAGCTGCGAAATTCTCTCTTGATCTTACGGCTTGAATAATAGGTGATAAAATTTCTCTATCTTCAGTATTTAAAGGACATATATCATAATTTATCTTATGAAGAAAATTTTTTAATGTCTTGAAATCTTGAAAACAACGATTAAAGACATTATTTTTGTAAATAAGTTCAATCTCATTGTTTACAATAAGTACAGGGTTATTAAATTTATTAAACAGCTCAAACTTCTTCATTAGTTTATTATATCCTTCTTTTGTAAACGATTGCAAATAAAAATTTACATCTTGAAATATTTTGCTTCAATTTAAAAGATTTATGTTACATTAGTAAATGTCAAAAGAAATGGGATTAGAAATAGGAGATTCTAATGGCGGAGTATTTAAGTAAGGAAGAGATTAAGCAGTGGAGAAGTTCTTTAGAAAAAATTACATTAGAAGAGTTTGCTGCTAGATTAGGAAAAGTTGTTGCAGAGTCAAGACCAACTAATGATCTTGTTGATATTGTAATGAGTGGTGACAGCTCTTCTACTACTGAAAAATATAAAAATCAAAGAAATGAAAAATTATCTAATATTGCAGAACGTGCATTTGAAAGAGAAAGACAATTATCACATACGCCATTTTCTTTTAAAGCGCCTGTAGAAGAACCTAAAAAAGTTCAAGAGGTAAAACAATCATTAGAAGCTAAGTCTTCTAATGAAGTTGTTGATAAAATTTTAAAACGTCAAGAAAAAGATAATATTGAAAATAATAATTTAAAAGAAGAAGTAAATATTGTTTTAAAGAAAAATTTGACGGATAGAGAACAAATAGTCTTTGATTATTTCTTAAATAACAGAAATAAAACGGTTTATGCTAAAGATTTAGCTGCATTATTAAGTTTACCAAGAGATTATATATATAAGTATATTAAGAATCTAAGAGCTAAAATTGAGGGTGATAAACTTAAAAATGCTGATAGAGGCGGTTTTATTCTTTCTGATTAAGTAGGTAATTAATGATTAATACTAAAATTTTAGATTTTATTTTAAAATCAGCTCATAATCTTTCTGTATTGAATTGTTCAAGTAATTTTGAATATATTACAGATTTAATTGAGCTGATTTTAACTAAACAATTTTGTGAATCTGATATTACTTTGGGTATAGTCTATTTAAAGAAAATATCTGATAAGAATTTTTTAATTGTTGATGGTAAAAGAAGAATTTTAGCTTTAATACTTTTGATAAAAGCTATTGCAGTTTATTATAGCGATAGTTCAAAAGACTATACTTTCGATGAAATTCAAATTCATGATGATTGTTTGAAAATATTATCTAATATCAATTTGAAATTGTTCGGTTTAGAAAGAACAATATACGATAAAATATATAATAATGAACCTATATCATATAACGAAAAACAAACAGAAATATATAGAACATTAACTTTATTTATTGATTATTTGAAACAAACAGAAATAGACATTGTTAGTTTGCTTGAAATGATTAATTCATTGACTGTAAAAATTGTCTTTTTAGATGAGGATGTTGATGAAAGAGAGATTTTCTACCTAGTAAATAAAGATATAAGAATTTTAAAACAACTTTTGTTAATAAAATCTTATCTTACAGATTTAAATCATGGTGAATTAGTTAATGATTTATATTATTTATTTAATTATAAGGAAGAAATATTTATTTCTTTCTTTAAAGCTTATTTAGCTTCTAAGTTTAATAGGGTTATATCAGAAGATAATTCTGTTTATGATTATTTTGTGAAGTATATCGATACAATTAGTAAATATCAAAATTTTGATAATATTGCTTCTTCTATAATGAAGACTGCAAAATTATATAGAAATATGTATCATGCAGAATTTATGGATGCTGAAATACGAAATATGTTTATAAAAATTATTGCAAATAATGGTCGAGATACATATTCTTATTTACTAGAGTTGTACGAAGATTATGAAAATAAGTATTTATCAAAAGAAACATTCCTTGAAGTTTGTAATATTGTTAATACTTATGCTTGGGAAAGAACTAAAAAATCGGCTTTTTCAAATGAAAATTTTGATTTCACTAAAATGACACAAGAATTAAATAATGTTATTTACAATGAAAATCAAGATAATAAACACATGAATAAGCGAACTATTAGTAATTTAGAAAATGAAGAATTAAATTAATTATTATAAATTAAAATCTCCATTTTTCTTAATATGTTCAACAAGTCCACCATCATTTAATAATTTGATCATAACAGGTGGTAGAGGTTCAATTTGTGTAATTGTGCCTTTAGTTAGATTGTTTAAGATTCCTTTTTCTATATCTAAATCAAGCTCATCACCAGCATCTATTCCATCTGTATCACATTCAATTGCAAGTAAACCAATGTTGATAGCATTACGATAAAAAATTCTTGCAAATGATTTTGCTAAAACAGCACCAACTCCTGCAAGTTTGATGATTTGAGGTGCGTGTTCTCGAGATGAACCTAAGCCGAAATTATTCCCAGCAACAACAAAATCACCTTTTTTCATTGATGAAGCAAAATTAGGATCTGCATCTTCAAGTACATGTTTAGCAAATTCTGGAAGATTTGATCTTAAGTGAAATAATCTACCAGGTGCGATATGGTCTGTTGAAATATTGTCTCCAAATTTAAATGCATTACCTTTCATAATTTCTCCTTTTAGTGTCCACCTTTTAGGATTTGTAAATTTCTTGTTTCTGAAATTTCGTGGCGAGCGTCTCTTATTTTTTGACGATTTTCATCTGATAAACTTAAGCCGTTGCATAACCTATCAATAAAGCCTGTATTTAATTTAACAGCTTTATCTAAAGCTCCAAGTTCTTCTAATACTTCTTTTATTTCAGAGAACTTATAACCAAAAGAGTGTTTTGATTGATAAACCATTGTTTCTCCTGATTCAGAAGTTATTGGCTCTCCACCTAATTCAAAATGTAGTTTGAATATTGATTTTAAATCTTGTAGTTCAGATTGCATTGTTTGAACGCTTTGTTGAATTCTTAAGAAACGTTCAAATAAGTAATCAATATTTTCAAGCTGTTTAGTTTGCCAATCATATTTTTGTAAATATAGTTTTTTTAATTTAGGGTATGCTAGTGCAAGTCCCATTGCATCAGCCATTGCTCTATGATGATTTTCAAGTTCTACATGAAACTTTTCAGTAAGAGCCGCAAGTCCGTGTGATTCTAAATCCGGACAAATTTCTTTAAACATTTGTTGAGAATCAATTCTTTCATTTTCGAATTTTTTCTTAAAAACTCTTTTGCAAGCTTCATTTAGAAATGAATAGTCAAAGATTGCGTTGTGCGCAACAATAGGAGCATCTCCTATAAATTCAAGAATATCTCCTAAAACTTCATTTTCTTTAGGAGCATCAGCAACCATATCTTCTGTAATTCCGTGTATTGCAATACTAGATTTTCTAATATGTTGTTCTGGATTAATAAGAGTTTGGTATGTATCTTTAACTTTGCCGTTTTCTAATCTTACTGCAGCAAATTCTATAATTCTTTCTTTTGTATAATCTAAACCTGTTGTTTCTGTATCAAGAACTATTTCAACAATCTTTTTTCTTGGCATATAGTTTATTTTCCTCGTATAAAATGAGTTTGCAAATTTTAATTTATATTGTATAACTCCTTAACATAATAGCATGAAAAAAATATATATGCTATTATGGTGATAAATTGATTATTGTATTTTAAGGAGATAAATTAATGGCTATAGATGTAAATGTTGCTAATTTGGAATCAGAAGTTTTAAAATCTGAAGGTGTAGTAGTTGCAGATTTTTGGGCTCCTTGGTGTGGACCTTGCAGAAAATTAGGACCTGTTTTAGATGATATAGAGTCTTCTTTTGAAGGGAAAATTAAGGTTGTAAAAATTAATGCAGATGAAAATTTAGATATTATGAAACAATTTTCAGTAAGTGGTTTGCCAAGTTTATTAGTATTCAAAAATGGTGAGGCTGTTGAAAGAATGGCCGGCTTAATACCAAAATCATCTATTATTAATAATATTGAAAAACACATATAGGGGAAATTATAGGGTAAAAGTTTGAGGTAATAAAAGATGATTGATAGGTACTCATTGCCTGAAATGCGTGAAATTTGGGATTTAAATTCTAAATTTGATTACTACTTGCGAGTAGAGCTTGCTGTATGTGAAGCATACTCAAAATTAGGGAAAATACCTCAAGAAGATTTACTTAAAATAAAGTCTTTAGCTTCTTTTAATGTAAAAAGAATAGATGAAATAGAAGCTGAAGTTCATCATGATGTTATTGCTTTTTTAACTAATGTAAATGAATCTCTTAGTGAAGACTTAGCTAAATATATGCATATGGGCTTAACAAGTTCTGATGTTATTGATACTGCTTTTGCTTTACAGATAGTTGATTCATCAAAAATTATTAAAACTAAATTTGAAGTATTACTAACAACTTTAAAAGAAATGGCTAAAAAATATAAACATACTGTTTGTATAGGTCGTTCTCATGGTATTCATGCTGAGGTTATGACTTTTGGTTTAAAAGTTTTAAGTTGGTTTGATGTTTTAGAAAGAGCGTATAACAAATTTAATGCTTCATTAGAAAATATTAGTATTGGACAAATATCAGGTCCTGTTGGAACTTATAGTAATGTTCCTATGGACATAGAAAAGTTGGCTTGTGAAATTTTAAATTTACGTCCTGCAAGAATATCAACTCAAATTATAGCTCGTGATATTCATGCTGATTATATGCAATCATTGGCATTAATAGCTTCTGTTATTGAACAGATTGCAGTTGAGATAAGACATTTACAACGTACAGAAGTTAGAGAAGTAGAGGAAGGGTTTTCTAAAAATCAAAAAGGTTCTTCAGCTATGCCTCATAAGAAAAATCCAGTGCTATGTGAAAATTTGTGTGGGTTAGCTAGAGTTGTAAGAAGTAATTCAATTGTTGCTTTAGAAAATATCCCTTTGTGGCATGAAAGAGATATATCGCATAGTTCAGCAGAACGTATTATATTCCCTGATTCGTTAGAATTGGTTGATTTTATGCTAACTAGATTAAATAAAGTTTTAACTAATCTTGTAGTAAAAGAAGATAATATGGCAAATAATACAAATTTATTTGGTGGTATTGTATATTCACAGAAAGTTCTTTTAAGGTTAGTTGATAAAGGTTTAACTAGAGAAGATGCTTATAGGATTGTTCAAAAACATGCATTAAATGCATTTGAGAATAATGGTGATTTTAAAACAAATTTAGAATCGGATGATGAAGTTGTAAAAATATTATCCAAAGATGAAATTGAAGAGTGTTTTGATAGAAATGCTTATTTACAAAATGTTGATAAGATTTTTGACAAATTTTCTATTTAGTTCTATCAATTAATGTGATTCCTTGTTTATATATAATATTAATTTAAATCTTCTTTAAGGATTTTATTAGTAAGATGATAAATTTTTTCAGGTTCTTTATAAAAAGTTTTTATATTGCATAGAGTAAAAAATTTGTTTGTAAAATCATTATTATTAGGAGAATAGTTTATATTGTGAAAAATTGCAATATTGGATGCAAATTCTGAGTTGTTATCTGGACTCATATATGGGAAAACGATACAATATTTTGATTTGTCTAAACTCTTTTCTCCTAGTGCTTTATTAAGAATAAATTCTTCTTCAATGTTGTTAATTCCTTCATTCCAAGCTTTTTCATCATTATTTGTTTTTATAATAAAATCTTCATTATTTCGTTTACGTTTATTAATAGCATTAATAAGCCTATTTTCTGCTTCTTCTGATACATAAAGAGGTGCAAATATTATATTAGTGTTGTTCTGTTTAGCATGAGATGAAGCCGTGTAATAATTGAAATTTTCATCTTCAAGTAATGATGCACCAGATAAGGAACAGTCATCTAATATTACTAAGACTTTATTTTTTGTGTTAATTTTATTTAAACTTTCTTCATCTTTAAGTGTAATGAACTTATCTTGTGGTATATTATTTATTTTTTGATATTGGTAGTTTATTACATCATAACTTTTGCAAGATTCAGGTATTATATATATGATATTTTCTTCTGGTTTTCCAAGTGTTTGTACTTGTTTAGTGATTTTTGAATGTATATTCTTTAGTTCTTTAGAAATTCTTTCAGGAGAGTAAACTTCAAGTGTATTTTCAAGGTATTGTGTAAGTTTATCAATACATTCTATTTGTTTATTTTTTTCTTCAAATTTGTTAATAGCAGTAGCATCCATAACTGCTTTTAATTCTTTTTTAGATATTTGTCTCGGTTTAAGTTGATTGTATATTGTTTCAATATCGGCATTTCTTTTATTTTTTATAATAATAGGTTTTATTCCTATTTTTTTACAACGATTTATTATTTCTTTATCAATCGCTTCATCGACTGGCATGTTATTATTTTTTGCATAATTTAATAAATGGATAGTTTGCTGTTTTAAGTTTTTTGTTTTATCAATAAAATTAATTCCATTTTCAAAACCTGAAAGCACAAAGAATTTTATGTTGTTTCGATTATTAATGTCATTTATTTCTTCTTTAGAAAGTTTTTCTAAATTTGTCATTTTATTATTATCAATAAATATTCCAATTTTATTTCCATCTAGATTTTGAATTTCTTTTTTATTAAAAAAATAGTATAGACTTGCGTTTAATCCAAAGTTGTTATTTAAGGCATTTTTAATAGGTGAATTATAAATGTAAGCTTTAAAATCAACACTATTATTTGGTATAAATCCTATTTCATTTTTATTTAACGCTTTGCTTATAGTTTTTAAACTGTCCATATTGCCAAATTGTGTGATTAATTGCATTGCACTTAGAATTTCTTGTCTTGAATAATTTGAATCTTTTTCAATTTCGAAACAAGTATTTTCTATTTCTTCTGGAGATATTTCACATAATTTATTTTTATAATTTTTATATACAGTATCTAATTTTTCTTGTGTTTTTGTTTTTAATGGTGGTCTTTCAATTTTATCAATTGAACCCATAAAATATATTGCAGGGTAAGAATATTGTCCTATTATTTTTGTTTGATTTTTAATAGGATAATTAGTATTTATTGTATTTATGGACTTTGTTGGTTGGTATTGTCCAATTTTAATTGGTGATATTGCTAACATATTTTCTGCTTGTTATTAATTTGAACACTGCTAAAAAAAATATTTGCTTAAAATTTTTTAAAATTAATAAATCTTAAATAATTAGCAATTTTTTTAATTTATTTGTTTTAGAGTAACTGTGTAAGTGTGAAAGGTAAAAAATGATTTCAGCATTAAATAATAAACCAATAAGTGCAATTAAATTTGGTGATGATAAGCAAACAACAAAACCTTCAAGTGATAAAACATTAAGTGGGGTTCCATTAAGAGGAACAAAGCGTTTAAACTATTCTCCTGTTACTGTTGGAGCTCTCAATGGCGTTTGTTGGTTTGGAGTTGGAATGTTATTGGATAAGTTGTATGCTAAATTATTTAAATCAAAATTGAATACAAAAGTTTCATTAGCTATTCAAGGAGCTTTTGGTTTATTTATGGGGTATCAAGCTTATAAAGTTGCAAAAAATGAAAATAAATCTGCGTAATAATTTTAACAATTTATTTAAAATATGCGAGTATTGTGTAATACTTTATAGAATAATGGCATAATTTAATGAGGGAATAAATATGATAAAAGTTGCGGTTTGCGGATCAAACGGCAAGATGGGGAAAGAAGTAGTTAAAGCTGTAACAAATGATGTTGATTTAGATTTGGTGGCAAAAATTGATATAGTCAATGGGGATTATAGAACTATAGAAGATGCTTCAAAATCTGTAAAAATAGATGTATTAGTTGATTTTACTCAGCCAAAGAGTATATATGAAAATGCATTATATTGTTTAAATAATGGAATAAATATTGTCATTGGGACTACAGGTTTATCAGATGAACAGATTCAAGATTTGCAAAAATTATCACAAAAGAATAATATTTCGTGTTTAATTGCACCAAATTTTTCAACAGGTGCAGTATTAATGATGATGTTTGCAAAACAAGCTGCTAAATATTTTGATAATGCAGAAATTATTGAATTACACCACAATCAAAAAAAAGATGCACCATCAGGAACAGCAGTAAAGACAGCTTTGATGATGTCAGAAGTGAATGATAATTTTAAAACAGGAAACTGCGATGAAGTTGAAACAATAGATGGAGCTCGTGGAGGTACATCGTATTCCAATATCCAAATTCATTCAGTAAGAATGCCGGGTTATATTGCTTCTCAAGAAGTGATATTTGGATCATCTGGTCAAGTATTTAAAATTCGTCATGATTCAATGAATAGAGAATGTTATATGCCAGGAGTTATAATGGCAATAAAACATGTTGTAAAACAACCGGAATTTATTTACGGTTTAGAAAATATAATGGAAGGTTAAATTAGGTTATACAAGGTAAAGGAAAAAAAAATGAGAAAACCAAACATTGCAATTTTAGGCGCAACAGGAGTTGTAGGTAGAGAAATTACAAAAATAACTGAAGAATTAGAAATTGAATTTGAAAGTATAAAATTTTTATCAAGTGCAAAAAGTGCAGGCAGTAAAATAATATTCAAAGGTCAGGAATATACTGTAGAAGAAGCAACTCCAGAATCATTTGATGGTGTAGATATTGTAATGGCATCAGCAGGTGGTGGTACTAGTAAAAAGTTTGCTCCTGAAATTGTAAAACGTGGCGGTTTAATAATCGATAATTCAAGTGCTTTTAGAATGGAAGAAGATGTTCCATTGGTAATAGCATATGTGAATGATGAAGATTTGAAAAAGCATAAAGGAATTATTGCAAATCCAAATTGTTCAACTTCTCAGTTGATGTTGGTATTAAAACCTTTACAAGAGCGAGCAAAAATTAATCGTTTAATTGTGTCTACGTATCAAGCAGTAAGTGGTGCAGGTTTAGCTGCAATAAATGAGTTAAGAGAAAATACAATCGCAACTTTGGAAGATAAGGATTATGAAAATGTATGTTTCAAAAAACCAATTTCATTTAATGTAATACCTCAAATTGATGTATTCTGTGAAAATGGATATACTAAAGAGGAAATGAAAGTTGTAAATGAAACAAAGAAAATATTACATTTACCGGCAGAAACTCCAATATCTTGTACTGCAGCAAGAGTTCCTGTATTCAATGGGCACTCAGAAGCAGTAGATATCGAATTTGATACAGAAATAACACCAGAAGAAGTAAAAGAAATATTAAGAGAATCATTCGGAATTGTTGTAATAGATAATCCAGATGAATTTGAATATCCAACAACAAGAGATGCAAGTGGTAATAATCCTGTTTATGTAGGACGAATAAGAAAGAATTTAGCATTTAAGAATGGTATTTCATTATGGTGTGTAGCTGATAATCTAAGGATTGGTGCAGCTTTAAATACGGTAAGAATATGTAAGAAAGTGATAGAAATGGAATTATATGGAGGTAAGAACATTGTCAACTGTTAGAAAAATATCAATGGCTAGTATCCAAGCTCAAGTGAGTAAAAGAGCATTACAAAAAAAGAACCCAATAGATACTGCATATGCAAGAGAATTAGTAAATATTAAACGCCAAAAAGCTGATAATATAGCTTTTTCAAAACTATCTCCTGTAAGTGTTATGAGCAAAGTAAAAGATAAAATTCAAGTAGCAGTAAATATGATGACAGGAAATAAAAAAGTATAATTTATTACTATTTGTAAAAAAAATACTATCTATAAAAATGTATTTGCGCTAGAATATATATGTATTCTAGCGCATTAAAAGAACAAGAAGATGGGACAGATAATAAGTAGAAAAAATATTTCAGAATTTGTTGAAAATCTGCACAAAGCAGGTAAAACAGTTGTGACTACAAATGGTTGTTTTGATATTTTGCATGTCGGTCACGTTAGGTATTTACAAAAATCAAAATCATTTGGAAATTATTTAATGGTTCTATTAAATTCTGATAAATCAGTTAAGAGTATAAAAGGTGATGATAGGCCAATAAATAATGAAATGGATCGAGCAGAATTATTATGTGCACTTAATTGTGTTGATTTTGTTGTTTTATTTGATGAATCAAGCCCAGCTAATCTATTGGATGAGATAAAATCAGATGTATATACAAAAGGTGCAGATTATACAATGGAAACACTTCCAGAACGAGATATAATGATAAAAAATGGGACAAAGGTTGAATTTATTGACTTTGTTCAAGGAAAATCTACAACAAATATAATAAATAAAATAAATAGTAAGGAGTAATCTATGAAAACTTTTACATTGGAACAGATAGCACAAATAACAGGTGGGTTGTTGTCAAAATCCCAAGATGTGACAATTACAAATATCGCACCTCCAATGTTAGCTGATGAAAATACATTAGCTTTAGCATTAGGGGAAGAAGAAATTGCTAATTTAACCTCATCTAAAGCAAAAGCTGCTTTAGTTCCTTTGGGTGTTAATATAGATGGTTACACAACAATAGAAGTAGAGCGTCCTCGTTTGGCAATGATGAAACTTATAACATTATTTTATTCTGCACCTGAAACAAATGAAGGAGTGCATCCAACAGCAGTAGTTCATCCAGAAGCTAAATTAGGTCAAAATGTTTCAATAGGACCAAATGCTGTTGTTGCTAAAGGGGCTATTATTGGTGATAATACAACAGTTTTAGCTAATTGTTATATTGGTAATAATGCTGAAATTGGTTCAGAATGTTTCTTCCATGCGGGAGTTAATATTGGTGATAGAGTAAAAGTTGGAAATAAAGTTATATTACATCACGGTGTATCTTTAGGAGCTGATGGATTTAGTTTTGTAACAGAAAATCCAAACAATATAGAACAAGCTAGAAAAGATGGTGAAATCAAAGAAGGTAATATAGAACAAGTTATTTTTAAAATAAATTCAATTGGGAATGTAATTATAGGAAATAATGTAGAGATAGGGGCAAATACTGCAATAGATAGAGGAACTATTGAAAATACTGTAATTGGTGATAATACAAAAATAGATGATTTAGTAATGATAGGTCATAATTGTAAAATTGGTAAAGGTTGTATGATAGTTTCTCAAGTTGGGATTGCAGGTAGTTGTGAAATCGGTGATAGAGTTGTTATTGCTGGACAAGCTGGTTTAGCAGATCATATAAAAATCGGTAGTGATACGATTATTGCAGCAAAAGCAGGTGTTACAAAGAGTTTTCCAGAAAAATCTATAATTGTTGGCGCTCCTGCTGTTCCTAGAAAGGAATTTATCAAACAATTAAAAATAATGAAAGATGCAGGCGAATTAATTAATAAGTTCAAAAAATACGAGCCATTATTAAATTCGTTTGAAGAAGAACACCAAATGGATACAGTATAGAATGGTAACATTATTAAAAGAGGTAAAAATATCAGGGAATACACTTATGAAAAATCATGAGTGTGAAGTGGTTGTAAAACCATCTGATTTCGGTAAAATTCGAATTTTTGCAGAAGGTGCTTCAGAAGGTTTTGTTGCAGATGTTGATAACGTTATAGCAACAGATCATTGTGTTGTTTTAGGTAGTAAAGAACACAGAACATTATTAGGTGGATATAAGTATCAAGTAATGTTATGTGAACATTTCATGGCTGCTTGTGCAATTTTAGGTATAGATTCCATTGATGTATATGTTTCAAAACCTGAATTTCCTGTATTAGATGGTAGTTCAAAAGTTTGGATTGATTTATTTAAAAGTGCAGGTCTGACAAAGAAAAAACAGCAATTTTATACAGTAAAAGAACCTGTTTATTATTTAAATGGAAAAACTAGTTTAGTTGTGTTACCAGATAAAGAGCTTACATTGTCATATGCAGTAAATTATAATCATCCTGATTTAATTAGGCAGTGGGTCGCATTTGATAATAAAAATATTGATGAAATAATTGAAGCTAGGACATTTGGTTTTTATCGTGATTTAAAGAAGTTTCAATTACTTGGTTTTGCAAGAGGTGTAAATATTAATAATACTCTTGGTTTAATGGATGATGGAACTTATTCATCTGAATTAAGAAGTGAAAAAGAACCAATAAAGCATAAAATATTAGATTTATTTGGAGATTTTTATTTAACAGGTGTATCAATATTAGATATGAAAGCTCAAATTTTAGTTAAAGAAGCAGGTCACGCTGTACATGTCAAAGTAGCTAAAGATTTGAAAGATAAATTAATAAAAATTTAATAGGAGATATATAAATGACAGAATTGACACAAGAAGAGAAAACTTTAAGTTTTGATGTTATGGAAATAATGGAAATGATTCCTCATAGATATCCATTTTTATTAGTTGATAGAATTACAGAATGTGTCCCAGGCAAATATTCAAAAGGTTATAAAAACTTATCTATGAATGAAGAATTTTTTCAAGGTCATTTCCCAGGTAATCCTGTAATGCCAGGTGTTTTGCAAATAGAGGCAATGGCTCAGTGTTCAGCACCAATTCTTTATACTTTAGATGAATATAAGGGTAAATTAACATTATTTGCAGGTGTTGATAACGTAAGATTTAAAGGAATTGTAAGACCTGGTGATAGATTAGATATGGAGATAGAACTTACAAAATTGAAAGGGCCTATTTGTAAATCGCATGGTAAAGGTTATGTCGATGGAAAGTTAGTTGTAGAAGCTGATATGACTTTGGCAATGAAATAATTACAATTACTAATCAAAATAAAAAAGAAGGACTTAATAATTTTAAGTCCTTCTTTTTTTTTTGATAATATTCCGTGTTAATTTTATTTAATAAATATTGCATAGACTATATAAATAATCTATAATTATAATGTATATACTATCACTTTAAAACCTAGGGATAAAATATCGTTGTATTCAAAAGGATTGAAATTACAATTGTATCTTTGTAATGCAATT
>CALVEV010000033.1 GCA_944326685.1 Candidatus Gastranaerophilales bacterium
TTGTGTCTATCGGTGGTTTATTGTCGATTGGTGGCTTGTTATCGACAGGTGGTTTCGTATCCACAGGTGGTTTGTTATCTACCGGTGGCTTGTTGTCGATTGGCGGCTTAGTATCTGGCACGTCAGGCTCTACCGGTGGCTTATTGTCAATCGGCGGTTTGTTGTCTACCGGAGGCTTGTTATCTACCGGAGGTTTGTTATCCGCTGGCGGTTAATTGTCTACTGGAGGTGTAGTGTCCACTGGAGGTTTGTTATCATCCGGTGGCTTTGTATCTACCGGCGGTTTGTTATCAACTGGAGGCTTGTTATCGACAGGCGGTTTGTTGTCCATTGGAGGCTTATTATCAATCGGTGGTTTCGTATCCACTGGCGGTTTATTGTCCACCGGAGGTTTATTATCCACCGGAGGCTTAGTATCCACTGGAGGCTTGTTATCGACAGGCGGTTTGTTGTCCATTGGAGGCTTAGTATCCACTGGAGGCTTGTTATCGACAGGTGGTTTGTTGTCCATTGGAGGCTTATTATCAATCGGTGGTTTCGTATCCACTGGAGGTTTATTGTCCACAGGTGGTTTGTTATCGATTGGCGGCTTAGTATCTGGCACGTCAGGCTCTACCGGTGGCTTATTGTCAATCGGCGGTTTGTTGTCTACCGGAGGTTTGTTATCCACAGGCGGTTTATTGTCTACAGGAGGTTTAGTGTCCACTGGAGGCTTGTTATCAACCGGTGGCTTTGTATCTACCGGAGGTTTGTTGTCGACAGGCGGCTTGTTATCGACCGGAGGCTTGTTATCCACTGGTGGTTTGTTATCTACCGGAGGTTTTGTATCCGGCACATCAGGTTCTATCGGAGGTTTGTTATCAACCAGAGGTTTATTGTCCACTGGTGGTTTATTATCCACTGGCGGACGGTCAGGTTTAGTTTCTTCATTTACCCCTACCCCTTTGTTTAAAACTTCTTCAAAGCTTTCATCGGCGTTCTTGATTAACTCTTCTCTTATATGGTTCTTTAATCTCTCATGACGCTCTTTGTTTTGGTCATAATAGTGCTCTGTTAAAGCATCTGCAACAGAATCTTCGTTCTGTAACTGCATCAAAAGCTCCGGTAATGTGTTAGGAAGATTCATTACCTTTTTGACATAACTTGAACGCTCCATACTCGCTAAATAATTCATCTTTAGCTGTTTGGGGGCTAACATTTCGGAACGAACTTGATTGACTAAACTCTCTGCTTGCTTGGTGACATTAGTTTCTGTTGTCTTGCTAATATCTACAGATGGGGCTTTTTCTGTTTTTTGGGTTTCAATCTTTTCTTTCTTCAGCTGTTTTTGTATTAAAAGCTTTCTTAAATACAAAGGGTCCATAGTATATATTATTACTGGATTTTTGTAATAATGCAACTAATTTATTAATTTTTCGTCTAAATTATATAGAAATATGTTTGTTTATTATTTTTTGTAAAGTGTGAGGAGATTTAACGATGAGTACTAATCCTATTTTGAGTTATGAAAATGAGAATATCAAAACATTTAATTCTATTGCGATTGATGATGATATCCTACAAATGTATTTGAAAGATGTTGGTAAAACTAAAATGATTAACCATAAAGAAGAACTAAGACTTGCTA
The DNA here is from genome assembly GCA_944326685.1 of Candidatus Gastranaerophilales bacterium. Taxonomy (GTDB): domain Bacteria; phylum Cyanobacteriota; class Vampirovibrionia; order Gastranaerophilales; family Gastranaerophilaceae; genus UMGS1585. Next base: position 1,628 of record CALVEV010000033.1, read on the forward strand.
AACTTATTGCAGAAGGAAGTCCAATCGAAGCAGAAAATGCTAAGAAAAAATTGGTTAATGCAAATTTGCGACTGGTTATAAGTATTGCTAAAAGATACATTGGGCAAGGTGTACTTTTTATGGATTTAGTTCAAGAAGGTTCTTTAGGGCTTATAAAAGCAGCTGAAAAATTTGATTATACAAAGAATTTCAGGTTTTCTACTTATGCAACTTGGTGGATTCGTCAAACTATTACAAGGGCTATCGCTAATAATTCTAAAACAATTCGTATCCCTGTTCATATGATTGATAAAATAAGGACTTATAAAAAAGAGTTTTCTCGTCTTAATTTTGAACTAGGTCGAGAACCAACTGATTATGAGATGATGAAACTATTAAAACTTACTAAAAAGAAACTCCAATCCATCAAAAAAGCTATTATGTCTGAACCTATTAGTCTTGAAACACCTGTTACTGATGATTTGACAATTCAAGACTATATAATCGATGAAACTTATAAAACACCTGAAAAATATACCGAGAAAATATCTATGAGCAAAGATATTGAAGAATTATTAGAATATCTTGATGAAAGGGAAAAGAATATTATAATAAAAAGATTTGGGATAAATCAGCAAGAATGTGAAACATTAGAACAGTTAGGTAAATCAATGGGGTTTTCTAAAGAAAGAATCAGACAGCTTGAAGGTGAAGCATTAAGAAAATTAAGGCGTAACGAAAATATCCAAGAAAATAAAGAATATTTGGTTTAATTAAAAATTTAATACTCCTCAATTGTATTGGGGAGTATTAAAAAATTATTTGGGGAGATTTTTGTATATCGCATTTACAAAATTATGATAATGAGAATGAAAATTGTTTATTTTATTAGATATTGTGATTATAAGATGTATAATTTTCTGATTTTCTTTGCCTAATTCTGTTATAGATAAGTCGTATAATATTTCTTCAAGACTTTTGATGATATTTAATTTTGCTTCTAAATTATCAGCTTCTTCTCTAATGCAATCTAATTTATTCAAAATATTTTCTCCTTTTATTACCATTTGGTAATGATTTAATTACATTATATATGATATATTACCAATATGCAATACTTAAAATATTTAGCTGAATTCTTGAAACAAAAGCGTATATCAACTAATAAAACATTAAATTCTTTTGCAAATTATGCAGATATTGAACCTGCGACATTATCTCGTTATGAAAATTCCCAAAGAAAAATTAGTTTGGAGTCTTTTATAAAAATTGCTAAGGGATTAGGTTTAACACCTGCAGAGTTGTTTGATGAATACGATAGTTATATTAAGAATAAAATATAAATAATTTTATTAAACAAAACAAAAAGGACGATATTTAAATCGTCCTTTTTTCATAAAAAAAAGGGGGTTGAATTAACCCCCAAAGTATCAACCAACAATTTCTTTAACTTCTGTTGCCAAGTTTTTAGAATCAATCTTAATGCTTGGCCCCATTGTAGTTGTTACGTATACAGACTTAACATAAGTACCTTTTGCTGCTGATGGTTTAGCTTTTAAAATAGCTTCTGCCAATGTAGCAAAGTTTTTCTTTAAGTCGTCTGCATTGAATTGAATTTTTCCAACAGGACAGTGAATCATACCTTGCTTGTCAGCACGGAATTCAACTTTACCTGCTTTTGCTGCTTGAACTGCTTGTGCAACATCTAATGTTACTGTACCAGTTTTAGGGTTTGGCATTAAACCTTTTGGACCTAATACTCTACCTAATTTACCTAACATACCCATACAATCAGGTGTTGCGATTAATGTATCAAATTCAAACCAACCATCTGAAATTTTGTCGATGATGTCTTCTGTTCCTGCAAAATCTGCGCCAGCTTCTTTTGCTTCAGTAACTTTTGCACCTTTTGCGATTACACAAACACGAACTTCTTTTCCTAATCCAGCTGGTAATACAACTGTTGAACGGATTTGTTGGTCTGCGTGTTTAACATCAATACCTAATCTCATGTGGCATTCTACTGTTTCGTTGAATTTAGAAATTTCTTTTGAAACTTCTTGTAATTTGTCTATCGCAGCAGAAATACTAGCTGGTTGTTCAAAACCTGCAAGTAATTCTTTTGTTTTTTGTTGTTTTTTTGTTAATTTTGCCATTTTTTTATTCCTTTCATGGTCATAGCGGACAATTTTGTCCTTCCATTTTTAAGTCACTAAACTAATCTACTACTTTTACGCCCATTGATCTTGCTGAACCTTTGATCATCTTAACTGCTGCTTCCATAGAAGTTGCATTTAAGTCGTCCATTTTAATCTTAGCGATTTCTTCTAATTGAGCCATTGTGATTTCTCCAACAACTTCTTTCTTAGTATTAGAAGCACCTTTAGATACGTTTAATGCTTTTTTGATTAAAATAGTTGCAGGTGGTGATTTTGTTACGAATGAGAAACTTCTGTCTTCATAAACATCAATTACAACCGGAATAACATAACCAGCTTGTGATTCTGTTTTCGCGTTGAATTGTTTACAGAAATCCATGATATTAACACCGTGTTGACCTAAAGCTGGACCAACTGGTGGTGATGGATTTGCTTTACCTGCTTGAATTTGTAGTTTAATTTTACCTACTACTTTTTTTGCCATTTTTGTCTCCTTTCGTGGTAATAACGGGGGGCGGCCCCTTCCACATTGCTATTTATAAAATAAATTATATCTTTTGTATTTGTTTGTATTCTAATTCAACCGGAGTTTCACGACCAAAGATTGATACGTTTGCTCTTAATTTTGCCTTATCAGGATATACTTCTGTAATTTCGCCGATAAATTCTGCAAATGGTCCTGATATGATTCTAACTTTATCACCAACTTTAACATCAAGCTCGATTTTTTGTGTTTGTGATGATGAACGGTTGATAATCTTTTTGATTTCACTGTCTTTTGCAGGAATAGGTTTTTTTGCTGAGCCAACAAATTTTGTTACACCTGCTGTATGTCTTACTACGTACCAGCTATCTTCATCCATTATCATTTCTACAAGTACATAGCCTGGGAAAATCTTTTCGTCTTTTTCTTGTTTCTTTCCACCTTTGATTTGGGTTACTGTTTTTTGTGGAACTTCTACACGGAAAATCTTGTCTGACATATTCATATATTCAATACGTTTTTCTAGGTTGCCTTTAACCTTGTTTTCGTATCCTGAATATGTATGTACAATGTACCAACGTTTTTCAGCTTTTTTTGCCTTCTTTTCAGGTTCTTGAGATGCAGTTTCTTTTTCTGCTTCCATTTCTTCTAAGATATTTTCTTCGTTTTCAGCCATCTTTTCACCCTATCTGGTTGGAATTAACCCCAACACTGCTTTAAATATTATATCCAATAAATAAACTGATACTGTGAACGCAAATACTATAATTACTACAAAAACTGTTTCTGCAATTACCTGTCTTCTTTCTGGCCAATTAATCTTTGACCATTCTAAACGGACTGCTTTTAAGTATGCAATTATATTATTTAATGTATCGTTCATTGTTTTTCCTTTTGTATAAAATCGCGCCCTGAAGGACTCGAACCCTCGACATCCGGTTTTGGAGACCGACGTTCTACCAACTGAACTAAGGACGCAGGTAGAGGTCTTTTTACTCAACCTCTGTATTAATTTTTCAATGTATTAGTCCTTAGTCTTTATTATTTTTCTACAAACTTGATATATAAATCAACTACCGTAGTGACCTAGGACAATCTACTTATGAAACTAAACTATTTTGTTTCCTTGTGTACAGTTTTCTTTTGACATTTTGGACAATATTTGTTTAATTCCATTCTTTCTTTGTTTGTCTTTTTGTTTTTTGTTGTTGTGTAGTTTCTTTCTTTACATTCTTCGCAAGCTAAAACTACCATTTTATCGTTTTTACCTTTGATTCCCATTTGTCTTTTCCTTTTTCTAGTTTGTTTCCTATTTAAAAAAGAATGTGCTATTGTCACATTCTTTTTATTATCGGCTATATAATCGTATATTAAACATGTTTAAATTGCAAATAATTTGTTACTAAATCTTAAGTTATTACATGCTTTCAAGGGATTTATATAAATTTTTATTGGTTTTTCTTTTTGATTTCCAATTCATATCCTAAAAAGTCAAGAACATCTTGTACTAATTCAAATTTTATTGTCTTCTCTTTCAACATTCTTGAGAAACTTGCAATTTGTACATTAGTTAGTTCTAATTCTTGCATTCTTTTAATTAATTTTCGCATTGATAGCCCATTACGAACAATCAAAACTTGTATTTCTTTTTTAATATCTAACATATTATAAATAGTAACTTTAGATATTTTTGTTGACAATTAGAATATATTTGTATATTTTAATGTATACAATGTAATTATAAATATAAACAAATATTAAAAAGATGTAGTTGTTTATGAAAAATTTTAAATCAATTAATGAATTAAAAATAAAAATTAGTGATAATTCAGATAAAATTAAATATTTATTAAATCACGTATTAGATAAATTAGATAATGATAAAGAATCTTTTATGTTTGTTACTATGGCTATTGATTTTGCGATTGCTATTAAATATTATTCACAAGATATTGAGAATTTTCTTGAAGATAAAAAATAAAATTTTTATAAAAAAGAACGGTATTTTTGTACCGTTCCTTCTTTGTTATTGTTTTAGTAAATAAATTTATCTCTTATTTACCCCTTCATTTACCCTTTCATTTACCCCTCGGGTTCACATCCGTTGGGTTCATTCTATTTACCCCTAGCTCCTGTGAAATCAAAGATTTCTACGTCGCTATCGTCCAGTGTCGCCCTGTACGCCTCCACCTTCGTGTAGCCGTTTCGGGCTCACATCCGTTGGGTTCTATCTTAAGCTGATAGATATGCTTCTTGCTTTTTGGTTGTATAAAATTTTGTCTTCTCTTGATAACCAACCTAAGCCCATTTCTGCAAAGTTACCACTTAAGTCTAAATCTTTTTTCATTTTTGACATTGTAACTTCACCCTTTTCTGCTAAGTAATTGTAAATCTGACCTGCTGCATTGATGATTTCTTGTTGCATGTCTAAAACTTTTGTTGATGATTTTTTTGATGATGTTGATTTGTTTAACAACATAATTTCCTTCTCCTTAAATCTTTTTTTTAAAAGTTCCACAATAACCCTTTGCCTGCTCAAAAATAAAATGTTAAATTTTTATCCTTTGAACCTTCATAGTGTATAATTATACTAGTAAAATTTTTGATTTTTTGCAAGTAGTCTATACTCTTTTATGACAAAGTATTACAAAGGTCTATATGCTAATCAAAGGAGATATAAAATCAAATAAGTTTAATCTACTCGTTGAAAATTTTATTCAACTTGTTCAAAGTGGTGTCAAAACCAATAATATTCTTGTTATCTTACAAACTCCGAATGATAAAAACAGATTTATTAATAACATCCTAGAAAAAATTGATATCCCTGTTATTGAAAAACTTAATATCCATACTTTCCACGGGCTTATTTATAATACAATCTGTGATAATTGGCCTATTCTTGAATCAATTGTTCCGACAAAAAAACATTCAATTCTACCAAACCTTGTTGGCTTAGAAGTTTCTCAATTAATACTTAAAGATATTCTAAAAGATATTCAGGTTAAAGGGTACAATTCTAAAAAATCACTTCTGCACCAAATTTTTAGAAGATATTCACTTATCTTACAAAATAATCTTACGGAATCTGAAATCGCTGAAAAATCTGAAATCCTCAAAGAAACTTTTGCTGAAGATGCGCATAAAATTATTAAAACGCTTATGGCTAGAACTCTTACTTTTAGAAGTTTTGACTATTTAAGACAAATGCCGTTATTCAAATATATTTTTCAAAATACAGATTATTTTAAAAATATTGAATATCTAATAATCGATGATGCAGACGAACTTACTCCTGCTGCGTTTGCGTTTTTAGAACAATTAAAAGTAAAAGATAAATTTATTGGGTTTGATTCTCCAGGAAATTCTCGAGTTGGTTATCTCGGTGCAGAACCTGAATTTGAAACAATTTTATACAACTTATACAAAGAACTACCCCAAACTCTTGAATCCAATTCAAACCAAGATGCTAATAAACTTTATTTCAATATTTTAGAAGATAAAGAAAATATCCTAGAAAATTTATCTTATGTTTCATATTCCAAAAGACCTGAAATGATTGATAATGGTGTAAATAAGCTAAAAGAACTCATCAATAAAGGTGTAAAACCTACTGATATCGTAATTGTTTCGCCTGTTATAGATGATGTTCTTAAGTTTTCGCTTGCTCAAAAGCTTTCTACATACGATTTACAGTTTATTTCAGGTAGTGAAAAACTTATTGATAATAGTTTAATAAAATGTGTAATCAATATTTTAAAATTAGGTATAAATCTACCTATTAATCAGTTTGAATTAAGAAGTATTTTATCTGATTTTCTTGATATTCCTATAAAAAATTCTAAAGATATTCTTAAGGGTTACAAGGCTAAAGGAGTTTTACCAACAGGGATTCAGAACGAAAAATATTCAAGATTGTTAGAAGTTATTCAGTATCTTAAAACTGCTGAAATACCTTTATCAGAAAAAATATTCTACATATACCAAACTCTTATCGATAGGATTTCGGCTGAAAAAGTTAGAAAATTTAATTTCTTCTTAAAACAAATCCAAGATTTTGAAAAAGTATTTTCTCAAAAAGAATTAGAAAATAGAGTTGATGATATAATTATACAGTTAGAAAATTCTATTGTATCTGAAAATCCTTATTCAGTTTTAACTGTTGGTGAAAATGATATTATTATATCGACTCCTCAAAAAATTATTGATAATAAAATTCAAACAAAGTACCAAATCTGGCTTGATGTTTCATCGTCTGAATGGACAAAATCTGATACAGGACCTTTGTATAATTCTTGGGTGTTTCAAAAAAGCTGGGATAAGGGAGAATATACAATCGAGGATGATATTAAACTTTCCAGAGAAAAAACTGCTAAAATTATCAGAAAATTAGCTTTATGTACGGAATATGTTTATGCGTTTTCTTCTCTTTTTGATTCGCAAGGGGTTGAAAATTTTGGTGGGATAGAAAAATTTCTAATCATAGAACATAAAGAAACAACAACTGAAACTAAGTTTCATATAATCCCTCGTGATGATCAAAAACCTGTTCTTGATTATGAAAAAGGTCAAATGGCTATTTCTGCTGTCCCTGGAGCTGGAAAAACAACAATTCTTTTAGCACTCGTTTTAAAACTTATGGATAAAGGAATTCAGCCTGATAATATTTATGTTCTAACTTATATGGAATCAGCGGCAAGGAATTTTAAAGACAGGATAAAAAATATTAATCCTGAAAATACAAAGCTCCCTAATATTACAACAATTCACGGGCTTGCTTTAAGAATCATAAAAGAAAATTCTAACTATGAAAGATTAGGACTTGATGCTGATTTTGATATCTGTGATGATTCTCTAAAAGGTAGAATTTTAGGTTCTATCTCAGGGAACATTGATAAATCAGATATAGAAGATTTTACTCGAGCAATATCTGTTCTAAAATTTAGCAACTTGTCTAAAACTAGGTTTGAAGAAATTTTTTCTAACCCTAACAAACTTCATCCTAAAGTTAATCGTTTTTTAAGGTTCTTTAGGGAATACCAACAAAAACTTTCTGAAAACAATCTTATAGATTATGATGATATTCTTGTATCTGCTGTAAAACTTTTGGAAGAAAATCCTGATATTCTAGAATATTATCAAGCTCAATGTCAATATATTATTGAAGATGAGGCTCAGGATTCCTCTGCTATTCAGCAAAGATTATTGAACCTTTTATCAGGGAAATACAAAAACCTTATTCGTTGTGGTGACATTAACCAAGCAATTACTACAACATTTACAAACGCTGATGTTGAAGGGTTTTATAAATTTATTAATGAATCTCAGAACGTTTCAATGAATCGTTCTCAACGATGTACGGAAGATGTTTGGAAGCTTGCGAACGAACTTGTTAAAATGGGTGAAGATATCCTAAAAGGTGCTTTTTATCCTATGATGATGAATCCTGTTGAGGGGAAAAATCCTGTTCAGAAAAATGCGTTATTCTCAAAAGTTTTTGAAACAGGGCAAGATGAAAAAAATTATATTCTGCTAGAAATTAAAAAACTTTTATCTGAAAACCCTGATTCTACGATTGGAATTCTTTTAAGAAATAATTTTCAAGTTGCAGAATGGGAAAGTTTTATTAATAATGCAGGGTTCAAGGTTATCACAAGAAGTGAATCTTTGGGTAAAAAAGCTATTTTTAAAACAATTTTTGCAATATTAAAAGCTGTCGAAAACCCTTTCAGTAATACAAATTTGGCTGATACATACCAAACTCTTTATGAACAAGGGTTTTATAAAAAGAATTTGTCATCAAAAATTGAATCCTGTGAGGCTGATTTTATTACAATAAATCCTGATGATGCAGGTGATTTGTCCGAATTCCTTTGGGATATGAATTATTGGTTATTATGTTCAACTATACCTTTGCAAGAATTGGTTTCAAAAATTGGGCTTTGTTATTACAAAACTGATTTAGAAATCTCTAATGTTTATTTGATTTCTACCCTTGTTGCAAGGTTAAATGTGAAAAATGATTTGACATTATTAGTTGAAAAATTGTCAGAACTTGCTAAAAAGCCATCTTTAAGCGGGTTTAAATTCTTTTCAGAAGAAGATACGTCTGAAAAACAATCAGGTAAAATTCAGATAATGACACTTCATAAATCAAAAGGTGATGAGTTTGATTATGTATTTATTCCGGAACTTACGGAAAAGAATTTGGCATTAGATATTTCTAAAATGAAACTGAAATCATCATCAACATTTATGGAAAATGTTAAGGGTTTGGATTTGAACTACAAACCAAAATCAGATGATGAATTAAAAGAGTTCAATATTGCAGAGAATTTGCGACTTCTTTATGTCGCAATCACAAGAGCAAAAAGAAAACTTTATATCACAGCATCAGAAAAATCAAAATCCTTTGGTCGTATGCAAGATAACGAATTGAATATGATTTTTGATAGATTGTTGGTGGGGTAAATATTTACCCCTATTTATTATACTCCAGCTTCTTGTTTATGTTTGAACTGCATTTCGTAAAGTGCTTTGTATTGACCGTTTTCAATTTGCATTAATTCATCGTGAGTTCCAAGTTCTACAAGATGTCCTTGATTGATTACTGCAATTCTATCAGCATTTTTAATAGTGGATAATCTATGAGCAATAATAAATACGGTTCTATTTTTCATTAGATTATCCATAGCTTTTTGAACAATTGCTTCTGATTCGTTATCAAGAGCAGATGTTGCTTCATCTAATATAACAATTGGAGCATTTCTAAGCATTGCACGAGCAATTGCAACTCTTTGCCTTTGTCCTCCTGATAAAGTTAAACCTCGTTCTCCAAGCATTGTATCAAGCCCATCAGGTAATTCTTGAATCATATCTTGTAAATGAGCTGATTTAATAGCCTCCATAAGTTCTTCTACAGTTGCATTAGGATTTCCCATCATAATATTTTCTTTTATTGTTCCTGAATATAAAAAGTTGTCTTGAAATACCATAGAAATATTTTTTCTAAGAGATTTAAGCGAATATTCTCTAATATCTACTCCATCAATCTTAATAGAACCTGATTTGATATCATAGAAACGTGGGATAAGATTAACTAAAGTAGATTTTCCACCACCTGAGTTTCCGACAATAGCAAGTGTTTCATTCTTAGGAACAGTAAGAGTAAGATTATTTAAAACAGGATTATTTGGAACATATTCAAAAGTTACATCTTCAAAAGATATATTATTGTTTAAACCTTGAAGAGTTTTTGGATTTTCACAATCTTTTATAGCCGGTTCTAGGTCAAATAATTCAAATACACGTCCCATCGCAACAAAAATATTTTGAATTCCTGTCATAGTGTTTCCAAGAGTTTTAACAGGTTTATACAAAAGTAATAAAGATGTTACGAATGAAGCGAACGAACCTGCTGTCATTTGTCCGGAATTTATTAAATAAGTTCCAACACCAAGTACAGTTGCAATTCCACAAGATGCAATAGTGTACATTAAAGGACTCATCCAACCTGCACGTTTATATAGTGACATATTAATATTAAATGATTTCCAAGTTTGTTCTTTGAAATATTCATTTTGTCTATCTTGTAAATCATATGCTGCCATAACTTTGTTGCCAGAGTATGTTTCATTGATATTTGTGGTGATATTACTACCAATAACCATATTTTTGTTAGATGCTTCTTTAATTCTTTTTCTAATAAGAGCAACAGGAACAAAAGCAATACAAAGCACTAAAATTCCAATAAATGCAAGTTTCCAAGAACTGTATAGCATAACAGCAATAAGACCTAATGCCCCACATAAACTTGTTGTAATAGTTTTTACGTTATCAACAATTCCAGCAGATGCTGTTCCAGGATCTCCCATGTAACGAGAAATAACAATCCCTGATGAGTTGTCATCAAAAAATTGTGGATGCATGTGAATTAATCTATCAAACAAATCAAATTTAACATCGTTAGTTATTCTTTGTGATGTCCAAGTAGAACAATATCCGTTGAGATATCTTAATACACCTTGTAATACAGCAAATAAAATAACTCCAATAGGAATAATAAATGCCATTTGTAGACTATTTATTGATAAATTAAATCCATGTGCATTATATATAAAATCTTTCCCCCCAATAACAAAATCCATGTATGGTTTGAGTGCAAAAGCTGTTACACCATCTAAAAGTCCTAATGGTATAGCAATTAAAAAACCAATTAAAATTCTAAACCAATAAGGTTTGATATATGGAAATATTCTAGATAATAACCAACCATATTTGAATGAATTTTGCGCAGAAGTTGTTGAAAGCTTATATTTATTAGAATTTTTATATTCTTTAATTTTATCATATATTGGAGTTTGTTCTGCATATTTCCACCAAAGAGATGCATAACTATTATATTTATCAGAAATATTATTATAAGGGGTATAAATAGTAAATGTTATTGGGTTTTCGATATGTAAACAAAGCTTTTTATACATTACATTTGTTTCAAGAGAACAACTGACAGTATTAAAGTGACTTATTATATAATTAAATTTAAAGTTAATGAATTTACAATCATTAATAATTATATTAAAATAAATCCACGTAGGAAGTCGTCTATATGCAGAATGATTTTCTATGTTATTGGAAGAAAATAACCTTTGAAAATAATCTTGTTTTCTCCATTTGTTTAAATTTATTAATAAAATATCATTCGAAAAAATCTTACTTTTTAAATTAAATAAGTCTTGTATTTTTCCTTGTTCAAGATTTTCAACTCCTGCACAAGAATTATTTTCAATATTCATATTAAATAATTGTTTTATATTTTGACATACAATGGTATAAGGCGATATATAGAGAACTTTTTCATAATTAGTTAAGTAAGGTAATTCAAATAAATATAATCTATTTCTAAAACCAAAATTAGTTTTATTTATGAGTATTTTATATTTTTCTCTTTTAATTTTAATAAAATTAAAATTTATGATATTTTTATACTTTTTTATAATATTTTTTATAAGATTAATATTTACAATATCAAGTAATCCATCATATAAAAATATAAATTCAATAGAATTATCTTTGTTATTTTCTAATATACTTTTAAGAGATACACATGATAAATTTATGGTATCATTACTTAATTCTGTTACTATAATAATTGTATTATCCATTTAATAATCCTTATAACTAATTTTAAATGCAATATATTTGTTTTAACTGTTTATATTTCTTTTTATAATGCCTTCTTATCGGTTTGATAAAAGTACATTTCCATAAAATCCAATAGATAGATATATGCAGAGAAAGATAGATCGGATTTATATTTAAGCGATTATTATAAATTGGCATTTGATATTTATTTTTATCTATAAATTCTGTTTTATTATTTTTATCAATAATGCCATGTTTAATTAAAAAATTATGTAGAATATCATATTTGTATTTAAATTCTTGGTTAAACTTTGTATAATCAATTTCTAAATATAAATCATATAAATTCTTATTAGGAATTTCAAGTACATACGGAATATTATAAAAATCACACAATTCTTTTGTTCTTAAATCTCTTGAATAAACTAATGAATATACTCCTGATAAAAGAGCTATTATAGAACCATGGATTCTTGATCCAAATGAAAAATTAAAATTATTATCAATGTAATATTTTCTCCACATAATTGGATCATAAATAAAATTCATACGATTTTCTCTAATTAATTTTAATGCTAATGGTGGGTACTGTTGGGATAAACGTTCATAATCTCCCTTATAATTGCAAAAAAGTAATGAGAAAAAGGTAGCTTGATCAAAAAATTCATATGTTTTATGTTTAATCATGTTATTTATAATGTATTCATTTCGCAGTAATCTAGCGTCACCGTGTAGCATAACTTTGAAATTTTTTTCCAATACTTTATTATATGACAATTGGAGATCTCTTCCATTCATACAAATCGAAGGACAACCTATAATTTCTGCAGTATTACACGGATAAACTTCATTAAAGAATATCTTTGTAATTTCTCCTCGTAATCCGAATTCTCCACCTGTCGTATATACTTTATCAATAAATCTTTTTGATGGTTCATTAATTTTATTTATGAGATCTTCCATATTTCTCATTTGGGTACACTGTATTCCAACACTAATAACAAATATGGGTATTGTTAAGTTTTTGCAAGCATTATAGCAATATTCTTTTACCCAATAATCGTTTACAGAAAACATATTTGCGAACAACATTATTACACAATCATATTCACTATTTATTTTATCGGATGATAATGTAATAGAACAATCATAATACACATTATGTTCTTTTAAAATTTTTTCTAAAGCATATTCGAAAATTTTATTTCCAGAATTTCCAAATAATTGAAATTCGTGTTCAATATTTACATAATTTGTTGCTTGCATTGTACTATGAGGAATATATAACAAAATCCTTTTCATTTTTATTCACCTATTTTTCTTATTATTTTTATTTTTTTATACACTCTTGAACATTATCAAAAGGTAGGTATTTTATTTTTTCTTCATCAAGTTCCCACCATTTTAAAGATAGTAGTTCTTGTATAGTTTTTTCATCAAAACGATATTTTATAATTCTTGCAGGGACTCCTCCTACAATCGCATAAGGTGGAACATCCTTAGTTACTACCGCACCTGCTCCAATTATGGCTCCATCTCCTATTTTTACTCCATCTTTATTTTTTGCATATGAACCTATCCATACATCATTACTGACTATAACAGGTAACATAGTATTAAACTTTTTTAATTCTTTCTCTTCTAAATTGAATGAAAATTTTTTAGAATTTAAATATTGAAATGGATGTGTTGATAGCCAATTGGTAGGATGTATAGTTAATCCAATACAACAAAAGCTGGCAATAGATGTAAAACTTCCGATTTCTGTATTATGAGATGGAATTATTGTACCTTCACCGATATAACTATTTTTACCAATTTTACAATTGTATACTGGTTGCAAATAATGAAATGATGGATGCATTGTTTCACGTTTTCGGATTTTAAAACTAAACTTTATTTTAAATATAGAAATAATAACATGTGTGTCCGTTGCAAATATATTAAATAATCTCATTTTCTTTCTTTCTTGCTAAAATTGTCCAACCTTCTGCAAAGTCATCATCTTTAGGAAACTTTTTAAGTAATTTTGTCGTAATAATATTTATTAAAAATGCATTCAATAATCTTAAAAAATGTTTTTTTATGTGATTAAATTGAAATTCATTTATTTGTAGACATATATTTTCGAATGTTGTTGTTGAACCTTTTATTTCAACGATTTCAAATCCAGTATTTTCAAGTAATTCTTTTATTTTATATCGGGTAAACCTATAATAATCATAAGGTTTAAAATGCTCGGCATACGCAAATGCAAAGGTTAAAAGAAAATATCCGTTATTTTTTAGAACTCTTGATGTTTCTGATAATATTCTTTCCGTATTTGGTATATGTTCTAATGCTTGAAATGATACAATATTGTCGAAAGAATCATTTTCAAACGGAAATGTATTACCATCATATGTATAATCTACATTTTTAGAATATGAGATTTCAGGAGTATCATAATCAAGACCAATATATTCTTCACAATTTTCGAATAATGATTCATAAGGTTTTTGCCCACATCCAATATCTAAAACCTTCCCGGAGAATAAATAAGCTTTTTCTTTTATTTGATTATATAAATTCTTACGCACAATATAACAGCAGCTAAATAATGACATCCAGTGTGTTGGGATAAAAGCATACTTTTCTTGTGAGTAGTAGTAAATTTTTTTTAATATTTTATCATATAATTTTCTCATTTTGTCTCCTTATACTATTTTATCCATAAAGCATTATCATCTACTTTTACCAATAATTGTTTAATATTATTAGTATTCCTATACTCATCAATAGCATTTCTAGCTCCTTCCCAATAAAAATAATCATCGGATAATGTTAATCCTCCTAGAACAACATTTGGATAAAGATAAGTTAATTCGTGTAAAGTTGAATTGTACCAATCTGTATCTAGTCGTAAGAAACTAATTTTATCAGGGATTGTTTGAGGAATAGTATCTTCTACTTTTCCTTTTACAAAAACAAAATTTTCAAATGGATAATTTGAACTTTTTAAAACCTTTTTAACTGATTCTAAAGATGCTTCACACCAACCTTTTGTACCGTCAATAAAATTATATGTAGTATACATTTCATTGTATAATTCAATTGCGTTAATTTCATGAGTTAAACAATAATCCTTAATAGTAGGTTCAGTCATACCTGTGAATGTATCATATAAATATATTTTTCTGTTTGTTTCACCACGTAATGCTAATGTTTCAGCTATTAATAATGCACTCCCTCCTTTCCAAACGCCACACTCAATAATATCACCACTTATATTATTATCGATAAGATAGTTTATTATTCTATAATTCATATAAGCAGCATTAATAGAAATCATTGTATAAGGTTTAATTTTTTCATAAAGATTTATAAATTCATCCCCATAAATGTTATTTAATTTTTTCGTATTTGAATCAGTTTTTAAATTACAATTACTTGTATTATTAGATTTTATTGTAAATTTGATTTTGAATCCAATTATTGTAATAATTTTATATGTTTTATTGCCTTTTATTTCTTTTTTTATTGAAAAAAATTTATCTAACATTTTATTACCTCCTAAAGCTACATTTAATTCCTAAAATTTTAATGATAATGTGTGTATTATTGCTTTTTATATAAAATAGTTTATTGTTTTGTAATATTTCAAATGCTTTTATAAGCTTTAATCCTTCCATTGAAAATTTATATAGTATTTTTTGAGTATCAAAATTTGAAATATATGAATAAAATAAAGGATTTGAATAAGTTTTAAAATATATAGTTAAATAGTCTATTAAATCTTGTTTTTTTAGCCCTGTATTATTATTGATAGTTTTATTAAATGAATCTTTAATACAATTAATTAAATTATTATTTATGTTTACTAAAAAAGGTCCATTTCCATGAGTTACAGGTAATAAATTTAAACTAATATCTACATAATTGACTTTATATTTTTTAGCTTCATCAATAATTAATTGTGCGTAATTTATAATATCAAATCGATTTAAGATAATAGCATTTATGTTATTATTAGCAAATAATAAATTATGACAGGCTGAACCGTTTAATGCTGCGAAATATTTTGCACCTTTTATTAATGATATTTGTTCTTGTAACGATAATTTTTCAGGATAAAATATTTTGAATCCAAGTTTTTTGAAAACTTTTTCTATTCTTTCTTCTCCAATTGTGTTTTGATTCCATGTCATTTTTCTTCTTGAAAAATAAATTTTATCATATTTGGCTGGTTTTATTTTTTTTCTTATGTATTCAAATGGCAACAAGAATTCTTTTGTATAAGAATAACCAAGAATGCTTGAATATTCGGGAACTATTACTTGTTTAAATTGAGTGGGTTTATCAAGTAAAATTATTTTATCATTAATTTCTAACAAATCAAAAAATAATTTTTGAAATGGATGTATGTAATTATCAGATTTATTTTTAGGTATAAATACAAGTTTAAGATTAGGATATTTATTTTTATTTTCTAAATACCACCATAATCTTGTAGTTGCTTCAAGCATAAAATGTCCGTAGTGTCCAACAATTGCTCCAGCATACATTACAATGTCATCTGAATAATCAATATTAAAATTGTTATAAGTTTCGTACCCTCTTGTATTTGTTGCAATATTATTATTATAAAATCTATATAATCCCGAGTTTTCAACGAAATTAAAATTAGAATCTACAACTCCTCCTAATAGGCTTTTGTTTTCGTTTTTAAATGGTAAAATAATTCCATGTTCAATAAATTCTACCTTTAATTGATTATGTTCTATACATCTATTTGATAATGCATCTAAATATTCTTCTTGTTTATTTTTATCTAAATAAAATTTATACATTTATTTTACCCTTCTTACTATTTATTTAAAATTATGTTGAATTTCATTTTTATCTAAGAATGCGATATAATTTTCTAAAAGTTTATTATAATTTTTATTCATCAGAGTATAATCACTTTCTTCATAAAATTTTTGAAGATTAAAATTTTCTGCATTCATTTTATCTATTCTTATATACGGGATATTAAATAAATCACACATTTCAACCAATCTAGAATCATGAGCAATTACCATTGCAGGAATACCTTGTTTTAAGGCAATAATTGATCCATGTATTCTCATTCCAAAAACAAAATCTCTTGTTTTAATAAAATCTTCCCATTTATTTATGTTTAAAAATATTTCAAATAGATTTTGTACTTTATTATTAAATAGCATATCTTTATAAGATATTCCAAACATTTTCTTTATATATTTCATTGAAGGTTTTATATCTTTGATGCATTTTAGTCCTGTACCAAAATAATTATTAGCAAAGAAATAATAAGGTAATATTTTAAATTCATTTTGTATAATATATTTAGGTTTTTTAAATTTAAAAGCTTCTGAAATGATTTTATGTGCCCAAGTATTTTTTTCTGCTGTTGTCGCAAAACATATTGGATTTAATCCTAGTGACCATGCTTTTTTCATTATTTGAGGTTGATTATAACCATTTACAAAGTATGAAGTACATCCTATATTCTCAACATTTTTAATCCCTAATTCGTGTAATACATTATATGTAAATTCTCCTCTTACACCAATTGAAACAGACTTAGAAGATACTAAATGTGCAAATTTTTTTGCTTCAGGAATTAAGTTTTCGGCATATTTTTTAGGATTTTTCATTTCATCAAGTGTTGCTTGTGCTCCAAGACTCATAACTAATGTTTGACAAGCATTTTTTGATAATGTATCTGTTAGGCTAGTTAGAACTTCTTTGCAATGATTTGCTAATATATTTGCAGGTAATAAAATATAGCAATTATTATCATTATTCCAAATATCAGTCCTCCCAATAGTTTTTTCAATATCTAACATTGGTATATTTAAAGATGTATATGTGCAAAAAATTTCATTACCGGTATTATTAACAAACTTTTGCCAGTATGGTTGAGCTAATAATTTTACATCTTGGCATTTCCCAAAATAATTTTTATATCCAAATACTATTTTTTCCTTTTGATTCATGATTCTTCTTTTACTCCACATAAATGATAATTTTCTTGTAAGACTTTTTCGATTGTTATTATTGATTCCCCATTTTCATCTTTATATGTATAACTATGATTTGATGTATATATTGCACAGTTATTATTGTATTCATATTTAATCTGCATAAATTTCATATTTTTATTATGTTGGAATGCAATAAGCATAATAGATTTATTAGGGAATTTTTTTTGTAATTTTTTCAAATTTTTTTGTAAAAGAGTTAATGTAATTTTAAAATTTTTATCTTCTAAACTTTTACCAAACATATTTTGCATATAAATAAAACATATTTTATTATTATGCTCAATATCATTATATAATCTAATAATACGCCTTTTATATTTATTATAAAATTCTTTATATGACTCTTCTGGTGTTTTTGTTTTGATGAAATCGTGTCCCCAAATAATTGAATTTTTATTATTTGTAACTAAATAAAAATTACTATTGTTATTATCTTCAAAACTTAAATCATTAAAATTCGCAAAATCATCAAAATTATTTATAATACAATCAATACAAAAACTCATCATGTCAAAAAATTTGATTTTAGATATGATCCAATCAAATGGGTATGATGATTTCCTTAATTTTAATTTATTTAATTGCATTGCAGTATGACATCTATAACCAATTGGTATAAATATTTGTATATTTTTAATATTATTAGATTTTTGAATGGTAAAATCTAATATTTTTTTTAAGTACTTATCTTTTTTATAAATTTTATATTTTAACTTATAAATAAATAATTTTATTTTCTTTAGTTTCATTTATTTTTTCTCGCAATACAAATAATTGTATAACCTTCTTCTGTTCCTTTTTTAAGAACCTTTTCACCCATATTTTTATATTGGTAATAATATTCAATTACTGTTAACCCACAAGATTCTAATAAATTTGTTATATCTTCCGTTGTATAATGTCTTACATGAAATGGGACTATTAATGGATTATATGGAAATATTGTTTGATTTGGGACAGAACAAATAAATTCCCCATCATCTTTTAAATTGTTAATTATTTTTGATATAAATAATTTATCTTCTTTTATATGTTCTATAGTCTCAAAAGAAATAATTTTATCGTATTTTTTATCAAAAGAAACTTCTATTGCATTGGCACATTTATATGATAAGTTTTCTTTTGCAAAAATTTTATTTGCAAAAGAAATTGACGGTTGATTTATATCTACTCCCAAAACTGATTTTGCTTTTTTAGCAATTTGTGCAGAGCCATAACCAACCCCACAAGCGATATCTAATACATCATCATTTTCATTTATATAATTTTCTACAAAATGATATCTTTCGTAATGATCAATAGGAGCTTCATTTGGTTCAAAAACAACAACTCTTTCAGTTTGATAATTTTGTGTAAGTTGTAATCCACTCATATATCTAAATATTGTATTTACACCATTATTTATACAATATAAAGGATGCTCTTGCCATTTTACCTGATGATAACACTTATCTATATCTTGTCTTATTTCATTTAAAATATTCTTGATTCGATATTTTTTGATTCTTATACCTAATATTGTAGTTATTTGATATTCAGGAGTTTTTGTTCTGGAATATATATAGCTTAAAGCTTTCATGAATCGTATTTTTAAATAATCTTTTTTCCAAGGAGTTTGTTTTAAATAGTTATAATATAGTTTTCTAAATTTATTTTGACATTTATAATTCCAAGGCTTATATTTGTGTGTAAAATGTACAAGTTTGGGATTTTCTAAAGCTACGTTCTTCTCATTTTCATTTATTAAATATGCTTCAGCTTCAAATAATATATCATGTTGTAAATTCCAACATAATGGTATATATCTAATATTGTACATTAAAACTTCATTTATAATGTCTTGATCTTGGAATATTATTTCTCTTTTAGGATTAAGTGCATATTCAAATAATTTACTTTCAATATTATCCTCTCGCCATTTTTTAGTGTTTATAAGTAAGACACCAGCATTTATGTAATAATAGCTTCCAAGTATTTCTAAACGTTCTTTATGATGATGATTAAAAACTTCTGGAATTCCACCAACATAGTAATCATCTATATTAGTATTATAAAGTTCTGATATATCTGAATTAACAACAATATCACAATCTAAATATAATACTTTATCAAGATTGGGTAATAAAGATGGGATTTTAAACCTATAATATGTTGGTAGTGTAATATATTTTACATAACCCGTCATAGGACATTTTTTAAAATCATCAGGATTTATTTCTAAATATTCAATAGAAAAATCTCTGATAGTACTTTTTAAAGAATTGAGTTTTGATTTATTTGAATCACTTATACCACCGTCAAGAACATAAAAATTATAAGTGTCATTTATATTAGAGTTCTTAAGAATAGAAGTAATTGCAACTCCCATATGCTTTGCATAATTATTATCACTTGAAAAACATATATTTATAATCATGTTAATCCTTCCTTTTTATATAATTTTATTACCCAATATATATATTGATTTTTCTTTTGAATTAAATCTTATTTTTATTATTTTTTTCCTTAAATTAAATAGTTGATTAATCAAAAATAAAATTTTTCTAATATAAAATCTGTTTAATTTAAATAAATATTTCCAATAATAATTATTTAAACCAAAATTAAACTCAATATCGTTCCATGGTTTAAGATGCCCTACATAATGGATTATCGTTGCATTATATCCTATTTTATTGAATTCTTTTGTATTTCCAAATTCTAATTTTGAAACTTGTGCATTATATTCTTCTGGCAAATAAAGAATTTTTTCTTGTAAAACAACATTTAAAACATCTTGATCCTGCCATTTTATCTTATCTTGATTATTTATTGTCCAATCAAATAATCTTTGCGTAACGTTATCTTTTCGCCATAAATCAAGATTTATTAATAAAACTCCAGCATTAACATATTTATTTAAACTTAGACGTTCACAATTTTCTTTTTCATAGCTATCTATAACCCCAGCAATGTAATAATTATTAATATTAGTTTTATACAATCCAGAGAGTGATTTGTTCACTATAGTGTCACAATCCAGATATAGTACTTTATCAAAATCACAGATTTCTGGCAATATAAAGCGATAATAAGTAGTCAAAGAATTAATATGAAAAGTATCAATAGTTAATGGACAATTTTTAAATACCTCATTATTTACATCAATAAATTTTATTTTTGAATTTTGTGGCAATATTAGCTCAATATAACGTTTAGTCCTAGGCTTGATGTTTTCATTTAAAATTACTATATTAAAATTTTCATTAGGATTTTTATTTACAAATATTGATTTAAGTGTGGAACATAGATGTTGAACATATCTTTCATTACAAGCAAAACATAAA
Source organism: Candidatus Gastranaerophilales bacterium (assembly GCA_944326685.1). Lineage (GTDB taxonomy): Bacteria > Cyanobacteriota > Vampirovibrionia > Gastranaerophilales > Gastranaerophilaceae > UMGS1585. Next base: position 22,767 of record CALVEV010000033.1, read on the forward strand.
TTATAATAATTAATAGGGCTACTAATCATATATTTTTTTATATAATATTTTAATCCCAAAATTTTTATTCTTTTCTCTTCTTTGTTCCAGCGAATACTAAATAAATTCTGACGGAATTTTTTGAATTTTAGTTTGAGTTTTTTTATCTTAAACTTTTTATAAAACTTTGGTAAATTTGTCTTAGCTAATATCAAACTTTTCTTTAAACGCGTTTTCATAAATGAACAATTTTGGATTATATCCATATCCATTCTTGAAGTCATTTTTTCTATCTCTGAAAAAACATCTCTTATTTCTTCTTTTGAATAGTTTTTACCTAAAACTATTTGTATATATGCTAGTTCTCGCATATATAAAGCTGCTAAACAATTCTTATCACTAATATTATTTTCATCTAACCACTTATGTATTTCATCACTTCGTTTAAATGGAATTGTCCAATCTTTTAAATCCTCTGATTCGTTTTCATTAACTCTTCGCCAATAATAATAGGCATCTGATGTATAATTTATTCTTTCTGCTAAGCACATTGTTTGAACTTGGAACGGATTATCTGTCCAACCTGCTCCTGGAGCTTCTACAAAACGAATATTGTGTTTATTTAAAAATTCTTTTTTATAAATACAACTCCAAATACTTGGATGATAATGCAAAAAATATGGATATTCTTTTATTGTAAAACTTTTATCTTCTGGAATAAAATCATTCCATTCAACTTGTTTACAGCAAACTTTTTCTTTTGATTGCAAATTATCATAGAATCCTGATTTTACAATATCTGAGTTATACTGTTTTGCAATATTATATAAATCTTCAAACATTTTGGAATCAATATAATCATCAGGTTCAATAATAGAAATATATTCTCCAGTAGCTCTTTCTAAACCGACATTACAACTCTGACCATAACCACCATTTTGTTTATGGATTGCAACTATTCTTGAATCTTTTTTTGCATATTCATCAATAATTTGAGGACATTCATCTTTGCCTCCATCGTCAATGAGTAGAATTTCCATATCAGTAAATGTTTGAGATAAAATACTATCTAAACATTCTCTCAAATACTTTTCTACTCCATATATTGGTACTATTACACTAATTTTTGCCAACTATCCTATCCTCAATATCTGTTTCCCAAATACTACTACGCTTACTCGGGATGGGTTTATTTTTACTGATAATAATTTCCTTCGTTTCTCCCTTAGTAAATTTTTTTTCATATGTCTTTGATAAATTTTATAAAATTTCTGTTTATTATTTATCAAGCACAATACTTCTTTCTTTTTATTTCTTGAAAAGAAATATTCTCCTAAAACCCTCGTATCATATAATTCTTTGAATTTTTGAGAAAATTCATCAATAAATCCTTCTACATATTTTTCATCAATTCTCAACATTGTTGCAAAATATGCGCGATACTGAATTGCATAAACATATTCTTGAAACTCTCTTGCAATATCTTGATGAGATTTCATAAATCGTTCCACTTCGTTATACTCATCACATATTGCATAAACTTTTTCCTTACTTCTGACTGATGAATTTATATTATCTTGTCGATAATAAACATAAGCTTTTGGAGTTAAAACAACTCTTTTAGCACTCATCATTACCTTGAAATTGAATGAAGTGTCTTGATAACTTGCTCCTTTTGTTTCTAAAAATCTTATATCATGTTTTGCTAAAAATTCTCTTTTATATATTGCACTCCATATTGAAGATTGAATTTTTAATAAAGATTTGTCTTCTTTTGCATTGGTAAGTTTATTAGTCTTTTTTACTGCAATTCTGCCTTGTTTAATTGATATATCTTTTGATGTCCAATAATTATACCAATCAGATTTTACAACCTCTGCATCAAATTCTTTAGCTAGGTTATACAAATCCATAAACATGTGTCTATCGGCAAAATCATCAGATTCTAATATCCCGATATATTCCCCTCGTGCATTATTCAAGCCAATATTCATCGAATGTCCATAACCTGAATTGGTCTTGTTAATAACTTGGATACGTTTGTCTTTTGCACGATATTCTTCTAAAATCTCAGCACATGAATCTGTAGAACCATCATTAATACATATAATCTCTATATCATCTAAAGTCTGGCATATTAAACTATCTAAGCACTCTCTTAGATAGTTCTCTACATTATATATTGGTACTAAAATTGAAACTTTTGGCATTAAGCAATCTCCTCAAATAATTCAATCGCTCTTAAGATTGCTTTATCCATATCATAGTATTTGTAATCTCCCAAACGTCCTAAGAAATAAACATTATTCAACCTTTTTGATTTTTCTAAATACTTGTTATAAAGCTCGGTATTCTCATCTTTTGGAATAGGGTAGTATCTTTCATTCTTTCCTAGGTCAAAAAATTCTGAATACTCTTTTGCTATAACTGTTTTGTCTGATTTATCGTTTAAATAATGTTTGTATTCATGTATCCTTGTAAAATCATAGTTGCAAGGATAATTAACTACAGAATTCTTTTGATAAAATTCTCTATCATATTCTTCAAATTTAAAATTAACACTTCTATATGGTAGTTGTCCTAATTCATAATCAAAGTATTCATCTATAGCACCTGTATAAAAAACTCTATCAAAATTTTCTGTTATATCTTTATAATCAGTGTTTAATCTAACCTCAATATTTGGATGATTTAACATATTTTCAACAAGTTTTGTATAACCTTCTAACGGAATACCTTGATATTTATCTTGGAAATATCTATCATCTTTACTCAAATACACAGGAACTCTTGCTGTTACTGCTCCATCAACATCATTTGGACTTACTCCCCATTGTTTGGTGGTATAGTGCAAGAAAACTTTTTCGTATACATAATTTGCTAAAAATTTTAAATCTTCATCATCTTGTTTTTGGAACTCTAATATTGGAACTTTTTTGTTATACTCAAATTTTTCCAAAAGTTTTTCTTCCAACCTTTTTGCCATTGTTTGTGGAAAAACATCATAAAGAGTATTGAAATTAAATGGAATTGTTGTTTCAATTCCATCAATAATTGCAATAACTTTATGCATATATTGGTTAAAATCCCCAAATTGTTTTATAAAATTCCAAACTTTTTCATTATTTGTATGAAAAATATGTGAGCCATATTTGTGAATCATTATTCCATTTGTATCTCGGTAATCATAACAATTTCCTGCAATATGGTCTTTTTTATCAATAACTAGGACAGTTTCATTTAACTTAGTTGCAATTAAATTTGCAATTACTGCTCCTGAAAATCCTGCTCCAACTACTAAACTCTTCATTATAAACTACCACTTTTTCATACGTAATATATGATTTATAATATCATATAAAGGACTGAAAACAAGATTTTTATTACAAATTATGTCATATTTTTAGAAAATATATTTAAAAATGGATATACGTTAAAAATTTTTAAAACTAATCTAAATAATTATTATCCTCTACCTTATATATACTCTTGGTAAGCGAACTTTTAATCTGCAAGGTAATTCGTAATTGATAGTTTTAACAATTTTTGCCCAATTATCTAACGATAATTCTCTATCGTTTTCATCCAACAAGACTATAATATCTCCCAATTTTGCATCAATCCCTGTTATATCAAACATCATTTGATCCATCGTGATATTACCAATCTGTCTCACCTTAATTCCATTTATCTTACCATATATCTTATTTGATAATCCTCTTGGTACTCCATCTGCATATCCTATTGGAACTGTCGCAACTTTTGTTTCTCTATCTGCAATATATGTGTGTCCATAACTAACACCATCATTTACCGGCATGTTGTGGATATTTGTTATTCTGCCCTTCAATCCCATTATTGGTTTTAACTTAGGATAAAATCTTAAGCTCTCTGGTAAATCAGGATATAATCCATATAACGATATCCCAATTCTTACCATATTTGAATGTAAATCATCAGGATTATATATCATACTACCTGCTGTATTTAATATATGTAAAATTAATCCTTCTCTATTTATCCCACAAATAACCTTATTCCATCTATTAAATTGTGCTTTTGTCTTTTCTGCATTCTCTGCGTTTGCCAAATGTGTGAAAATACCTTCCAATTCTATAAAATCACAATTCTGAACTCGTTTTATATAATCAATAGCTTTATCAGGCTGTAAACCAATCCTATTCATGCCTGTATCTAATGTAATATGTGCTTTTACCTTCAATCCAAATCGCTCATATACTTTTTTACAAGCTTCAATATGATCATCTGTAAATATTGAAATTGATATATTATTCTTTGCTGCTACATCAAATGACCAAACAGGTACAGCTCCTACTACAAGTATATCACAATCAATATTTTCAGCTCTTAAATCTAAGCCCTCATCAATCGATGCAACTCCCAACATATCAATTCCTGAAGCCAACATTGTAGGTACTAACATTGCGGCTCCATGGCCATAAGCATCAGCTTTTACTATTCCTAATATCTTTTTATCAGATGGGATATTTTTTCTAAATTCTTCAACATTGTGTGCCAAAGAATCTATATTTACCTCTACCCACGCGTCTCTATGAATATTTACTTGTGTCTGTCTTGTATTTTTCATACGAAAATTATACATCGGGGGTAAATTTATATCTAGGGGTGGGGTAAATATTATCTTAGTTGCTTAATCACCTAGTCACTTAATCACTTGTTCACTGTTAAGTAGATTGCTTTGCTTCCCTCGCAATGACGGGGTAAATATTATCTTAGTTACTTAATTACCTAGTCACTTAATCACTTGTTCAATGTTCTATATCTGCATACTATTGATTTCTGTGTAGGCATTAATCAATCTGTTTCTTATTTGAACTGCCATTTGTAAGCTCAAGTTAGATTTTTCAGCTGCAATCATTACTTCGTGTGCTGATATATCGCCACCTGATGCTAAAATCTCTTCTGCTTCTTCTGCTCTTAATGCATCATTGTTAACTGAGTTTATACCGTCTGAAAACGCATTACTTACCTTTGTCATAAAGTGATCCATATCATTCTTCTCTGGTTTTCTTTGGCTCTCTAATATCTCATCAAATGATTTTTCTGGGTCATTATTTATTGTAAATGCTTTCCCATTTTGTAATGATGTATTAAAATCTCTTATTGGACTGTAATTAAATTCTGATATGCCACCTATATATTCCATAATACTTACCTCGTTTTTTTTATTTTAGTGAGCTAACCCTCACCCTAGCCCTCTCCCTCGGAGAGGGAAAATAAACATTTTACTAAAAATTTTTTCATTTCAATTATATATTCATCGCAGATTGTATCATTGTTTTAACGTTCTCTGCTGATGCTGCGTTTGCTTGGTATGCTTTTGATGCTGATACCATGCCTACCATTTCTTCTACTATATTTACGTTTGGCAAATCTACATATCCATTCTCATCTGCATCTGGATGTGATGGATCATAGATTGTTTTTATTGCATTTTTTGATTCATATATCTCTGAAACTTCTACTCCCTTATATTTCCTACCTTCGTTTAGCGCAATACCTGTATTTATTTCCAAATTACCTGTTTCAGGATTGAATCTTCCTGCTGTACCATTATTACTGAAGTTTGATGGTCCTCTTGATAATTGGTCTGCTAGTACTGCTCTAAACGCTACATCTTTCTTGATATACACTCCTTTTGATCCATCAGGATTTCTGGTTGTATTTATGTTTGCAATATTACTAGCTATCGTATCCATTTTGATACGTTGTGCTGTCATGCCTGATCCTGCTATGTCAAATGCGCTAAAACTCATTGTTTATACCTCTCTGTCCAAGTAACTAAATTCTATTGGCCACCTTTTATTGCTTCTGAGATTTTGGCGTACTCTCTACGTTCTAGGTTTGATAACATGGTGTATTGTGTACCTGTTTTTGATAAATCCATCAATTCTTTTTCTAATTCAACATTGTTTCCGTCTTTACTTCCACCATTAAATGTGTCTGCTAAAATTTGTGGCTGAAATCCTGAAAAGGAATTTGAATTCAAATATGCTTTTTGCTCAGGTGTTAGTATATTATAACCCTCTTTTGTTAATCTCTGTGGACTGACTTCTGTTATTGACTGTGGGTTATATTTTATACTATTTAAGCCTTTTACGTATTCTTTATTCTTTTGATCTTCCATCATTTCGTAAAGCTGACCTTCAAAGCTTACTTCTTGTCTTTGGTAACCTGGGGTCATAACATTGGCTATATTTGATGATACTGCCTGTTGTCTTGCAAGCAAGCCGTCCATTCCTAGCTTTAGTGTATGCATTGTGCTTGATGTTATTAAGTCCATACTTACCTCGTTATTTTTTATTTTTTTTGGGACTAACCCTCACCCTAGCCCTCTCCCTCGGAGAGGATTCAGTTTGTTTCATAATTTACGAAAAATATTTACCCCTCGGGCTCACATCCGTTGGGTTCATTCGAAAATTTTTATAAAAAACAAATTTTATTAAAAATTTTCTTCATTTACCCCTAGCTCCTGTGAAATCAAAGATTTCTACGTCGCTCTCGTCCAGTTTCGCCCTGTACGCCTCCACCTTCGTGTAGCCGTTTCGGGCTTACATCCGTTTTGTGTCCTTACCATTTATTAAAGACAAAATCTCAGTTCAAATATTGTTGAGTCTTCGTCTGATTTTATTAGATTAAGTTGTCCGCATTGCTCCTCTGTATTTTGTTTACATATATACAAACCTAGTCCGCTACCTGTTGATTTTGTTGTCATTCCTTCATTAAATATTTTTTCAGGCTCTAAAATAGGTTTTGCATTATTGCTTATTTGGATTATTACATTGTCATTTTCTATTGATGTTGAAATCTTTATCCAATTATCTTTTGATTCAAAATCGTCGAATGCTTCACAAGCATTTTTTACTAAGTTTATAACCGTTGATGTGAATAAAGTTTCATCTACAAAGATTTCTTCTTCTATCTTGTTGTCTAGTATTAGTTCTATGTTTCTGTTTTCAAGATAGGCTTTTGATAATTCTGCTGATGTTTCGATTAATTTATTTGTTTTATATAATTTTAATTCTTTACTGTTTAATGATTTCAATTGTGTAAGTGTGTTTCCTGCGATTTTGATTGATTTACTTATACAATCAAGTGCGTTATTTATTGTTGTATCATTGATTTCATTATTTGAACAGTAACGTTTTATTATACCTGAATATAAGTCACAGATTGATAATTGATTTTTTACTTCGTGTGAAATATATTTTGATTTTTTTGTTAAATAATTAATCTTGTTTGCTAAATCTTCATTATCTATTACATCATTATTTACTGGTGATGTGTTACTTAGCATTGAGCCTAGTTTATTAATACAAATACTTACTAAATTATCTTTTAAATTATCTGTATTATATTTAGCTTTCAAGTAAGAGATGTCATAATCTGAATTGTCATTAAGTAAATCTATAATTTTACTTATTTCTGGACTATTTGTATAATTACAATATTTTAGCCCTTCATCTGTTAGTTTCCAAGATAAAAATGATATAAAATCGGATGTCATTACTAATAGAAAATCAGTCTCTTCTAATTGTTCTCTCCCTTTTAAATCATCCCCATAATCAACATAATTAATATCAGAAAATTCTAATCTTGTTAACAAACCAGTAAACATATCCCGATTAGTAACTTTTAGAATGACATCCGATTCTACTCCATCTGTGCTTATTTCTAAAACAGGCTCTAGTAATCCACGGAATAGGTTGCTGAGTCCTTCTTCTGTAGTTAATGTTGAGATTGACTGTTTTAGTAAATATTCATCTAATGAATTAGTTTGTTTAATCATTTTTACCTTATAGTTATTAGCCTCTTACAGCAATTTTTGATTTTCTTTTGTTCAAGAAACCGTTATTGATTGCATATAATACAGCTTGTGTTCTATCATTTACTTGAAGTTTTTGGAATATATTATTAACGTGTGTTTTTACTGTTGTTTCTGAAATAAATAATTTACTTGAAACACCTTTATAAGTTATACCTTTTGTTAATAAGTCTAAAACTTCTTCTTCTCTTTGTGTTAAGTATGATAATAAGTTTTCTTCATTATTTTCTGTTGAATTTTCTTCCTTAACTGATTTTTGGAAGTATTCAAAGAATCTCAATGATAATGCTGATGGTAAATATATCTTTCCTGCGATTACTTCTTCTATTGCATAAATTAGTTGTGCTGATGCCATTGTTTTTAGAACATAACCTCTTGCTCCTAATTTCATTGCTCGGAAAATTAAATCTGCATCATCATATGCACTTAGTGCAATTATTTTTACTGGTATATCTAATGACTTGATTTCTTGAATAGCTTGTAAGCCATCTTTTTCTGGCATGTTCATATCCATTAATACTACATCAGGTTGATATTTTTTTACCATATTAATTCCGACTGATGCACTTGTTGATGCGTTTACTACATCGAAACTACCTTCTAAGCTTAATAACTCCCTTACGCCTACTAGGTGTTCGTAATTGTCGTCAATTAGTAATATTCTTGACTTCTTCTTAAATTCTCTACGCATATTTAATATCTCTCCCCCAGATTCTATTTTCCTCTCTCCACCATATATACTACAACCTTTTAGAGGATAGATTCATCGGCAAAAAGGTCTATCTTTAATACTTTTTGTGGGTATCAATGGATATAGATAACATGGTCTATATATGTTCTCAAATGTAAGCTAATATTGATTTTTACCTGAGTGTGTTCGTTTGAAATCTTTTACCCATATACTACAAATAATTTACTCCAATTAATCCAGTAAATAATACAAATTTATTATTTTTATTCAAATTTGTAGTATACTTATAGTTGTTATTGTAGAGCAGGTTGACTAACGGAGCCGTCTATTTGATAACTTAATAAAAATTATGCGCTCGTAGCTCAGTAGGATAGAGCGACAGTTTCCTAAACTGGTGGTCATGAGTTCGACTCTCATCGGGCGCACTTTTTAAAATTATTAGTGGATGATTTTTTATTTATTATCAGTATAATTTATTATATGAAGAAGTTGGTTGGTTTTTTTATTCTTATTATGTTCTTAGTTTTGCCTGTTCAGGCAAGAACTACAGATAATACTGTTGATTCTATGAATATCCAATCACAAAAAGGGTATATTGGGACTTTGCCTGATGTTACGGCTAAATTCAAACCTTCTGCCCCTGCTGAAGCTACACCTGTGTTTGAAGCGCAACAAGGGTTTGATGATCCGGATATGTTAAAACCAGTACCTAAAGATAATCCTGCTTTTATTAATATTATGTTTAAGCAAGAAAAAAATAATCAATATTTAAAAGATATTGCAAGAATTATTCCGATTCTTGAACAACTACTTGATGGAATCGAAAATGAAATTTCTTCGCAAATTTTTGTGGCAAAAGCTGATTTGCTTTATTTGAATATTGATGCTCTAAGACGAAAATATGAAGGAAAACCTGAAAGTTATTATTTGTCTTTTACTAAACTTATGCCATTAGGTACTCATGCCAAGTCTATTGCTACTTTGCGTTCTGAGGCGGAAAGATATAAAAAATATCTTGCATATCAATCTTCTGGTGCGATTTATGCCCCTGATAATGTTAATCAACAATTAGATTATCTAAGGCAAGAACTTGAAGATGTTCTTGTTATTTTGAAACAAGTAAACTAAAATAGAAGCGTAGCTTATTTGGTAAAAAGGGTTTTGTATGGAAGAGTTATTATTACAAAAAGGGCATAGAATTGTTATTAAATGGTTTCAACCATATATGATTCTAGAAGCTGCTAAAAAATATTTTGATATACATGATTATACTTTTAACGGGATGACTAAATTTCAATCTATGGATGATTTTCTAAACGAAATCAATTCTGCTCAAAAAATTACTATTGGATTGTATATGAAAAATGTTAACAAGTTTTATGTCCTTGTTCTAAAAGATGGTATTAATGGAAAAGATGATATTTCTGCTTTATATAATCTTCTTTTAAATAATCAATTTGATTCTGATGAACATTATGATAATGACGATTGGTGTCAAGTTATACAAGATACTGACAAAGCATTCAATATGATTGACTTAGGTAAAGCTGAAGCTTCTTTTATTATGAAATTAGGGTAAATTATGTCTATATCTGAAATTAAAACTGTTATAAATGATATTATTGATGATTACAATTTAGATATTATACTTCTTGTTGGGATTATTTTATTTGGGATATATGTATTCTTCATTTTACCTATAATGTATGTTAAATCTACTGAGGCTGTTTTAGATGGCAAATTAATTAATGTTACATCTCGTGCGAGTGGACAAATTTCTCAAGTTTATATTATGAAGGATCAAGAAGTCAAAAAGGGTGACCTTATTATGGAAATTGATCCTAGGGATTATGAACAGGAACTTATAAAACTAGAAACTGATTTAGAAATTAATAAAGAGAAACTCAGAATGTTAACTCATGCACCTTTACCTGAAGATTTAGGGGTAGGGGTAAATGAAGGGGACAATGAGGGGGTAAATGTAGAAAAAAATTCTAACCTTCAGAATAGCCAACTTAATGAAAATATTAAAAAAGATAATAATGTAGGGAAACCTCCTGAATATGCCAAAAATGAAACGAATTATACTAATTACTCAAGAACTTATATTCCTGAAGATTTAGCTAAAAAAAATCAGGAACGAAAAAAAATAGTTTTGGGTGATACTTTGCAGAATATGTCAGATATTAATGTTTCTGAACAAAAGCCTGTTGAAATAAATATTCCAAAACCTCAGATTGATAAAACAAAGATAGATATTTCTAAGGATACTGTTGAATCTGTGCAAAAAGAAATCAAAAATATAGAGTCAATGGAAGAAGAGGTTAAATTAAGATTATCCTGTACAAAAGTTTTTGCTCCTCAAGACGGGATTGTTTCTAGTGTTTCTGTAAATGTTGGAGATGTTGCTAATCCTTATGATGTGTTATGTTCAATTATTCCTAAACATGTTTGGGTTATCGCAAGAGTTAATCCTGTTGATTTAGAAAAAGTTAAAATTGGTCAATATGTTCAGGTAGAAATACCTAATTATAAGCATAGAATTTTTAAAGGAACAGTTGTTTCTGTTGACAAGACAAATAAAGTCTATAAAGTTGATGCGGCTGATCAGATTACTACTATTGATGCTTCTGGCCAAGTTGTTAAAGATTATGAGCCTGCTTACCAAATTAAAATTAATTTTATAGAAGATTATACTGATTTCAATCTTCCTCCTGATACAAAAGTAACAGCAAAAATTAAAGTTAAAACATTTATCAATCAAGGGTTTTAAATGTCTGAAATTATCAACAATCTTTTTGATTTTATATCATCAAAATCTTTAGAAAAGGAAAGAGGTAAAAATGTAGGTTTTACCAATAAAAAGTATGTTGATTTGTCTGTTAAAAGTCGCGAAATTGATAAGGTTGCGCCAAGTGAACTTTTTATTGATGTTATGAATATTTCAGGGCAATTTCTTCATGAAAAAATGGTTGAAGTGGATGATTGCAGTTGGTTAAAGTCTGAATTGACTAGGCCTTCTTTTGATCATTTTACAATTGCTTATAAGAATCAAGTATTCTCTATTTTAATTGATATTAGAGATGACAATGGGACTTCCTTTTTGCCTCCTGAATTTTTAAAAAGGCAGTTGGTAGAATCTGAAAAGAATAATTTAATCCCTTGTTTATTCCCTGTTATTGTTGAAAATATGGATGCTTCTACTGCGAGAATTCTTGATAATAGTAATTGGAATTTATTTAATTCAATTTCGGGGGATTGTATTATTCCAGAGAATTTGGTATCGGATAAAAAAATTGAGATGTCAGAATGGGAATTACATAATTTTGCTATTATGCAAATGAGGTTTATGTTAAAGGAGCAGGGGTTTAAAATTGTTTCTTTCCAAAATGTTATTGGGGTCGATCCGCAAATTTGGTTTGTTGATTTGGATGGTAAAAATTCGTGGGTTGTTGTGAGATGTTCTGATATTAAAACTGATGATTTAGTTGAAATTACAAGAAGATGTTTTAAGTATAATGGTTATTTAGCAAAATTTGATTTTGTATCAAATAACTCTGATAAAAAAATATACCGTGGAGATAGAATTGGGGTTAATTTTAAGGGGTTTGAAAAAATCCATACTTTTGTTTAGAATAACAGTGTGAAATTAGAGTTTATTGATAAAAATTCAGATAAGTTAATTGTATTTTTAACGGGTTGGGGCTGTGATTTTAGGCAGTTTGAACTTTTAAAGTCTTATGATTTTGATATTTTAATTGGATATGATTATTCTGATTTAGATTTTGGTTTTGATTTTTCAAAGTATAAAGAAGTAAATCTTATTACTTTTTCTGCAGGGGTTTATATTGCAGGGCTTATTCAGGATAAACTACCAAAATTAAAAAGAAAAATCGCTATTAATGGGAATCCTTATGCTCATGATAGTTATTATGGCCTTTCTGATGAGATTAAAAAACAGTTTGTTTCTATTTCTAAGGATAATATTTTTGAGTTTAGAAGAAAGTATTTAGTATTTACAGATAAAGAATTAGAGCTTTTAAATAAATATCAGCCTCATAGATCTTTGGAAAGCTGTATGGAAGAGTTAGTGGCTTTGAATAGTTATTATACAAGTGATTATATTCCATTAAAATTTGATTTGGCTGTATTATCAGTTCAAGATATGATTTTTAATATAAACAGACAAATTGAGTATTATGCGAAAAATAATACTCCTATTAAAAAAATAGAAAATGCAGGACATTTTCTATTTTTCCAATATAAATCTTTTAATGAGTTACTTTTTGAGTATTTTTTTTACTCCCCAAGCAAGTGCAGTTAAAAGTGTTACTCCTCCTGCAATTTTTATACCTAGAGGGGTTTTATGTTTACTTTTTTTAGCAAATTTTTTATTTTCTAGTGTAATTCCATCTTGAGCTTGTCTTCGGGTTGTTACAAGTCTGTCGTAATTTTTTGTGGGGTTGCTTTCAACTTCGAGAGCTCCAGGTAAACTTACTCCAGTTACACTAGGTGGGGGTATTTTCATATTTATTCCAGTCATTTAGTTCCCTTTATAATAACATTCTATACATTAATAATTTTTGGATATTTTCTTTTGGTAAATACATTAACCCTGTTATTTTAGGTGATAATATATTTTTTTCTTCTTTGAGCCAATTGTTCATTATTAAGTTTTTGTTTTTATCTGCAAATCTAAATCCTAGTTTATAGAAAAATCCTGCTGATGAAGTTTCATTATCTGTTATTTTTACATTTATAATTAATCTTCCTTCGGTATCTTTGTCTGTCATCGATTTTTCTAACAAGCTTTTTACTGCTTTTGTTCCCTCTCCTTTGTGCCGGATAGGAGAGGATATATAATCTATTTCATAACAGCTTTTTACGTAATAATCGTGACTCTCATCTGGGATTTTAAATGTTACAAGTTTATATTTAGATGTGAGCTGCATTAATTTCTCTACGTCTGTTTTAGGAACTTTTATATCTGATATATAGTCTTGAGGAATTTCACCTTTTATTCTATATTTTTCGTGCTTCCTTATTTTATGATACTTTATTGTACTTTTAGGGATTTCAATGGCTTTTTCTTCATCCTGTTTTTTAGGAGAACGGCGTATTATTGCTGTGCCCCCAACTTGTGATTGCACCCCTGAGCCTATTGTTAAAATTTCTCCAGATGAAAGTACCATTTCAACCTCTTTTTCCCCAGTAACTTATATATATATAAAGTTTTTTTTGTAAACTTTTTTGATATAATGTAAACTTTTGTAACTTTCACTGATATGTTTTTGTTAAAATGTTTGTAAGAGGTAATTACTTATGAAAGATATGTTAGATAAAATTCTTCAAATTGAAAAAAATTATATAGAATTAGGTGAAAAATTGTCTGATCCTGCGATTATTCAGGATTATAATAAATTCCGTGATTTATCAAAGCAAAGAAAATCTATGGAAGAAACAGTGAATCTTTATTATAAATGGAAAGAAGCAACTGATGCGATTGCGGATGCGAAGGATATGATTCATTCTGAATCTGATCCTGAAATGAAAGAGTTCTTAAAAGCTGAAATGGAAGAAAACCAACAAAAAATCGCAAAGTATGAAGAAGATATGAAAATTCTTCTTCTTCCTCGTGACCCTATGGATGACAAAGATATTATGTTAGAAATTCGTGGTGGCGCAGGTGGTGATGAAGCTAACATTTTTGCCGGTGACTTAATGAGAATGTACATTAGATATGCTGACAAGCAAGGTTGGCAAACACAAATTCTTTCCAAAACCGATTGCGAAGCAGGTGGTGTGTCTGAAGTAATTATTTCTATGAAAGGTGATAGTATTTATTCTCGCCTAAAATATGAATCAGGTGTTCACCGTGTTCAAAGAGTTCCTCAAACTGAATCTCAAGGTCGTGTGCATACATCAACTGCAACTGTTGCTGTTATGCCTCAAATTGAAGGTGTTGAAGTTGAACTTAATATGAATGATGTTGAAATCACAACAGCTCGCTCAGGCGGTGCAGGCGGACAAAACGTTAACAAAGTTGAAACTGCGGCTCGTGTTTTCCACAAGCCTACAGGAATTATGATTTTCTGTACTGAAGAACGTTCTCAATTACAAAACAAAGAACGTGCTCTAGAAATCTTGAAAGCAAAATTATATGATATGGAACTTCAAAAACAAAATAAAGAAATTACTGACTTAAGACGTTCTCAAGTTGGTACTGGTGATAGAAGTGAACGTATCAGAACTTACAACTTCCCTCAAGGACGTTTAACTGATCATAGAATTAACCATAACTTGAATGTTTGGACTGTTATTGATGGTGAGTTAGATGAGCTTATTAATTTATTAGTCGAATATGACCAAAAATTAAAGCTTGAAAAATTAGCTGAATCTGCACAATAAAATAATGAGGGTTTCTATGAAATATAGAAAATGTGTAGGCTGTGGCGAAATTAAAAATGCCGATGATATGATGAAAATAACCAAAAATCATATAAATGGAGAGGTTATTATTAACCCAAATTCAAAAATATTTGGTAGATCAGCATATCTTTGTTATAATAATCAATGTATAGAAAATGCTTTGAAAAAAAATAAACTAAATAAGGCCTTAAAGACCGCTGTAAATCTGAAAGGAATTTTAAATGGACAATATTAGAGTTAGTGAACTTGCCAAAGAATTAGGCTTAACAAGTAAAGAGGTAATTGAAAAATTTGCTCAAATATCTATTAATGTTAAGTCGCACTCTAATACTGTTACTCCTTTACAAGTTTCTAAATTAAAAGATTTTATTGCCGATGGTTCTAAAGTTCCTAGTAAAAAACCAAAGGCATTTATTGTTAAAAAGGCTAAGGCTAAAACTGAAGAAGTTGAACAACAAAAAACAGAAGATACTAAACCTGTTGCTAAAGAAGAAGTTAAAAAAGTAGAAAAAACTGCTGCTCCAAAATCAGGAATTGAAGTTGTTAAGCCTGCTGCACCTAAAAATAGGTTAGAAATTGTTAAAAAGGCTCCTATCAAAAGAGTTGAAATAGAAAAAGTTAAAAGACCTCAGCAAAATAATGCTGATAAAAAAACTGAAAATGCTGAAAAGAAACCTTTTAACAAAGATAAAGGTGATAAAGTTAAAAAACCTATTGAAAGACATATTATTCCACAAGATATTTATGAAAATAAAGGTTTCAGCAAGAAAAAAGGTGATAACAAAAAGAAAACTAAAGATTTTAATTCTAAAAAAGAAGAACAAGAAAGAATTTCTTTAGAAAAAGCTGCAGCACAACATCATAAGAAAAAAGTTCAAAAAGAAGAAGAAGTTGAAAAAGTTACTTCTATTGTTGTTAACAAAGCTATGACTATTAGTGAATTAGCTGATAAAATTAAGAAAACTCCTGCGGAAATTGTTAAATTCCTTATGTTCCAAGGGGTTATGGCAACAGTTAACCAATTAATTGATGTTGATGTTATTAAAAAAGTTTGTGCAGAATATGAATTAGAAGTTCTTGATGAAGATTTAGATGCTTATATTGAAGAAGAACTTCAAAAAGAAGAACAAAAGAAAGTATTAACAGAAGTTGATAAAAAACTTCTTAAACGTAGAGCTCCTGTTGTTAGTATCATGGGACACGTTGACCACGGTAAAACAACTTTATTAGATAGTATCAGAGCTTCTAAACATAAAATTGTATCAACTGAGGTTGGTGGTATTACTCAATCTATTGGTGCTTATACAGTTTATCTTGATAATAATAAAGAAAAGAAAATTGTATTTGTTGATACTCCTGGTCACGAAGCATTTACCGAAATGCGTGCCAGAGGTGCTAAAGCTACTGATATCGCTATCTTAGTTGTTGCTGCTGATGACGGTATAATGCCTCAAACAATTGAAGCTATTAACCACGCAAAAGCCGCTGATGTGCCTATTATTGTAGCGGTTAACAAAATTGATAAGCCAGGAGCTGATCCTGATAGAGTTCTTCAACAATTAACTGAACACGGTCTTATCCCTGAAGAATGGGGTGGTGACACTATTACAGTTAAAGTTTCTGCTCTTCAAGGGACAGGTATTGATGAATTATTAGAATATATTTGGATTCTTGCTGATATTAAAGACCTTAAAGCTAATCCTAAAGCTGAAGCATCAGGGGTTGTTATTGAAGCTAACTTAGATAAAGGTAAAGGTCCTGTTGCAACATTATTAGTCCAAAATGGTACTTTAAGAGCTGGTAATTGTGTTGTTGTTGGTACTGCTTGCGGTAGAATCAGAGCTCTTTTATCTGATAGTGGTGAAAGAATTCAAAAGGCTGAACCTTCTACTCCTGTTGAAATTTTAGGTTTATCAGAAGTTCCTCAGGCTGGTGAATATTTTGAAGTTGTTCAAAATGAAAAAGAAATGAAGAAAATTATAGCAGAAAGACAAGAAAAAGAACGTGATAAACGTCTTGATGCGATGTTACCTGCTCATATTAGAAAAGAAGCTGTTGCAGGTGATGATAGTATTCCTCAACTTAACCTTATTATCAAGGCTAATACTCACGGTTCTGCTGAGGCTGTTTCTCAAGCTATTGCTCAGTTGGAATCTAAAGAAATTTCTACTAAAATTATTCACGTTGGTGTTGGGGAAATCTCAGAAGCTGATGTTATGTTAGCGGCTGCATCAGGTGCTATTATTCTCGGGTTTACTGTTAAAGAAGATTCTAATGCTTTAGCTGCTGCTGATAGAGAAGGTGTTGTTATCAAGAAATATGATATTATATACCAAATCTTAGAAGATATTGAAAAAACTATGATTTCTCTATTATCACCAGAATTGAAAGTTGTTTCTGTTGCTAAAGCTGAAATTAGACAAGTATTTACTATCGGTAAAACTATCAAGATTGCTGGTTGTTACGTTACTGAAGGTAAGGTTAATCGTAATAACACTGCAATTATCAGAAGAAATGGTAAAGAAATTTTCAAAGGTAATATTGACCAGCTTAAACGTTTCAAAGATGATGTTAAAGAAGTTGCTCAAGGCTTTGAATGTGGTATTTCATTCGTTAAATTTAATGATATTGAGGAAGGTGATATCATTGAATTTACTAAGACTGAAGAAATCGAACGTTCTGAATTAGGATAGGTTTACTTGAATAATATCGAAAAATGTTGTAACATGAATATAGTTAAGTTTGAGTATAACAATTTCCTTTAAACTATATCTATGACTTGGATTTAGCTAGGTAAAACCCCTAAAAGCATGTATTCATAACTGTTTACATGTTACAAAATGTTAACAATAAGAATCAAAAAAAGCAATTTTTCTATTTGTATATACTTTATATATATATATAATAGATAAATTGAATTAGAGAATAAAAACGGAGAACAGGGTATGGCACCTATAACATTTGGTAGCATGACAATGGCTGCCAGTCTGCCAAAGGCCTTAAGAACATCAAATGATCAAGGAATCGGATTTATTCAACAAATGAATTCCACATTTACCGCAGATCAAGTAGATGGACAACAACAAGGACCACAAGGTAAACTAACAGCAGATGTCGCAAAAGAGTATCAAGGCATTAGAGCAAGTATGGCTGAGCAACCACAAAATAGATCTTTGCTTGGCAAGATAGCTGATTTTATTGTTAATAAGAAAATTAACGATGCCGCACAAGTTTAATTAATTTTAGTTTTAAAGTCTATTTACAACCGACTTAACATTTGTTTACCGTTTTTATTCTATTATATAAGGAGCCTCAAAAGGGCTCCTTCTTTATTGTTTAGCCTGTTTACATTTCTTCATATCTAATTAAATGAATTTAGATGTAAATCTATTTTAATATTTCTTCTCTTTTTTTTGACACATGGTGTATGATTCTCATGTACTTGATTTAATCAACAAAGTTTTAAGTAACGGCGTATGATTTTATCCCTATAGAGTACAGGCCGTGTTATGCAAATTTTTTGAGGAGGAAGTTTTATGAGGCATTGTTGTGCATTCAAACCTATGGATATTTGGTTTATTTCTGATGATGATAGATTCTCGCAAAGAGAGTTGTCATTTGGGATTTGTCCTATTTGTAATAAACCTTTGGCCGTATTAATTCAATATGATTCTATTGGAAATTGTTTTACTTCTATTAAAAAAATTGGATATGCGGCACAAGAATTTGTTGATTCTTTGAAGGGGTTTGTTTATTCTTCTATGTCAAAAATTAACAAGATGAAGTTTAAATCATCTACTTATAAGTGGGTGTATGGGGTTAATAAACAAACTAAGGATAAAACAAAACAATATGCTAAGGATTTTTATGGAAATGTTGTTTTGGTAAAAGAAATTTAAAGTTATATTTTTTGGCATAAATTATCTTCTTTCTTTTTTATTATTTTTTGCTGTTCTCATTTGGGATTGTCTATTTATCCTTTCTCTTTCCTTTGGCAATCCCTTTTTTTTTATTGTTAGGAGTTTTATATGAAGGTTATTGTTCCAAGTGATAATGAGTTTGATTTTTATGCTTGTCGAAAATTATATTTAAAGAACAAAAAATCAATAGGTGATGACGCATCATTTAATTTTATTATTCAAAATACTTTTTTCTATTCTTTTTATGATGATAGAACTCTTGTGGGGTGTATTTATCTTTATCAAAAAAGAGAAAAACTTTTTATGAATGGTTTTGCTAAAAGAGGGTTTCATAAGTTTAATATTGAGGCTGTTCAGAAAATATTAAATTGGTTTAGCTGTGATATTTATGCTGAATCTTTTAGAAAACCTGCCATTCTCGTGCTTTTGAGGTGCGGGTTTAAGAGAATTAAGAATTCTCTTTTCGTTTATTACAATACAAAGAAAGGAAATTAATATGGGTGGATCTTCTTCTAAAAATTCTACTACTCAAAATACTACATTAGGGAATACTACTACTAATAATCCTTATGTAACATCTACTACTAATAATTCTGGTACTAATACTAAATTCCAAGATGGAACTGCATTTAGTACAATTTATGATAATGTTAATAAAAATATTGGCTCTTTATTAGATCAATATCTTAATCCTACATTAAATTCTACTACTAATCAGGCTAAATTAAATAGTTTTCAAAATACTTTAAATTCACAAATGAAAACTAATATGGAAAATAATATTGTTAGTCCTTTAACTCAAAGAAATATGGTTCGTTCAAGCCAAGCTACAGATATGTATAATAATGCGGCTAATCAGGCAGCTCAGCAAACGGCTAATTATGCGAATGAATTGTTAGCTAATTCACAAACGGATACGGCTAATGTGATTAATAATCTATTGAATGCTTATTTACAAGGATACAATGTTATCAGTAATAACCAAGCTCAATCGCTTAATACAAGTCAAGCGAATGCTACTCAAACTCAAAATTCTACAACTAACAATAAGGATTCATTACTTGCTTGGATGAATTTCCTTAATAGTTGGAAGAAAACTGATGCTGATATTATTTCAAGTTTTATGGGTAAAGGGAAATAAACTAATTAGTTTTTGTATATTGTATTTCCAAACTTTTGGTAGGTTGTACCGTCTGATGAATAAGTTGTATTCCCAAATCTTTGGTAGGTTGTACCGTCTGATGAATAAGTTGTATTTCCAAACTTTTGGTAGGTTGTACCGTCTGATGAATAGGTTGTATCTCCAAATTTTTGGTAAGTTGTTCCGTCTGAACAATAGGTTGTATCCCCAAATCTTTGGTAGGTTGTTCCATCTGATGAATAGGTTGTATTACCAAATGTTTGGTAGGTTGTTGTTCCATAACTGATTGAATGGGTTATTCCTATAACTAGTGCTGATAAACATAGAACTTGTGATAATTTTTTCATAATTTCTCCGTTTCTGTTTTTATTCTAGCATATTTTTTGAAAATTTAATCAGTATGTTTACCCGATGAGTGATTAATATGAAAAAATCTAAAAAAATAAAAAATATCCAAGATTTTGATAAAACCGAGATTAATTGCAGGCATGTTAATTTATTTAATATTGCTCTCGATTCTGTTGAGGTCTTGCTTAATAATTTTCTTGATGAGGTGAAAGATTATAAAGAAAATCCTTTGGAGTTATCAAAAAATATGATTGCGACATTGGATTTTCTTATATCTGCTATTTCTAAAATCCAAAAGGGGCAAAGGATTGCTCTTAATTTGGATAAGGATACACCTCTACAGGATACTGAACCTCAAATTAATGTTATTGAGGGAATTGATTATTCGAAAATTTAATGAAAGGACTTGTTATGTCATTTGAATATTTAATTGATAAAGATAGTAATGTTAAAACTCTTTCGAAAGATAACGAAAACAGTCTTGTCAAAATGATTTCTGAAAACTTCAAAACTTATAACGATAAACGTTCATCAAATATTGATAAGGCTAATGCTCTTATTGATGAGATATTTTTCAAAAAGAGTTTTACTAATAAATCGTCTGATAAAAATACTAATTGGAAATCTAAAATTAAAATGTGTAAAGTGTTTATGCTTTATCAAACATTAAAGGCTTTTATATGGCGAAATGTTTATTCTAATGTGAATTCGATGTTTGATGTTTCTGGCGAAAATCAAGATAGCGATAATTCTTCTAATAAACAAAAAGCTATGCTTGTTGATATTTTAGAGAAAATGAATTATCAAAAAACTTGTGATACGGTTATCGATAATGCTCTATTATATGGAGAATTGATTTCTTTTACGGCTTGGAAAAAGAAGTATGAAGAATATAGAAGACCGATTGAGTTTTTTAAGGATTTGTTCTCAACTGATTTTGAAAAACTCCCAAGAATTATTGACGCTATATCAAAGGGGAAAAATTATTGGACTGATGAAAGACAAATTTATGATAACCCTTTTGTCTATCCTGTAAACCCTGCAAATTTAGTTTTTGATCCTTCGCAAAAAGATAACTGGGATGAATGTCCTAAAATTTATCGTTCGTTTAAAACTCCACAAGAAATTATTAGCAATCAATTATATAAAATTGATAAAATGACGGCTGATAATATCAGAAATATTGTGAAAACATCAGGTGATACAAACATCGCTAACAAAGATGTTAAAAGAATGTTTGATGAAGTAACCGATGGAGAAACTGTTGAGGTATTAGAGCATTGGGGAGATTTAAAACTTCCTGATGGGAATATTCTTAAAAACTGGCATGCTGTTGTTGTTGCAAGAAAATTTCTTGTAAGATTCAATAAAAACGAAAGTATTATTAATCCGTTTACTTATGGTGCTTTTCTTACTGATCCGGAAACAAAAAGAGGTATTAGCCCATTGTATTCAATTCTTTCTATTGCTCATTCTCAAGAAGATTTGTTTAATAGAACATTGAATATGCAGGCATTATCTGAAAATCCACCTCTTCTTGCTCCTGAAGGGTTTTTCTCTCAAGAAGAAATTAACCTATACCCTGGGAAAATTATTGAATACGGTGATAATCTTTCTCCAACGGCTGCGTTTAAACAGTTGCAGTTTGAGCATACTGTATTCTTGAACGATATTACTTTCTTAGATAGTTTGATGTCTGAAGTTTCAGGCATATATCCAAGTATGATTGGAACAGATGAATCTTCAACTAAAACTGCGACAGAAATTACTACAAAAACTCAAGGTCAAATGACCAGATTGTCTATGCTTTTGGATATTATTAATCAATATTTGATTATTCCTGATGTGAAAAATGTTGCCAAACTTTGTGCTGATTTCAAATCAGGGGTAGAAACACTATTTATTAATAAAAACAACCAAAAGGAGATTGTTGAAGTTGATGATTCGGTTCGTCAGGCTGATTATAAATATACTTATTCTGATAGAACTATGATTAATGAAAAATCTTCTAAGGCTGATTTGTTAATACAAGCAATAGATAGATTCTCGCAAAAAATTGAACTTGATTTGCCTGAAATATTTATTTGGTACTTCGAACAAAAAGGTGTTGAAAATCCTGAGAGATTTTTGGGGCAACAAATGAATCCTGTTATGCAACAAGTTCCTAATAATCCAGCTCAACAGCCACAAGCCATTGCTGATATATTGGCTCAACAACAGGCTGTAATACCTAATCAGGAATCTAATCCTGATGTTCAAGAAGTATCACAACAAGAGCAGTAATTACTGCTCTTGGGGGTAGGGGTAAATGGGAGTAAATGGGGGTAAATAGAATTGCGTCATTACGAGGAACATTTTGTTCCGAAGTAATCTAATACATATAAGAATTTTATTTTCTGATTTCTTAGTCACTTAATCACTACAAAATCAGATTGCTTCGCTTTGCTCGCAATGACGCCCCCAATATTTCTATACGGTTCGCAGAACAAGTTCTGACTCACCTGCCTCTACTTCGAATGATACTCAATCATTCTTGTAGAGTTCTTCCCTACCCATTTACTCCCCTCCCCCCATTTACCCCTGTTATCACAGTTTTATTTTTATATGTTTAATAAGTTATACAAAGCTGAAATTGTATGTGTTATCACGGTTCTCATTATGAGAACCGTGTTTCTTTTAGAAAGGAGTGGTGGTCAAGTTACTTATATCTAATTTTTTATATCGTTTGTACTTTAGTTAAGGAGATTTTTATGGAAGAGTTACAACAATCTAACGAAACATCTAATAATGATGTCTCTCAAGAAATTAATCAAAATGAAACTAATCAAAATGATTCCAATCTTATTATGGGCAAGTTTAAATCTGTTGAAGATTTATCCAATGCGTATAAGAATATGGAATCTTTACAAGGTCAACAATCAAAAGAAATTGGCGAACTAAGAAAAAAAGCCCAAATCTTTGATGAGGTTCAGAAAAAAATTAACGAAACTAATCAAAATTATCAAGCGGCTAAAGAATATTTTGAAAAAAATGTTCCTAAATATGATAACGATGATTATTTCAAAAACCCTGAATTCTCTAATCTCTACAAAGAAGCATTCCTTGCTCTTGGAACAAAACTCGATACCGATAAATTTGTTTCTCTTGTAGATAATTATGTTAAATCTAGGATTTCGCTATATGAAAAAGCTAAATCTGCTAAATCTGAAACCGAAAATGCTAAATCTTCTATGCAATTTTCTGATTCCCCTGCAAAAACTTCGTCAAAAACTCTGCCTAAACTTGATGGCTTGTCTCCGGAAAAAATTGATGAAGTGGTTGCTCGTTATATATAAATCGAAAACCTCTTTTTTATTAACTCCTTGTTTCTTTATTATTTGAGGTTTTCAAAATCTGACTGTGGATAACTTACCTATCAAATAAAAAAAACTGCCGGCATGTCCGATAACAGTTTTTATTTACATAGGTTTGCCCTTGTTGTCGGATTCTTTGTCTGTACATAAGTTTATGAAAGGATTATTATGTCTGTTAAACAAATCGTTATTTCTGCATTCAATAATGCATTCAAAAAGTATCTTTATGATGAATTAGTTATTGGTAAACTTGCTCATACTGATTTTAAAGATTCTATCAAAAAAGGTGATGAAGTTGATGTAATCATGCCTGGTTCTGTTACTATGTTTGATTATGACGGTGGAGAATTAACTGCTCCTGAAATCGCTACAACTTCTACTACTAAAGTTAAAATTAATCGTGGTAAGGCTTTCCACTTCGAATTAACTGCTATCGAAGAAAAAAGAATCCAAGATGCAATCGATGGGAACAAACAAGTTGACCTTGCTAAAGATTATACTGATGACGCTATCAAACAGTTTGCAGCTGGTGTTGATGCTGCTTATGCAAATCTTTATACTCGTGCTGCTCATTACCTTGATGATGCCGGCAAAGCTATTACTCTTGATGCTGATTATGCTAAAGAAATCCTTGCTTATATGCAAGCATTGTTCAAAAAAGGTGATGGAAAAGGTCATACAAATTGGATTGACGGCAACATGGTTTGTATCGTGCCTCCTGAATTCCAATTCTATTTAGGAAAACTTGATGATCTTAAATACGTTGAATCAGGTCACGAAAAATTAGCTAAAGGTTATGTTGGTCATCTTTGTGGTTGGGAAATCCTTGTTTCTAACAACATTGCTCAACCTGAAGATGGTGTGTTCTATCCGTTATTTGGTATCAAGGGTAAAACTCTTGCAGGTGGTGTTTCTTCTGATTTAAGCACTCAATTCTATACACCTGAAAATAGTTTTAATACCCGTTATAAAGGATATGGTTTGTATGGTGTAGGCGCTCCTCGTGCTGATTTCTTAGGTACTGCTAAAATTTCTGCACCTCTCTCCTTATCTAAACGCGCGTAATTGCCCGAATCTTTGATTCGGGCTTATGCTCGAAAAAATTTGTGTTATACATTATTTTGAAAGGAATTTTTATGGCTAGAGATATTATTGCTGTGCAATATCCTGAAATGGATGATTCACAATCTGTTGCTAATGCAAAAGTTACTAAAAAAACAGTTACACAAGCTAATGGGATTACTATCGAAAAAGCTTTCGATAATAAAAATAACTCATTGGTTATATGTGTTGAAAATACTGCTTCTTCTGCTTCTTCTGTTACTTTTAAAGCAGGAGATAACTACCCTAATGCTAAACTTGGCGATCTTGAGGTTAATGTAGACCAAAACTCTTTGAATGTGTTTCAAATCCAAGACCCTTCAAGATTTGAAAACAAAGACGGATCTATGAACCTTGATTTCAAAACTGGGTTTACCGGAAATATTTTTGCTGCTGCAAAATCTGTTGCTGTACACTAAGGAATTGGGGCTTTATGCCCCATTCCTTTTTTTGTTAAATAAGGAGTGAGTATGAAAGTTAGAAATATCATAACTAATAATGTTTTTAATCTTCCAAAATCAGAAGTTGAATTGTTGATAAATGAACATCCTGATCTATATGAAAAATACTCAAAAACCCCTAAAAAAAATGCCGCTAATGCTATTCCTAAATATGAACAAAATACAATCTTACCTCTTATTTGGGAGGAATAGAAGTAGGGGTAAGGGGTAAATAAAGAGGGTAGGGGTAAATAGGGGCAATTGGCGGGAAATAAATATATGAAAAGAGGTATTTTTTGAAATGCCTTTCCCCTCATAATTTACCTCTCTTAATTTACCTATTCCCCCAATATTTACCCCTACCCCTTAAGTCGTTATTAATAATCGAAAGGAGGTTATTTATGACTACAAAAAAATGTGCAGGGACTTATAAAGTTTTTGGTTATACACGTGAGGATGGTTGAATTTTCGGTAGGGTGATGCGAACAAAGTGAGCAAACCCGTAACGTGGAGCAAAACCACGCTTTTGCGACCAGCCGAATAATTTAATACTAAAATAGATTCTTATTGGAGAACCTGTGGTGCAAAGCATGAAAATAGTGATATTTAATTTATCCTAAAATAATTCTGCTTAAAATTTTATAATATATTGAATTAAAAAAATTAAAAATGATTGGTATTATTGAAAAAATAATAATTATATAAATAGGTATCAATGAACAAATAATTCCAACCAACCATATTAAATGATATATTGGATTATTGTATAGGAAATTAATGGGAATTTTACAATTTCTGAAGAAAATTGATTCTATCAAAAATATGATAATAAATGGTGTATAAAATAATATTGAATATATCAATATATACATACAAGCAAGTATTATAAAATCATCTTTGATAGCAATTATTAGTAATAACAGTAAAATCCATCCAGTTAATGCTAAACAATGCGACCAAATATGTTCTTTGGTCTTGATGAGTTTATTATAAAAATTTGATATTCTATCTTTTATCTTTTTCATAAATTTAATTATATCTTATTTTTATCTAATATCAATTAATATATTTTACTTTATTTATAAAAATATGTGTGGTTATTTTTTTGCTTACCTTTAATAGCATACCAATAAATTTAATGGTGCAAATAATTGCACCATTAAATTATGTTTACCCCTGCTATTTTTGATGTCTTAAATTATGAACTGACTTTTAATAAAAAATAAAAATTTTTTCTTTAATTTAAATTTATTTAAAAAGATTATCGATTGTTTCTTCGCTACATACACCTTCAGGTTGATAAACGTCATTGTATAGACAATATGTTTCAACTGCTCTTTTATATTCTTTGATTTTGTTTTCGTTTAATTCTTCTATATATGAATTACTATATATTGGATAGTTTGTACCATAAGCAGTATCATCATATTTTTTAGCAGGAAGAACGGTATCTCGTTGTAGTAATTGATATTTTTTATACATGTATAAATTTAATTTAAACATTGAAACAAAATTTTCGTCTGCTTTGAAATTGTCCATTATTTTGTCGCAAATTTCATCTAAATGTTTCTCTGAAAAATCTCTTGTTTTGATTGAAACATTAACCATTTCAGCTTGTGTCTTGAAATCATACGGCCAAAATATATGTTTGATATTGAATCCTACAGATATACAAATGAATGTTATTAAAATGATTTTTTTATATAGTTTCATAAGTTTTATATTAACATATATTTTAAATTAAAGGGGAATAATATCTCTAATAAATGGAACAAAAGTTAATAATATAAGTAATAATGTAAGGAATATTCCTATATTAAATATAATTTTGTATAAAATATTATTTTTATAAGTATTAGATTTTTTACTATTAGTATGTTTCTCAATTTGGTATATTAGCGATAAAAATATCGTAAACATTACATACCAAATATGGATAATTACAAAATTTTCTCTAGGACCTGAAATTGATAGTATATTATAATACCAGATACTAAAAATATACCCTGTAATTGATTGTATAGTTCCACTTATACTGTGTCTGTATCTATCTAGCATTGTTTTATTATAACAAGAATTTAAAATTAAAGGTGTATAAACAAGCTAGTTATATTTCTTGAAAATAAATCATTAATTTATTAAAATCGCTATATGAAAAAAATAATTATTTATTTAATTTTGATATGTATTTGCTTTATTATATTTTTAAAAAAATATGATAGTTTATACACAATAAAATCATTTGATAATTTTGATAATCCTAAAGCGATTAAAATTTTACAAAATTATTTGATTCAAGAAT
Organism: Candidatus Gastranaerophilales bacterium; assembly: GCA_944326685.1. Lineage (GTDB taxonomy): Bacteria > Cyanobacteriota > Vampirovibrionia > Gastranaerophilales > Gastranaerophilaceae > UMGS1585. Next base: position 50,338 of record CALVEV010000033.1, read on the forward strand.
GTCCAAATTTTAATAACATATATATTAATTTCCCACTTAATAAATGTACTCATGCTGTATTATTTGATTTGAATAATGATGGTATTGATGAAGTAATTGGGTTCTCTGATGCATATTATTCTGATAGTGGGGTACAGTTATTTATTTTAGAAAAAGAAAATAATATTTATCATAATATATCTATGGTAAATTTTTATCCACAAAAAGGAATAAAAATTATTAAATCTAAAACAAATAGTTTTTATAATATGCAAATAGAATCAAAATTTTATAATAAGAATTCTTTATCTGAATTTGTTTTTGATGAATTTAGTATTGAATATAAAAATGGTTATTATCAATATAAAAAATTAGGAATTTTTAATAAGTTAAAATTATACTTTTTAATTTTATTAAAGAGATAATTTTATCTCTTTTTTCTTATTTCAATATATGTAATTGTATTATTGCTAAAAATTAGTAATATAATACCTTTTTGTTTTGGCGCATTTTTTTTTAGTCATACTCCCACCGAGATAGGTGGGAGTTGTTTTTTGTTAGTTTATTTAGTTATTTGAAAGGAGTCTGTTATGACTATTAATTTTTTAGATCTCTATAACGATGTTGCTTCGCAACCTTGGTCGATGTTTGATTCAGGTGCTGTTGTCAAAGAAGATTTTGAACCGGCTTTGGTTTCTTCTATCAATAAAGCTATTGTTGATATTTGGTATTCTTATCCATTCTCATTTAGGATTAAAAAATATGCGTTCTCAACTTTGCCTAATAATTCTAAATATGAACTTCCTAATGGGAATATTCTTAATGAAGACTCGATTGAGGATAATCTGTTTGCGATTAAAGCTGATAATGAGTATCTTAGTTATAATCCTGATATCTCTCTTGACGGTAAAACAGGAAAACCTCAAGAATTCTATATCGATGATGATAATATTGTTTTATATCCTGTACCTGACAAAAGGTATCAAATTTCTATTAAGTATTTAACTCTATCTATTGGGTTTGATAAAGATGAGAACGAAATTTTTTATCTGGAAAACCCTACTGATTATATTGATATACCTGCAAAATATGAAACTCTGTTTAAGAATACAATTCTTGCTAAAGCATTAGTTGATTCTATCGCATCTGTTAATGATGAAAATTATGCAGGATATCGTTTGCAGTTTGATAAGGCGTATAAATTACTTATCAAAGTTTCGAACCCTGTTAAAAAGTCTATGTCTATACAATTTTAAGGAGTGCTTATGTCTTCTACTTCACTTTTTTGCAATAAATTCGGCGGGATTTATAAACAAGATGCCGCTTTTTCTGAGAAAAAAATTACTGCTTCTGATCTTCAAAATGTTGAGTTATACGATACAGGTATAAACTCAGGGATTGGGATTAGAACTGCTAAGGGGAATACACTTGTTTGTGATTTAGTTCCACAAGGCGAAAAAATTATTAATATGTTTCAAAGTGTTCAAAAAACAAAAAACCATTTTTTTGTTCATACTGAATCTGAAACTGAGGGAAAGATTTACCTTTTTATACCTGATTCTAATCTTTTACAAGAAAAAGTTAATTCTTTATCTGTTACAGGAAAATCTTCTGCAACTGATTTTGCTCAGGGGTGGAGTGATTTGTTTGTGTTTTCTAACGGTGAAGAAATGCTAACTATCGAGCTTGAAAAATATAATGAAGAAGGTACGCTTGATGAGGTAAAAAAATTCTCTCCAACTGATACTGAAGGTCGTGATGTCAAAGGGCTTGGGTTAGTTAATTTTAACGGTAGAATTTGGGTGTTTGATAAGAATGTTCTTTGGTATTCTGTACAACAAAATATATATGATTTTGCAACTTCTGATGCTGAAATTGTTACTTCGGCAGGGTATATTGAATTTGTTAAAGATATTACAGCGATAACTGTTTATGTTTCGTATATTGCTGTGTTTCACTCTGATTCTTCTTGTCTTGTTGGGCTTGAGTCAGAAGGTGTTTTTTCTGTTTCAAATGAATGTCCCGGAGGGTGTGCTAGTTATAGAGCTTTTGTTTTTCATGGGACTGAGTTGTATTTTTATGATGATAATAAAAAGGGGATTTTCTCTTTCAATCAGTCTGTTTTGGGGAACAAAACACTTGGGAAAAACATTGCAATTAATCTTCAAGAAGATTTATGTAATATTTCGTCTGATGTAGATTATATGCAAATGATTTCTGTTGTATTGTCTGACAGGAATGAATTTTGGTTCCTTATTCCGACAAATGATACAGAGTATTCAACTATTCTGATATATGATTATAAACATGAAGAATGGGTGAAAAGAGTTTGTCCGAAAATATCTTGTTTACAAGTTATTGGAAACAGTATCTTTTCTGCTGACGATAACGGAAAAATATATCAAGAGTATTTGGGTACTGATTTTCACGGTGTATTCGTTGAAAGTTATTATTATACTTCTCCTCTAAATTTTGGGATAGATAATATGTTAAAAATTCTTTTTATCCCACCTAAAATCGGGCTTGATTTATCTTATTCTAATGATTTTTATGTTGAGTATATAAAGAATTATGATTCGCTAAAAACTCCTAAGAAAAGGAATATTATTGCTAAAACTCTTAGGAATGCCTTGTATTGGGATAAGGGAAATTATGATTCGTTTTTCTATGCTCCTAAAAATGCCAATTCTTATTACAAACTCCCTTCAGAAATCTTTAGGACTTTAGAGTTTCATTTTTATACCGAACACGAAGGACAAGATTTTTGTATCAGGAATATTGAGTTTACAAATATCAAGCTCAAACCAATGTATTAGGCATATAACAGATGTGCTTCCAAAAGGGCTCCACGAAGGTGGAGTAGTTTTGGATGCACTGGACGAGAGCGACGTAGAAATCTTTGATTTTACAGGAGCAATTGGTAGGGGTAAAGGGGTAAATATGGGTAAATATGAGGGTTGGGCTAAATTAAGTGGGGAAAGTTCTTTCAAAAATACCTCTTTTTATACATTTATCATCCTTTACCCTTCCCTACCCCCCCCCCATTTACCCCACCCCTAGTTGTTATTTATAACCGAAAGGAGCTTTTATGAACAAAATTATTATTCATTGGACTGCTGGTACTGGTGTACCCAATTCTGTTGATTTGAAACATTATCATTTTCTAATAGATAAGTATGGGAGGATTAATAATGGGATTTTTAAACCCGAAGATAATGAAAATTGTTATGACGGTAAATATGCCGCTCACACAGGTGGTGGGAATACAGGCGCTATCGGTGTTGCTATGTGTGGCATGTGTGGCTATTCTTCTCCTGATAAAATAGGCTCTTACCCTATTAACAAAGTCCAATGCGAAGCAACTTTTATGACTGTTGCTAAACTCGCTAAAAAATATAATATCAATATTGATGATAAACATATAATGACTCATTATGAGTTTGGTAAAAATAATCCCAAAACATCTTCTGCAGGGAAAATTGATATTGTTTACCTCCCACCTTATCCCGATGTTAAACAAAACCAAATTGGTGATTTTATTAGAAATAAAGTCAAATGGTATGCACAAAGATTATAGTTATTGGGATTTTGAATCTATTTTATTAACCTAGAAAGAATTATTTTCTCTCTAGGTAATTTTTGAAAATTTAAATATTACTTCCTAAAAATAATTATTCCAACAATTACAAATGGTAAGTAATACCAAAGAACATTAATGTTCCGATACTCAATATGTGCGTAAATGGGTATTGTTTTAGGTTTTTGTATTTTTGATATAAAGTTTTTAACTTCTCAAATATGTTATCCATAGACTGATTGTATAGGATTTTCTTACAAAAGTCTATGCACAATTGTTTATTATATTTTGAAACAAGGTGTAAGTTATTAGTAATAATTTCAAATTATAATGTTTCATCTTTTACATAATAAATAATGCTAATGTAGAAACAACAAATTGTATAATAAATAATATATTACCTTGTTTCCAAAACTTATTGTATTTAGGATTTTCTAGTAAAAAAGAATCTTTTATTGGCTTATTTATAAATAATTGTATAAAATAGATTATTAAACTGAATACAAAAACTGATATAGTAAAATATGATGTAAATACAAATGAAAGCACTAAAAACCATATATTTAATGTTAATATAGAAGCAATCATATAAAATAAGATTGTTATTAATGTGAAATTTCCACTCAAACTTAGTAAATGTGTAAATATATTTTTTTTGAGATTATAATGTTTTAAATTTTGCATAAAATTATATCCATATTCCTCTATATCTAAGACTTATAAGAGTTATAAAAATAATGAATAATATATTTCCTATATTCCAAAAGATATTATATGTTTTGTTTTCAAGAAAAAATTTTTCTTGAATATATGTTTTTTTGAAAAATTGTATAATTCCAATAGTTAATGTGACTATGCACCAAAAAATATAAAACAGTGGTAAGCAGTTTTTAGTTACATGAAATATTGTTGTATTAATTTTTAATATATGAATAATGTAGTTGGCAAAAATAATACCAAAGAACATTAATGTTCCGATACTCAATATGTGTGTAAATTGGTATTGTTTTAGGTTTTTGTATTGGTTATATAAGGTCAATATATTCATATATTTGAGATTAAAATTTTGTTATTACTAGTTATTGTATAAAAAGGAGTTAATGATGTCAAATCAAGTAAACTTTAAATTACATGATGATTTAAGATTAATGAGTATTGCTGCATATAATGATATTAATATGAAATCTATTGATAATTTTAGATTAGTATTTAATAGGAAAAATCCTAAAAATGGATTTGAAGCCTCTGTTTTTCAAAGAGGTAAGGATATAGTAATTGCTTTTAAAGGTTCTACAGATTTTAATGATTTTATTAATGATAAAGAAATGTTTAAATCTAAGGAACCAAATCAATTGAATGATGCCTTAAAATTATATAATGAAATAAAAGAATTACAAAAACAATTTCCTAATTTGAATATTATTTTAACCGGACATTCTCTTGGAGGTAGTTTAGCACAAATGGTTGGGGCTATTACAGGAGAATTGACGGTTACTTTTTCTGCGTATGGAACTGCTAATTTGATTAGAAAAAGAATAAAATATTCTTCAAATATTATAAATTATGGAGCTGCTTATGATTTAATATTTCTCTCGAATCTTCCTAACCAAATAGGCTCTGCCCGTTTGGTTAATAGTACATCTCTTTTATTGAATCATTTTATGGAAAACTATCAATCTTTGGAAACTTCTATTGAAGTTGATAAACATACACTAAAACCAGTTAATCCAAATGATATTATTAATAGTTATGAATATAAGAAAAAACTTTTGAAATCTTCTTCAACTGGTTATGCCTCAAATATAGAAGAATATAGTAGTGGGAAATATGTACCTGCTAATTCACAATGTGCAGGTACATATAAAGTATCAGGTTATACTCGTGAAGATGGTACGAAAGTCGGCTCTTATTGGAGAACATGTGGGGCGAAACATAAATCTGATAAAAAAATTCCTCCAATGCATAATTTATCTGATGAAGAAATAGATAAAATTATGAGAGATTATATTTAAGGGGAGATTTTCCCCTTTGATATAATTCTATAATATTGGAAAAAATTTGTTGAATATTTCTTGTAGAAATTGGAGTTGTATTTTTATAGTTATTTATTTTAGATATCCAATAAATAACCCAAGTAAAAATAATGAAAATAAAAAATTCCCTAGATTCCATATAATATTATATATTTTGTTAGAGATTAAGAAATTATTTTTTATTTTTGTTTTAGTCAAGTAACATATTAAGCCTATCAATAAACTTATACCTATATATATTAAGTAAAAGAATAATAAATAGATTATATAAAATGCAAGTATTCCACCTGCACCACTTTTTTGGGCATCTCCTGTTATAATAAATGTAACATATAACAATATTGGTTGAATAAATACTAAAAGACTTCCGATACTTATAAAATGTGTAAATGGATATTGTTTAAGGTTTTTGTATTTTGAATATAATTTTTGGATTAGATATTTCATATATTAAATAATTCTCCTATTAGGATTTAAAAATGATTAGTTTAAATATTTTATAAATTAGTAATAATAATATTAATAAAATATTTCCGATGTGCCAAAATTTATTATATAGTTTGTTTTGCAGTAAATAAGAATCCTTAATTTTGGTTTTAGTAAATATTTGTATTATACCGACAATTAAACTTATTATTAGTATCGCTACAAATGTGTATGGAAGTATTTGAATAGCAAATAATAGATAAACATAATTTGATGTGTATATTGAATTAATTATCGAAAATAATAATAAAATAAATGTACTATATGTTCCCAAAATTATTATGTGTGTAAATGGGTATTGTTTTAGGTTTTTGTATTTTTGATATAAAGTTTTTAACTTTTCAAATATGTTATCCATAGACTGATTGTATAGTATTTTCTTACAAAAGTCTATGAGAATATATATATTGCAGTTTGTAACAAATGTTATTCTTGGTATCAATTTTTTAGCTTTACCTGTCTTATTATCTCCGGAAGGTTTATATGATTAAGATATCAGGTCTAAAATACATCCCCGAAAAAATTGCTTCTACTAAATTCTTAGGTGTGACAAAAACACATCTCTTTGCTATACCTAAATCTCTTGAAGCATCTCCAATTAAAGATACTCTTATCAAAACAAACCCTCAAAATTTTATTCTTGGCTCAAATCCTAAAAAACTTATAAAAGAAATTACTTCTGTCGATACTTCTGCGATTGGAAAAGATGCTGCTGTGTTCCAAATCCCAAACCAAGATGGACTCGTTCTTAGGGTTGAGCAATCTGCATTAGAAAAACTTGATCAACTATCTGATAATCTAAAACTTATTCCAATAAAACATAAACCTAATGTGTTGGCGCATGATAATCTTGGGCTTCCTCTGTATTCTGTAATTGACAAAGACTCTCAATTATATACAAGACAATCTATACTCCCTACTGAAGCTCTTGCTCAAAAAGATAATATTATGATTCTTAAAAAAGTTACAGGGAAACATCCAGCTGTCGATGCTTATAATGCCTTGATGAAACTTATGGGAGTTGCTGAAAATGAACCGAATGTTCCTCAATATCTTAATTTCCATCAGCTAACTTTGATTAGAGGGAACTATGGCAAAGATGCTGCAAAAGAATGTTTGAGGATTATTAAACAAGGCGGTGAACAGAATATTCCTGAGAATTATTTTATGCCTGGTTCAGATTCTTTCACTTTTGTAAACTGTGATACATTCAAAGAAAATTATGCAAATTATGTTAAATCATACATAGATTATTTGAAAGATGTTTCTAAAATGCCGAAAAAATCTTTCAAAGAAGCTGTTGATACTATCTTGATGGATAAGGATTTCTTGATTGATTTCCAACATACAAACAATACATTTGTTGATTTACCAAACAAAAAATTCAATTTTATGGATTTTGAATATGATAAAGCAAATGCAAAATATATCTATGAGAACCCTGTAAAAGAGTTCAGAAATGTTCTACTTGGCAAATGTTTCAGTAAACCTGTAAGCAACCCTGCGGCTTTATTACTTGAAGAAAAAGATGCGAATATCGCTAAAAAATATATGGCTAAGATTACTGAAAAAGTTAACTCTGTTACTCCTGACGAATATAAATTCTAGGGGGTAGGGGTAAATATATGGGGGTAAATAGAGGGGATAAATAAAACATGCCTACCTGCGTAGCAGTGAGCAGAGGTATGGTTGTGATGTTGTGTCGGTATAATTCTAACTTGTAGTCTCAAACCAAACCGGAAACTCAACGTAACCTGTCTACGTTATACTGCGCCTCGCATTAAACGGCACCGCTCGCAATCACAACGAAAACTCAACGTTTCCGTTGATTCTTGCTCGTCTCTCACTTCGTTCGTGCCTCTGCTCGGCTTGCAAAAAAAAGCGGCTTATAAGCCGCTAAAATTTTTCCTAATTTGTCCCTGTCCGATTTAAAAAGTTAATCATGGTCTAATTAACTTATTTTTATTCTTTTTTAAGATTCTCTTTTAACTATCATTTTTGAGGTTTTATTGAGTAGGCTGAATATAGACTATCTATATTTACCCCTTTACCACTTTACTCATTTACCCCTAGGCGATGAAGTTGTTTCCGAATCTGTTTGCGCCGTAGAAGAAGGATTCTTTCATAATCTGTTGGAAATTCTTTCTTCTTACTGCCTTGTTTCCAATCTTGGTGTTGTTAATGTCCTCTATTGATTTCTTGTAATACTCGTTTGCAACTGATGTCATAAACACTTTCTGTGGTGCCATTCCATCGTATTTGGTTTCTGTCCCGTCTGCATTATCAATGACATCAAACAAATCGCTAACTTTTGATGATAATTTAACAACATCTTCTTCTTCGTGTTTTTTCA
>CALVEV010000034.1 GCA_944326685.1 Candidatus Gastranaerophilales bacterium
GACCGTAAGTTCCATTTGCTGCTTGTTCAGTCAAATCTCTAATACGTTGTAAATGTGTATTAATTAAATCATAATTACTTTCAGCTGTTGACAATAAGCTTGAACCTATTGCAACGTTATCTTGAGCGACACTTATTGAACTTAATTGTGTTTCCATTTTTGTAGCTACTGCATATCCCGCAGCATCATCTGATGCGCTATTAATTTTGTAGCCAGTTGTCATACGCTCTATAGATTTATTTAATGCCTTTGTTGCATCGTCCAAGTTTTTTTGGACAATCAAAGATCCTAGATTTGTGTTAATTGTTAGAGCCATTATTAACTCCTTTCAAGTTGAAATATAATCATCAGTGATTAATATTTCGATTTAATTAATAAAAAACTTATAACGATACAATCCTTAGATTATTCTTATATACTTATTATAACCTATAACTATATTCTCATGAAGTGCATGAGTATATTTTTGTTACATTCTTTAATAATTTTAACTTATAATTGAATTTCACCCTGTCTATAAATTATTAATTCTTCATTTTTAAAACCGACAACAGTAGATGCGAGTCCTTTTGCTTTGTATCCATAGTCAGAAATCACTAAATCAACTTTATTTCCAATGTAATTCATTGCTTCTTCATATGTTAAGGCTGCAGGCTCGTGTGATAAATTGGCGCTTGTTGTTGCTAGAACCCTTGTAGGAACACTTTTGCATATTTCTGCAAATACTTTGTTATTTGGAACTCTGATACCTACTGTTTCAAAATTAGAAGTTATATATCCTTTTGTTTTGTCACTTTTAGGTACAACTACTGTTAATGCTCCAGGGAAATGCTTTTTTATTAATTTTTGAGCGGTCTTAGGTACATCTTTTATGTAATCGAGTAATGGATATATATCATCAGACATTAAAATTAACGGTTTTTCTTTTTCACGTCTTTTAATCTCATATATTTTTTTTACAGCTTTTTCACTTTCAGGTAGGCAACCAAGTCCCCAAACTGTATCAGTTACAAAAGCTATAACTCCATCATTTTCTAATACTTCTTTTACTCTATTTCTTAATTCATCACTTAATATCATTTTTATGCTCTTTTCAATTTAGATAAAATTCTGTTTAACATTTCATTTATATAATTAACTTTAAATATGCAACTTAATAAAACATATAATACCAAAATTTCAATTGAAATAATAGAAATTCTAACTATTTCAAATAATGATTTTGGTAATAAAAGATAAGTTCCAATTAATTTAGTTGAAATATAAGCAATAGCTAATGTTGATAATCCAACAATAGACATTTTTAACAAATTAATAAATAAATCTTTATATGCCATTTTGACTTTTTTAGATATTAATAAGCCTAAGACAACAGCATTGTATAATGTTACTAATGATGTTGAAAGGGTAATTCCTCCAATTTGCCATCCTAATTTTGATATAAATATATAGTTAAATATAAATTTCAAAATAATAGAAGATGCTGCTATAAGAAATGGTGTTTTTGAATCATCAAAAGCGTAATAAACACGAGTTATTGAATCTCTAAATACATAAGGAATAATTGAAAAAGATAGATACAATAAAGCATCAAATACCATTAATGAATCTCTATAAGTAAATGCTCCTCTTTCAAAAACTAATCTTACACAATCAAGTCCTATGGTTAAGATTCCTATAATGATAGGTATCGCTACAAAAAATAGTAATCCGACACCTTTATTAAAATAAGATTTTATTCCTTCATAATCTTTTTGTGCAACTAATCTGGTAAATAAAGGGAATAATGGGACTAAAAAAGCTGTAACTAAAATTCCTACAGGGAATTGGAAAATTCTATTTGCATATCCTAATGCTGTCCAAGCTCCTTCTCTTAAAGAAGAGGTAAAAAACATATCAACATATATATGTAATTGTCCTATTGTAGAACTAAATACTGCAGGTATTAATAATTCACATATTGATTTTAATTCTGCATTATTTCTAAAATTCAAATTAGGTTGGAACTTAAAACCAATTTTTTTAATTTGTGGAAATTGAAGTAAAAACTGGCATATTGCACCAATAGTTGTTGCCCAAGCTAAGACTAATCCAAAGTTATCTTCTTTAGCCAAACATACTGCAAGTATTATTACAATACTCATAATCATTGGTGAAAAATTAGGGAGCATAAATTTTTTATATGTAATTAATAGTCCATAATAGATTCCAACAATTCCACCAACAATAAATACTGGAGTCATTATTTTTAAGTGTAATGCAGCTAAGGAAATCAATTCAGGTGTTCCATTGGAAATAATTATCCCCATTATTTGAGGAGCAAATAAGTAACAAATTAAGCCTAAGGCTGAGAAAAAACATACGCTTAATACTAAAAATGTATTATATAATTTATTTACAAATTCAGAAGGTTTTGCATTTAAATCTGGGATCAATTTTGAAAATACAGCAACTGTTGCGCTATGAAATGGACCTCCAACTCCTCCAAGAAGAATTATTGCAAATGATGGTATCTGATATGCATAAAAATAGGCATCTGATACAATAGATGCTCCATAGTATTTTGCAGTTACTACGTCTCTTAGAAATCCAATAATTTTACTTAGAATTGTTACTAATGCTATTAACCAAGCTGCTTTTAATATTCCTGAACTGTTACTATCTTTTTTACTTCCAACGTCTTCCATGATTAATCCTTAGTGTAAAAATTTTATATATATTGTTATTTTAGTATCCCCTTTTGTCAAATCAGTTGTTACTAAACGATTTTGACAGGCCGGGATGTATGTGATTTTATTTTCTCTATCTTTTTTAAGATATTGTGAAATATCTAATTCGCATCTTTGAATATTTAAAAATTTACTTAAATCAAAGTTACAAACTTTTCCATTTATTATTACTTGTAAAGCGTTTAAACCTTTTCTATCAGGAATATATAATATTGCTTTATCTGATGGAGGGTAGAATTTTTGTTCAATAACAGTTTTGTCTACTTCAACAGGAATTGTTCCTAAATATATTCCTGTATAATAATGTTCTAAAATTTCAACAAAGTTCTTTTTAAGTTCTTTTGCCATATAGCTTGCACCATATTGGCTCATTCCAACTCCGTGACCAAATCCTCCTCCATATGCTTTTATTTTAACTATGTTATTGTTTGCATCTGTTTCGCATTTGAAAACAACATTAGCACTTGGTAGTGATTTGCCATCTTTTGTAAATAATCTTCTAATTACTAATTCTTTTGCGACTCTATATTTGCCTTCAGTTGTTATAATATCTAAATATATTATCTTACCTGAATTCCCTCTTCTTATAACTTTTAATTCTTTTAAAGTCCCAATTTTGCTATTATCAAAAAATTCTGGTTTGACAAAACTTGTTTTTGATTGTTTAGGTAAATTTTGTTGTAAAACTTTTTCAAGTTCTTCTCTTGTCCATTCTCTTGTCCAACGGTAGTATCTTGATTTTACATCATAAGATTGAGGCGTTGTTGAATAAAATTCATAGGCCACTTCTTCTCTATTTAATGCTTTTGTATTTTGAATATCTGGTTTTGATAGTAAATAAGGCTTTAAAGAACCAGGGAATTGTTTTGTGTCAGGATCAGAAAATGCGTATGAATAATTTTCTGAATATCCACCAGAACAAGAACTATACAATGCTAATATTGGTTCATGATTATACATTGCTATAATATTTCTTGTTTCTTCCACAGCTTTGTTACCTGTTGGGGTTTCAGTATTATATCCAAAATAAACTTGGCTTGCTACACTATCAACTACATCATAAGCTTTTGAAACTTTTGTTCTTGGTTTTATCGCATAATTTCTTGCAGCAATTGCTTGAGCTTTTAATGCTTCAAGCCCAAAATTTTCTGGCATTTCATTTGATACAACGCCTTTTAAATAATCTTCTAAATCAATTATATTAATTAAATATAAAACATTAGGTTTTGTATTCTTTTGGATTTTAAAAGCTCCTCTATACAAAGCCTGTTGACCTCTACGTTTTAATCCTTTTACACCTATAAATCCGTCTGGACAACATACAACAAAACCTTTTGTTGATTTGTAAATTTCTTCACAATCGTCCATTTTTAACTCAATTATTCCTTGATTGATAAAAAATGGAATATCTGTATCTTCCTTTATTTTAATAATTGTTTTTCTTGTGTCTGGATCACATACATAACAAGTTGATGTTCCATATAATACAACAGAACTTCTTTCTAAAGTTTTGAAATTATTATCCATAATTCCAACACGAATTATAGAAGATTTTATTTCATCATTTGTTTTTGCACTTACTGATGTATAGGTTAAAACAATTAATAATATGCAAATAATTGATAAAAATATTTTTATTTTGTTTCCCAACTTGTACCTTCTTTAGTATCTTTTAAAATAATACCAACATTATCTAATGCAATTCTTATTTTATCTGCAACTTCCCAATTTTTATCAGTTCTTGCTTGTTTTCTATCATCAATGATTTCATCCATTGATTCATAATTTTTACCTAACTCTTTACTTACTTGAATTAATTTTTCTTTTAATTCTTCTTCTGATAATTGAGCCTTTTCAAAACTAAAACCTAAAACTGATGCTAATTTATATAATACTGTAAATGCATTTTCAATATCTTTATTAGCTTTATTAGCTAAATCAAATAATACAGCTAATGCCTTAGATGTATTTAAATCATCATCCATTGCCTCAACAAATTGTTTATATTCATCTGTTATTGAAATATCAAATTCTTCATTTATTTTTGTTTGTTTTGCATTTAACATTCTTTTAACACCTGCAGAGGCAGATTGTAATGCTTCATCAGAAAATTCTACAGGCATTCTATAGTGATTTGTTAAAATAAAGAATCTTATCGTATTAGCATCATAATTCTTTAATAAATCATCTACGGTTAAAAAGTTTCCTAATGATTTAGACATTTTTTCTTTATTTATAGTTACAAAACCATTATGCATCCAATAATTAACGAATTTACAACCATTTGCACATTCTGATTGAGCTATTTCGTTTTCGTGGTGTGGGAATATTAAATCAGCCCCACCGGCGTGAATATCTATAGTTTTGCCAAGATGTTTTCTATTCATTGCTGAACATTCTATGTGCCATCCAGGACGGCCTTTTCCCCAAGGCGAGTTATACCCAAATTTTTCATCTCGTTTCCACAATGTAAAATCAAGCGGATTTTCTTTTCTATCACCAACTTCTACTCTTGCTCCACTTACTAATGAATCAATAGGTTGTTTAGAAAGCATACCATATTGAGGGAATTTTGACACCCTAAAATAAACATCGCCATCGATTTCATAAGCGTAGTCTTTGTTTATTAAGTCTTTTACTATTGAAATCATTTCACCTAATGTTTTGGTTGCAAAAGGTTCTATATCAGGTTTTAAATTATTTAATGCTTTCATACTGTCAGAGAATTTTCCATACCAATATTTTGAAACTTCTTCAGGTGTTTTGTTTTCAGCTTCTGATTTTTTTAATATTTTGTCATCAACATCAGTAACATTTCTGCAGTAAGTTACATCATATCCTCTGAATTTTAGATATCTGTATAAAATATCCCAAGTAATATAACATCTTGCGTGCCCTAAATGAGCATTATCATAAACCGTAGGTCCACATACATACATTTTTACTTTATTCCCATCCATTGGGATGAATTCTTCTAACTTATTAGTGTATGAATTAAAAACTTTCAAAATTTTCCCCTTCTGCTAAGTATAATTTCAATTATAATTTTACTCCAAAAAGATAAATAAAAAAGCCTATCCAATTGGATAAGCTTTTTTACCATAAATTAATGATATTAACAAATTACAAATATTGATCTTCTCTACGTAAACGCATACTAACTTGTAATTTATTAGATTGAGAGTTTTGAGGAACTGATTTAATAATTAATCTATTAGTTCCGTCATTGATAACTCTAGGAACACTTGCAGTCATTGGTTTAACTGATCCGTGAGATGTAATTGCAATTGGAGTAGGGTTAGTTACATTGTATTGTTTTGGTGTAATAGCTCCAGCTGTAATTGCAGAATCAGGATTTGCCTTTAATTTGTAATACTCAGCCATTGTTTTAGCAACGTATCCTCTTGTGCAAGGTGGTGCACAGTGGTGTTTTAAAACATAAGCAGGTCCAGCATTATATGCTGCTAGTGCTAATTCTGTAGAACCAAACATTTTGTATAACATCTTATAGTACATAATTCCACCTTTGATGTTATCACTTAAATGATATGGGTTTACACCCAATTTTGCCGCAGTTGACGGCATAAGTTGAAATACCCCAACAGCACCATAAGCACTTCTACTTGAATGTCTATAACCTGACTCAACTTTAGCTATTGATAAAGCTATTGCAGGGTCAACGCCTAGTGCAACTGAATGTTGAACTATTGTGCTTTTTACATGGTTTACGGGTACTTCAGAAGCATTGACTTTCGTAGACAGTAGTATCACTATCAATGTAGTGAACAGTACTAGTTTTCTAATCATCTAAATCCTCTTTAATTGTAAATTGCGACTCCGAAAAAGATTCTCCTTCTTTAGTTAACAGCTATCAAATTTGAATCTAACGGAAAAAATTTATACTATTATAATATTACAAAAAGATTTCATTTCAAGTTTTTGGATATTTATCGGTTGGGGATAATTGCTAAAACCCTCTCATAGTAAGGATGTTAAGAAATGTAACAAGTACACTTAAATGGGCTTATAAAATTACAAACCGAGAATATATTAAACGTTTATTTTGCATAAAAAAAGAGAAAGTTTAACTTTCTCTTTTTTTTTTATTTTTCATTTTTTATTTTATTTTGATGAATTTAATAAATTACTATATGAATTTTGCATTTTAGAAATTGTATTTTCCATTGCTTGGAATTGAGCTTCTAATCTTGCTTTGTAATTATCTACGCTTGTTTGAGCTTTAGTAATTTTTTCATTATATTTTGTCATATCTTTTTGGATTGAAGTTGTTGTTGTAGAAAACCATCCATCTGTAGCTAATGCATCGTCAAGAATTCCTTCAAATTTTGTTAAAAGACCTTCTTCGCTTGTTGTTCCAACCAATAATTTTTTAACAGCATCAGGATCTTTATCAAGAGCTTCTTTTAACTTATCTTCATCAATAGATAATGATGTTGTATCTGCATTAATACTAGCTCCTGCTTCAGCAGTTGATACACCTATTTGCGATAGTAATGTATATACGTCATCACCATATCCAGTAGTAGATGTAATCATTTGCCTCATTGAGCGTTCAATTGATTTAAGAGCTGTATCACCATATAAATCAGCTCCGGTTGCAGTTAATTCATCTAATTTAGTCATTACTTCATTGTATTTTTCTACAAATGTTGTTAATGCTTCTTTTACTTTTGTAGTGTCTTGAGTAACTTCTAATTTAGTTGTAGGTTCTTCTTCTGTGCTTACACCTTTAAGATTAATAGTTACTCCATCTAATCTTGAAAGTTCGCTTGTTACCGTATTTGTTGGAGATACAACTTGTGTTCCATTTATATATAAAATTGCGTTTTCTCCAAGAGTTTGGTTATCAGTTTTTAAGGCTGATTTTGTTAAAGAACCGTCAGCTGCCCATTCTGATTCGGTAAAGCCCATTACATCTGTAAAATTGCTTGTACCTGCTTCTATATTAACATATGATTGACCTTCAACATTTGATGTTAATACTAATTTAGAATTTGCAGAATCCCAATATGCTGTTGCTCCAGCATCTTTATTATTGTTAATATCAGAGATTAAACTATTTATTGTTGTGTTTTCATCAATAGTAAATTCTGCATCTCCAATTTTAAATGTTCCTGTCTTAATGCTTGTTGTTCCACCATTTCCATCAGAGAAAATATTTTCTCCTGTGATTTTTGTTGTTCCAGTTACTTGGTACAATGAAGATTTTGATTTATATGTGCCATCTTCTTGTTGTGTTAATCCAAGCATTGATTTAATATTTGAAGTATCATTTGTTGCACCAATAAGAACTTCAGATGTTCCATTTTGTGCGGATAAATTTAATTGCCCATTTGAATCAATTTCAGCTTTTACTCCAGCTTCTGCGAATCTAGTTTTTAAATCCTTAACGGTATCTTCACTAGAAATATTGATAGTTTGTTTTACTCCATCAACATAAACAGTAAGTTTACCTTCTGTTACTCCTAAATCTTTTATTTTTGTATCATCATTTGCAATTGCACTAACTGCTTTGTCTGAACTTACTGAAGTCTTTGTTGCTAATTGTTCTACTTTTATATCATAGTTAAGTCTTGCAGCATTTTGATTTACTGTTGCAGTAAAAATGTCCTCATTTGATGATGTTACAGAATTGTTTCCGAATAAATCTAGTGAGCCACCAAATTTTGAATCGGTTAATTTTTCCATTGCAGTTCTTAAGTCATTAAAGCTAGCTTGTAGTTCTGAAACAGTTGATTGTTTCTTTTCGATTGACTCTAATGTTTGTTGCAAAGATGTTACTGTAATCTGTTTTACAGAAACTAATGCTTCAACCCAAGAATTAGTATCTAAACCAGAGGCTAAACCGCTGAATGTGATTGTAGGCATATAAAAATCCTTTCTTAAAGTTGCCTTAAGCGCTATACATATTATATATCATGTATGACGCCTTTTCAACCCTATTTTTCACAAAAATTAATGTTTTGTTACTTTAAATTTTAACAGATAGTAACTACAGTTATCTCATCTATATCAATGATTTATTTTCTTCATTAGATATGTTTTTGATATTTAAAACTATATATTTTATTTCGTCAGAAATATCATCTACTGACCCAATTTGAGATTTTACAAGGGTCGCAAACTCTGATTTTTTAAATTCATGCAGACCTTTTTCCTTGAAAATATCTTCTAATATTTTAACCATTGGTTCTTCCCTATTAAGGTCTGAGATTGTAATACTTGCAAAATTTTGCAAATCAGAATTTATTGTATTTATTATTAACTCTTTAGGAAGGATATCTTCAAATTCCCCACTATTTAACAGATAAACCTTATCTTGAGCTCTCAATTTAGAATTTATCAACTCAGAATTTTCAAATGCATCTTTATCTAATAAAACAAATATAGGTAATTTTAAAATTTCTGATAATGAATAATACAATTTAACAACTTGGTTTTTACCACCTGCAGGAATTATTTTTACTCCATATTTATTAAAATCATAATTTAATTTTTTGGAAAATTCAGGTAAAAGAATTTCTTCTGTTATACCCTCTACTATTACTACACAACTTATTGGAAATAATAATTTTTTCTCCTCTCTTTCTTTAATAATGTCCAATGAGTTTTTTAAACATTTTAACCATTTTAAATTCTTGGGAATATCTTCTTGTAATAGATTTATTGCAGAAATGTAATCTAATTTATTTTCTAAAAGTTTATTAACTTCGATATTATTATTAAATGTTTTATTTTCATAATCTTTTATTTGACAATTAATGGATAAATTATTAGTATTATCTTCTTTTAATGAATTATTAAATATTTCAGTTGCAATATCTCTTATATAAGAGTATTCTAAATTCTCTAAATCAGTTTTCTTAAATTTTGGTTCTATTAAATTTGATACAATAATATCTTTAAAAACCCGAAGATATTTTTCTTCTGTTGGTTTAAATCTAGTTAATCTATCAATAGAAATAATTATTTGTTTTTCTGTTAATGGTTTGTACTTCATCTTAACCTTTTTTAATATTTATATCTTAAATAAGCAAATTTTTAAAGTAATAAGTTTTTATAAAAGTATGATTAGTGTGAATTCAAATAATATTATGTCTTGTTATAATGCTTCTCAAATAAGAAGTAAAGCTTGTAGTACTGATAAAAATATTTATTCTAATTCAACTAATCATTCAAGTGTTAATTTTACTTCAACTCAAATAAACACGAATATTCGTACTAATCTAACTACTAAAGAAGAGAAAGAAAAATATAAAACATTATCCCAAATGTTGGATAAAGTTGATAGGAAAAATTTAGATTATACTTTAAAATCAGGAATATTATTAAATAATGATTCTAATGATAAATCATCAGTATTAGATAATTTGTATAAAATTGCTACAACTAAGCGTGCGGATGAGTTAGATAATAAAAAACTTTTAAAAGATACTTTAACTTCTATTGCTAATCCATATACTATTACGCAAAAGTTTGGTGATATTCCTGATGAATATAAAACAGAAGTTATTGATAAACTAACAAATAATTCAAACAATCTTATTACAAGAAAAAATACAGAAATTGAATTAAGAGATTTATTTTCAGGTTGTTGTGTAGCAGCGAGTGAACAATTTAATCTTGCCAAGAAACAACCTGCTGAATATGCAAGATTTGCAGAAGGGCTTACATCTCCAGAGAAATCAGTATCTAAAAATATTAAACTTGATAGTTTGTCTGAAAATACTCTTGATGCAATTTGGTTGTTAAATTCATTTGAAATTCCATATGAAGCAAAAGATTTTAAAAATGCAAAAATAAAATTAGCACCAGATGATAATGCATATTTAAGAGCAAAGATACAACAAAATTTTAGGGACGATACAGAGCGTTCTTCTATTGATGTTTTAATGCAGTCAACATTTATGAATGTTGCATCTCAACAAAGCTACAATTCTTTAAATGATAAAAGAGGTGGTAAATTTAGTAATGAAGATAGCGGATTGATTGATTATGAAAAAACATTCTTAGAATCTGTTGTCGAAGATAAAAATACAATGTCTGTTACTTATCAAAATGTAGATGATAATCAAACTCTTATTGGATATACAACTGATTATGATACTGTAAAATCTCAATTATTAGAAACCTTAGATAAAGGTAATAATATTATAATTGGTTATACTCTTACTGATGAAAATAAAAAGATTATAGGTGCTCATGAAATAACAATAACTGATTATAAAAAAGATAATAATGGTGAATTATATTTTGTATGTAATGATACAGATGATGATGTGTCAGAGCCTATTGAATATCCTGCAACATATTTAATTCCTAAAATTCATCACGCAGGATTGCCTGAAGATATTGCTATGAAAACAATGGAGCAAACTGATACTTGGCGTTATAATATTAGAGAATTTAATAAGAATAGAACTGCAGCATAAAAAGTATTTATTTTCTTACTTCATATAGTATAATAGCTTTGACTTTATTAATATGAAGGAGATAAATATGTTTTGTCCAAGATGTGGTAGTGAAATAAAGAATAATCAAAAATTTTGTATAAATTGTGGCTATGATTTATCAGAAGATGTAAAAGAATTAAGTAATAAAAATAGTATTTACAAAAAGTCTTATTATAAAGAAGAAAAGAAATCTAATATTAATGTTGATTTTAATTATATTTTTAATTTAATTTTTAAGATTATTTTTGCATTAATATTATTATTTGTCGGTTTAATAGGTTTAAAATTTGTTAGTCATTATATTTCTAATAATAATTTTAATACTGATAAATCAAAATATGAATTATATATGGAAGACCCATCATCTATTCCAGAGTTAGTTCAACCTGAAAGTGTTCAAGATTTAGTAAAAAATTTAAAAGATGTTCAAAATTTTCTTGTACTATATTTAAAATATTCTCAAGATACGACAGAACAAAAGGCGAAAGTTTTTGATAATTATAGACAGCAACTTTTGAAAATAGAAACATTTTCTAATGAAAATTTACTAAAAGAAGATATAAAAAATTCTACACCACAAACAAAGAAAGAATTTAATAAATGTGCATCATATTATAATAAAGAATTAGCACCTGTAGGTTTAAAAATAGTTTCAGATACAGCATATGCAAAATATTATTTAAAAGAGGATTATAGATTTACATATAAAAAATTTGGTCAATATGTTTCATCTGATATGAAAGCATATTTATACTTAAGAGCAAAACATAAAGATGAATTTTTAGAAAATGGAGGATATTTAGCAACTACTCCAAAAGAAATGAATAAGAGAATTTCTGATTATGAAAAATTTCTTATTAATAATCCAAATTTTGAAAAAATAAATGAAGTAAAAGATTATTTATATGTTTATACTTTTGGTTATATTTTTGTAAATGATAGACAAGAGATGAAAGCAATACGACATAATACTTTCAGGAAATGGGATAAAAAATATATTAGACAAAATAAAAATTCAAAATTAAATCCAATATTTAGCAAGATGGTAACATCAGCAAATGGTATATCATCTAATCAGTTTGATAATTTATATCCATATGAATATGAAAAAATGTTAGAGTCAATAAGACCTATAAACGGAGAATTAGATGATATATTTATAGATTTGCGTAAAGAGTTAATTAAAGATATATCAAGTGTTGGATATAAATATGTATATTCTCAAACAGAAGGAATGTGGACTCCTTTTAATGATGCAACAAAAATTTCAAAAGATTCTCTACTTGTTGCAAATAATGAGCAAGGAGGGTTTGATGTATACAATAATAAGTTTAAGAAGACTAATCAAGTTATAAATATTCAAAATAATGAACAAGTTATACTAAAAAGAGGTCAGTTATTAGTTTATAATCCTCAGTGTTTACAAATTTCTAAAATAGATTATTCATATGGTAATTTTTCTGTGAAAGTTCTTTCTTCAAAAGAAATTAGAACTTATTTCCCAGATGTTTTGATTATTAATGTTGATAATATTGGTAATAGTCCTGTTCAGGTAACAAAAGATAAAGAAAAACAATCATATATGTTAATCTCTCATGCAGGAAGTAATTTTGATGGATATATTTTACATTCAGATATTCCAATAGGCCAAGAAGAATTAAGTAATATGTTTTCTATTAATACAATTGAAACGGTTAATGTGGAATGGATTCCAGCAACTGGTGATGGAAAACAATATTTTATTAGTTTTATAACAAATATAAAAGAAAATACAATACAACCAAATAATAATCAAAATATACAAGATAATTCTACAAACAATACAAATAATAGTAATAATCAGTAATTTTATTAATTATTTAAATAAAAAAGAGAGAATTAAGCATTCTCTCTTTTTTTGTTAACAATACCTTCTTTAATCATAGCACCAAAGCCAACAAGAGCAGAAACTAATAAGGCTACTGTTGCATATGTGCCAAATGCTTTTTTGTAACTACCTTTTAATGTTGATATTTGTTTTGGATTCAAATATTTTTTAGCCATTTTAATTCCCCTGATAGAAGCAATACCTTCTTCCGCTAGCATTGGAGCATAGCTTGCAAGAGTTAATTTGCCAGCATTATTTGAGATAAAATCTAAAGTTTTTTCAACTTTACCCTTTTTACTTTCAGGTTTTGATCTATCAACATTATGGAACATAGCAACAGCTAAAGCAATTGGAGCAATAACTGATATGTTCATTGGGGCTAAGCTTCTACCTTTAGTTAAGGCTTTCATAAAAATATTTTTACTTGTAAAATCTTTTGCGTGACCTAATTCATGGAATACAGAAGAATGAGCTATTTCATCGTTTATAATTACAGTTTTAGCTTTTGGATAAAAACAAGCATTTAGCCCATTTTTAAACATTTCCTTCATTTTATTTACATATCTTTTAGGTTTTTCATTTTTAAATAATTCATCTAAATGAGCAACACTTTCTGGAGTCTTATTTGAAATAAATAATTTAACACCTTTGTCAGCTAAACCTTCGTTCTTAATAATGGTTTCTGCTACTGATTTTGTATTTTCAAATGAATCGATTGTAGGCATCATCATTCTCATAAATTCTTGAGTTTTAGCGATGTCTTGTGGTTTAAATGGTTTTATTGCATCATATGCTAAATATGCTAATGGAGTTGCTCCAATTGCTGTTCCTACAGCTGCTCCAGCTATTTTTCTTGATGTTGGAATTTGTTGATTTTGTGAATGATTATTAATACTTGCAACCATAAAACCTCCTACAACACTTGTTATAAAACAGTGCAAGTATTTTTTTTGCTAGTTTATTAAAAAAAAATTACTTAATTTCTTCTGTTGAAGCTTCTTGTTTAATAGGTGTTTTGGCAATAACTAATCTAGTAACTCTTGCTCCATCAACTTTTTGAACAGTAAATTTTAATCCTTGCTCTTTAATCTCAACAACATCACCGACTTGAGCTATACGACCTAGGATTTTTACAACTAAACCGCCAATTGTTTCAATGTCTTCAAAATCAAATTCTTCTTCTTTAATATCAAAGAATTCAGCAACTTCATCTATTCTCATCATTGCATTTGCGACATAAGTATTTTCTGCAACTTCTTTGATATCAACTTCTTCTTCTGTATCAAATTCGTCCTGAACTTCTCCGATAATTTCTTCTAACACATCTTCCAATGTGATTAAACCGGATGTTCCACCAAATTCATCTACAACAATTGCCATTTGTCCGTGACGTTTTTTAAATTCTTTCATCAAATTATCTAATGTAATTGTTTCCGGGATTAACATTAATGGACGAATTAATTTATCAATATTAAATTCTTCTCCGTTTAATTTTGCAGCATATAAATCTTTTACATGGATAAATCCTAATATTTTATCAATATTTTCTTCGTAAACAGGATATCTTGTATATTGATTTTCTAATGTGATTTTATTAAGTTCTTCATAAGTAATATCATCTTTATCAATACACATCATATCAGTTCTTGGAACCATAATTTGTTTAGCAGTCAAATCAGAAAATTTAAACATATTATGTAGCATTTCTGCTTCTGTTTGATTTAGAACCCCTTCATTGTAACTTGCATCAACAATCATATCTAATTCTTCTGTTGAATGTACTAATGGTGATTGAAGTGCATCTATACAACACATTTTTAATAATTTGCTGTTTGCAGTAGCTAATACCCATACAAAAGGTTTGAATACTACTTCGAAAAAGCTAATTGGTCTTGCGCAAAATAAAGCAAATTTTTCAGGATATTGTATAGCCATACATTTTGGTAACTGTTCACCTAGTAATACATGCAAGAATGTTACCAATGCAAAAGAGATTGGAACAGCTATTGCATGAGATGTAACGGATACATTTATATTAGGGAATAGTACAATAATTTTTTCAATTATTTTAACGACAGTTGCTTCCCCAACCCAACCTAAAGCAATACTTGCTATTGTTATACCTAATTGGATTGCTGCAAGCATATCATTCATATTATCTACTGTTTTTAAAGCAACCTTAGCTGTTGAACTACCTTCATTAGAAAGTTGTTCTAACTTTGTTTTTCTAACTTTAACTAAGGCAAACTCTGAAGCAACGAAAAAAGCATTTGCAAATATCAATATTGCAACTACTAACATATTAATTAAAATACTCTGGTCCATTTACCTTTTATAATCCTCTATCTTATTTAATAATTTTATAATACATTTTCAAAATTTTCAAGTTATTTCATTAATTGAGGGTAATCTATTTTGATGATTTTTTCTAATTCATCTAATAATTCACTTTCAGGAACTCTTTTAACTATTTCACCCTTTTTGAAAATGTAACCTTCTCCGATTGCTCCTGCAATTCCATAATCTGCATGTGATGCTTCTCCTGGTCCATTCACAGGACAACCCATTGTTGCAATCGTGATTGGTAAATCTACATTTTTAAATTTTTCTTCTACTTTTTTAGCAAGTCCTATTAAATCAATTTGAGTTCTACCACAAGTTGGGCAAGAAACAAAATTTATTCCTTTTTCTCTTAATCCTAAGGATTTTAGTATTCCCCAACCAGCATAAACTTCTTCGACAGGGTTTTCTGTTAGAGAAACTCTGATGGTATCGCCTATGCCTTCTGCTAATAAAGTACCTATTCCAACAGAAGATTTTATTAATCCGCCTTTTAATGTCCCCGCTTCTGTTACTCCCACATGAAGAGGGTAATCAACTTTTTCAGCCATTAAACGGTAAGCTTCAATTGTTGTCATTACATCGGAAGATTTTAATGAAATTTTCATTGTATCGTAGTCTAAATCTTCAAGAATTTTTATATGATTCATTGCACTTTCAACCATTTTTTGTGCAAGTGTTAAATCTTCTCTGTTTTTTAAGTCTTTTTCTAATGAGCCGGCATTGATACCTATTCTTATAGGTACATGATTTATTTTTGCAAGATTTACAACTTTTTCCGTATGTTCTCTTTTGCCTATATTCCCTGGGTTAATTCTAAGAGCATGAATCCCGTTTTCAATACATTGAATTGCTAAACGGTAATCAAAATGGATATCTGCAACTAAAGGGATATCAGTTTTTTTAACGATTTCCTTAATTGCATCTGCAGCATCTTTATTTAATACAGCAAGTCTTGCAATATCACAACCAGCTTCTGAAAATTCTTTAATTTGGCGAACTGTTGCATCAATATCTCTAGTATCTGTATTACACATTGATTGAACTGATACTGGAGCTCCGCCACCAATTTTTACATTTCCTATTGAAATTTGTTTTGAGTTTCTTCTTTTTATCATATAATAATTTTACAACGAAGAGGTAAAAAATGAAAATAGCAATTTTATCAGATATTCATGGAAATTTAATCGCGCTTAATGCAGTTATGGATGATATCGCAAGAAATAATTGTGATAAAACATTCTTTTTAGGTGATTATGTTTTAGCAGGACCGGAACCTGCGCCTACATTAGATTATTGTATGCATCTTAGTACATATAGTAATATTGAAATGATTCAAGGTAATACTGATAAAATGATTGTTGAGTGTTCTGATGAATTATGCGAATCATTAAGAGAAAATGGTGCTCCAATTATGGCGAATGCTTTAAAAGAAGATGCTTCTATTTTAAATGATTCACAAAAAGAGTTTTTGAAAAATTTACCTGAACAAAAACTTGTAGAAGTTGATGGATTTAAAATTCTTCTAGTTCATGGTTCTCCAAGAAGAAATAATGAAGATATTTTGCCTGATACTCCACCAAAAGAAGTTGAAGAAATGGTTAATGATACAGAGGCAACAATAATTCTTTGTGGACATACACATATCCCATGCGGTTTTCAAACAACTACAAGAAAAACAGTTATTAATGTAGGAAGTGTCGGGAGACCATTTACAGAACAACCAAAATCTTGTTATTTAATTTTAAATATAGAAAATGGGAAATTTACTATTGAACATAAATTTGTGCGCTATGATAACCAAAAATCTTCAGAAGTTTTGGCAAATAGAACATTTGAAGGTGCAGATAAATTGGCACAAGTTTTAATAAACCCTACAGAACGTCACATGTAGAGAGGGTAAAGAGAAAAAGATAAAAAATTGTAAACAAAAAAGACAATAACCGAAGTTATTGTCTTTTTTGTAATGGTGGGCATGAAGAGACTCGAACTCCCACGCTTTCGCACTAGTTCCTAAGACTAGCGTGTCTACCATTCCACCACATGCCCATATTCAATTTTCAGAAGGCCCTTTTATGAACCGACCCCTAAATTATATACAAAACAAATTTTTATTGCAAATAAAAATTCACTATTTGTTTTTTAATGCCTCTTTTAATGCTTTCTCTAATACTTCTATCTTTGATTCTAAAACTTTTACCTTCGCTGAGCTTTCATCTTTATCGATGCCTCTGCGTTCAAGTTCTCGTTTGTATTCTGTGATTTTTTTATCGCCTTTTAATTTTGCAAATGACATTATATATATACCAATTATCATACTTAATGTCGCAACTGTTAGTAATACATAAAATAATTCAGTATGACTAATTTGTGGGTTATGTGCTAATAAATTCATAAAATTGGTATATCCGATATAACCAAATTCTGCAAATATTATTATGTTTAATATCAAATAGATAAAAAATCTTTTATTCATTTATTTCTCCTTAAGTTCATTTTGTTTTAAATAGTTCAAAACTCTTGTTAGTTTTTCATCCATTGGGATTTCTAACTCGATTATCTCATTACTAAATGGTTTTGTAAACTTTAATTTGTATGCTTCAAGAACTTGTTCTTCTGTTTTAATTTTAACTTTTCCAAAACCATACAATGTATCATTGTAAACCGGATGCCCTATGTGGCTTAAATGTACTCTAATTTGATGTGTTCGACCTGTCTTTAATGTTAGTTCTACAAATGTTGCTTCTTTGAATTTCTCAAGAACTCTTAGTTCCGTTAAACTAGGTTTTCCTTTTTCATCAAATACAACATCCATTTTTTGTGGCTGTGCCTTGTGACGACCTATTGGGTAGTCCAAAACTAAATCTTCATCGATTACCCCTTTTACAACTGCAAGATATTTTCTTATTGCTGTTTTTTCTTTAATTTGATTTGCTAAAAATTCGTGCGCTTGATTATTTTTTGCAACCATTAAAAGTCCTGATGTATTTCTATCAAGTCGGTGTAATATTCCTCTGCGAAAATCTCCATTAATATCTGATAGGTTTTCGCCATATTTGAATTTTAAAGCATTTACAAGAGTATTCTCTTTTTCGGTTGTTGTTGGATGAGTTAACATACCTGATGGCTTGTTGACAACAAGCATATTGTCATCTTCATAAATAATATCTAGTGGAATATTTTGAGGCGGAATATAATTTAATTCTGTCTCAAAATCAGAACAAGTTATAATGTCATTTTCTGATAATGTATATGAAGGTTTAATAGTTTTATTATTTACAAGTATTGTACCTTTTTTTATCTGTGATTGGATTTTTGAACGTGAAATATTAGACATTATTTCTGATAGAAATAAATCAATTCTTTTCCCATCATCGTTATAATCTATAATAAATTTTTGTGTATCCATATTATTTTTTTGAATAGTTTTTATTAAATAACATAACCATTATAACAATAACACTAACATTAATGAAAATATCAGAAATATTGAATACAGGGAAGTTAATAAAAGTAAGTTCAAAATAATCTCTAACAAACCCAAATGCAATTCTTTCGTACATATTGCATCCAACACCTGTGATTAGAAGTGCAACAAGAAACATATTTTTCATTGTTAATTCTGATATGTTCTTAATTGTGTACCAAAGAATTAAACCTATTGCTATGATTCCAAAAGCAATAAGTAATATTTTATAATCTTGTAGTATGGAAAATGCTGCCCCTGTATTTTCCATATAGTTTAATTTTAACCCTGGAATAAACAAAAGCGGGTCTTGAGATATTGAAGAAAAATATGTTGAACAATACAAGTTGAAATAAATAAGAAAAATAGTACTAACTATTAAATACATTAATTTGGATGTATTACTTGGTTTTCTTATCATTATTTTTATTAACCTCAATAAATTTATTTACAGGAACTACATTCATTCTTTCCATCAAACAAGCATAACCTGTTAGGTTTATATTAAGATTTTGATTATTATCTACTTTAGGTCTAGTAAACCCAACAGTCCCAACAAGATATTCATTAGTATTGTTGGTATTTGCTTTCATAATTCTTTCAAGAGTTCCTTCAGGAGAGAATTTTCTAAAGATTTCTTTAGAAGGTTTTTGAGGATAAGTTATTTTATCAGCATTAATTGAACCTATGGCAATAGAGCCATCAGGAGCTTTAACTTTTAATGATGCAGTATATTCTTTTCCTGCTTGAATTTGTTTAGGTGTTTCAAAAGAACATTTTGCTAATTTGCCATCACCCCATGATAAAATAATATTTTCTTTTACAGTGTAGTCATTAGTTATTAACCAAGAATTTTGATTTTGTTTTAGATAATAAATTGATTGCATTGTACTAACAAATTCACCAACATTATCATTTTCAGCTTTAGCATAACCTTTAGCTGTTTCAGTAACATCTGCAACAGCCATGCCATTATAGAAATTAACACTATTAAGTTTAACTTGATATTTTATACCAGGATATGTTTTCCAAGTTTCCTTAAGTAATTTGGAAAGAATATCAAGGTTAAATCCATCACAGCTTATATAGTCTTTATCATAAGCTTTGATAAATTCATTATGATTATAATTGTTAGCAGCAGCTTCATATTCTGCGAAGAATTTTGCAACAGAATAAACATTACCGATATAAGTTTTTTCTTGTTTAGGTTTAATAAATTTAAAGAATTTATTTTCTGCAGAATACGCTTGGTTGAATGAACAACCTAAACTTAATGCTATAAGAGTTATTGATAATAATTTTTTCATAGAGTAGATTATATAACAAATTAGAAAAAATATTAATAAATTAAATAAATGATATTTTAAGAGAATTAACGAATAAAAAATAAATACTTGCAGGGAAAATTTTATATGCTAATATAATTATACAACTGAGTAAATTAACTTAAGCCTTGGTAGCTCAGCTGGATAGAGCAACCGCCTTCTAAGCGGTAGGTCATGCGTTCGAATCGCATCCAGGGTATTTTTTATTTTATAAGATATAATTAAATTTCAGCTTTTTTTATTAAAGGCTGATTTTTGTTTTTAAGCAATTTTAAGAAAAATACTACAAATTTACTACATTTTGATTTTAATTTTAGGAAATATTATATGGCTCAAAAAATTTATTTTGATGAATCAGGTTTTACAGGGACAAATTTATTAAATCAAGACCAAACAGTTTTTACCTATGCAGCCGTAGGGCTTGATAATCAAAATGCTAATGAACTAATAAATATAATTAGAACGAATTATCCTACGCAAGCTCAAGAATTAAAATTTAAAAACTATGTAAAGTCTACCAAGTGTGATGAATTTTGTCTATTTGTTATTAATTTAATTAAAAATTATTCGGGGGTTGTTGTTTTTGATAAAAAATTTGCTTTATGTGCAAAATTTTTTGAATATATGTTTGAACCTGTTATAGCAAATGTCAATTTATTTTTTTATGCTGCTAATTTTCATTTGTATATGACTTATAAAATTTACGATTTATTAGGTAATATTAATCAAATAACTTTGTTAACTGATTTTGAGAATGTAATGAAACATGATAAAAAAGACGAAAAATTCAATAAATTTCTAAAGGCAATAAAGCCCGATTCTGCAATTTTAAGAAAATCAAAAAGAACATTTGAAGAAAAAGTTTATACTTTTATTTCTTTAAATAAAAGCATCATTCAAGAAGAATTACAATCATTATCAGGCGATACGCCTACGTATAAATATATTTTGGATTTAACAACGACAGCATTTTTAAATTTATGTGGTTTTATGTCTGAAAAATTTGGAGAAGTAGAACCAGTTTATGATGATTCAAAAATGATGGACGCACATAAAAACATTTTTGATGGTTTCGTTGGTCGGGAAATCGAGTTTCAAGTTCCTAGTTTTGACCGTAAATTTAAGGTCCATATTACAAAAGAGCTTGTTTCAGCAAACTCAAAATTGGAACCAGCCATTCAATTGGCAGATTTACTCGCTGGAATAACATCATACGCATATTCTAATGCAAACCAAGTAATTATAGATTCTTTAATCGAAAATGGCTTAATAGCATCAGCAATTATTCCTAGAACAATTGAAATGGATATAATAAATTTGTTTCCTAATGAATACGAAGAAATTTTGAATATTTTAGTAAAACGAAGTGTTGCAAACAAGCAATTATTTGATGAAAATTTGCGTATTAAACTTTGGGTATTGGCCGAATCTTGCAAAGAAATTTTAAAACGTCATAAAGAAAAACTTACTGAAAATATTATGTCCCAAATTTCCTAATCTCTACCACTTCTTGTGTCTTTTCGACAATATTATCAAGTGCATTAACGCATTGTTCGTTAGTTTCAGGCAAAAGATGAGTGTATAAATCCATTGTCATTTTTATTGAACTATGACCTAATTGGTGTTGGACATATTTCATCGGAACACCATTTGCAAGTAATAAACTTGCGTATGTATGTCTTAATCCGTGAAATTTTATGTAATTAATTCCTGCACGATTTAAAGCTGGCTTGTATCTTCTCTTAATCATATTATT
The DNA here is from genome assembly GCA_944326685.1 of Candidatus Gastranaerophilales bacterium. Classification (GTDB taxonomy): domain Bacteria; phylum Cyanobacteriota; class Vampirovibrionia; order Gastranaerophilales; family Gastranaerophilaceae; genus UMGS1585. Next base: position 21,958 of record CALVEV010000034.1, read on the forward strand.
TGCATCTTGATACTCGCCTTCACCATTTGGAAACAAAAGATTCTTTTCACCTTTAGGACAAGCTAAACGCCATTCTTTCAAAACTTTTACAAGCTCTAAAGACATATCAACTTTTCTTATTTTACCCGTTTTAGGGGTTCCAATCCTTCCATGAGTATAATTTTTATCAACTGTAATCTGTCTTTTTACCCAATTTATTGAATCCCAAGTTAAAGCCATAAGCTCCCCCTGCCTTAAACCTGTAAAGATTGCTGTAAATAACAAAGGATAGAAATCAGGATATACTTGTTTTGTTTTTGCGAGTAATATTTGCACTTCTTGAGTTGATAAAGCACAAACTTCCTCGCTTTTTTCTTCCCTTAAAGATTTGATTCTAGCTAAAGGATTTCTCACTATAACTTCATTATCAATCATAAAGCTAAAAATTTGACTCATAAGTTTTTTATATTTATTTACTGTTGAATTTTTGCGACCAGTTTCAAGTTCTTGTGCGATAAATTCATTGATTGCAAGTGAAGTAATTTCAGTTAATTTCATCTTTCCAAAATATGGTAATAAATGATTTTTTAAATAACCTTGATAACCCTTAATTGTGTTTGGCTTACATTTTTTACTTGCATGAAGTCGCATAAAAATTTCAGCACCTTCTCTAAAGGTCATTTTGTTATTACCTGATATCTCGCCAGTTTGAATTCTAGATAAAGTATTCGCATAAAAATTTTCAGCATCAACTTTAGTTTTAAAACCGCCTTTTACTTTCCGGTTACCAAAGAGGTCACGATAATCGACCTCCCAGTAATGGGCTCTTTTATTTTTTCTAACTTTTGCCATAAATATTTAATCCTTTCATTTTTTATTATGCCGTGTTTTTAGCTTTCTGTAAGTATGTTGTCTACAAATTGCTAACAGAGTTTTTCTTTATGTATTCTTGAATCTCGTCTTGCGAAAATAACAATTTACCTCCAAGTTTCACAAACGGGATTTCCCGTTTGTGTACCCAGCGATATATTGTACTTTTTGAGGTTTGCAAAAAATTTGAAAGTTCGTTTATCGTAAGTAATTTCATGTCAGTCACCTCAAATTAATGAATCCTGATATTCTGAATCATCAACGAGCTCAAATGAAAAATAAATATAATTAGAATGACCTTTTTCAAAATGTACAAGGATTTCATCACTAATATTATCTTTTATGTTTTTTATCCTTGTCCCAACAGATTTAGGATTTTTATATACAAACTCAAATGCTTTTAACAAATCCAATACCTCAGCTTTTTGTTTAAAGGCTTTATAAAGTTCGGCTGAAGTGAATTTTTTGCCTTTATTTTCTTTATCTTTAACAAAATCCTTTAAAATTAGGTACAAAACATCATCTTTAAGTGTAAATTCACTTTGAATTTTTATCATTTGTGCAAAGATTTTTTTCAACTTTTCAAGTTCTGCTTTATTTTCTGCTGTTTTTAAAGCAAAAACTGCAAAATCGGCCATTCTAAAATCTACTTTATAGCTTTCATTTTGCTTCTCTTGTAAGTATTTGATAAATTTTTGTATCTTATGAATAACAAAACTAAGAATCTCATTGCGCTTTGATAAAACTTTCAGGCTTAAATTATTTTCATCAGTAAACATTTTATAACGCTCAAGATAGATACAAATTAAGCGGTCTGCAACATCATCTCTTGTGAATTGCGGCGTTCTTGAAGTTAATGCAACATAGCACTTTACATTATATTCAAGTTCTTGATTTGTTGTAAAAAGTTTTCTCTTTTTAATAACTGAACCTGTCGCAATTCTTGCTAGTGTGTCATTTAAAGCCTTTGGAGGATTATCTAAATTGTCAATTACGATATAATAATTATTTGTGATGATTGTTTCAATATCCTTACAATCATTTGATATAGAAGTAACATCAAATTTTTCACCAAAAAGAATTTGACCAACTCGCCTTAAAAATGTGGTTTTACCACTGCCTTTTGTTCCAATGGCTGTAAAGATTGGTTTAGTTTTCATAATTGATTCAAAGAAAAGACTATAAAACCATATCTCAGAGATTTTTTGTTGAGTTGCTTTATCTAAAATAGTTGAATCTGTATCTACATTTAGGTTCCCGGTTAAATATTTATCTACATAATTGATTTCTTCATTTATTTTTGTGAGTTTAAATGGCTGGTAATTTTTTAAATCCGTAAATAAAATTCCGTCATCACCATTTTCTATTGTTTTGATATTATCAGAAGTAATTTTAATAACTTCTCTTGCTCCATTGTATAAATAAAGTGCATAAGTTTTAGGATTGAAATATGCGAATCTATGAATATCAACACATTCAGCATTTTTTACACAGTAAACATAAAGTTCATTAAGAATATAATTATATAGATTTTCAGAGGCATTAATTCCCCATTCTGTAAACATTGTTCTTAGTTCTAAGGGCTCATCAGATATACATAATAAGCGTTTTTCCTCGTTTACAAAGATATAATATTGACCGTCAGCTTTATAAATTTTGCCCACATTTAATAGTTCAGCAATTACAAGCTCTGCGATTTTATCTTTTTTTATATTAGCTTGTAATTGCTTTTGAGCTTGCAAGTATCTAACCTTATCTTTTATGGGCATATTGAGATTCAAGGACAAACAATCAGAATCACACACCAATTCATAAAGAGAAATGTTTTCGTTTTCCCCCTTAAAGATTGAACAGCCCGCCACTTCATCATTTTTGTAAGTGGCTTCAACTGTTGCAATCCTGCCGGATAATTCTTCATCACGATTGAATTGAGCAATTTGAGTAATAACATTTATTGCTTCATCTACAGAAACTTTAGAGACTTTCTTCAAAACTCCAGCGACTGCTAATGTTAAAGAGTTTCTTTCTCCGTCTTTCCAATTTAAAGCAGCTTTTCTTATACAATCGGGATATTGTTTTAAAGACTCCTGAAACAAGAGCATTGAATTATTAAGCTGCATTGCATTTTTTATTCTCGGCAATGGGGCTGCTATAGCTTCCATAGTTTCACCTTCAACAAAACAAGATTTTTTAAGTTCAAAAAATTCTTCATTTATTGTGTTTGAATCCTTAAACATGCCAAAACATGGAAGAAATATTGCATTTCCTTTTTTACCTTTTGGAAAAATTTCAATGATTCCATTTGCAATTTTTAAATCGGTTATCTTGGTTACTACATTTTCTAATAAATTTTGAAGATAATCTCGATTTTGAGGAATAGCAAAAAAGACAAATAAATGAAAACCTTTGGATTTTGATTGTTCAATAAGTGCGTTCAGCCTGTATTCTTTAAATAATTCGCTTTGAATATTAAGTGCCATTTGATATTTTTCTTCAACAGATTTATCTTTGCAGTCAATATCAATTCCTCCAAATAAAATTTTATCTTCTTGACCTTCGATTTCCGGCGATACTCCCCAACGACTAATTCCGAGGAAATGTTCTCTTAATGCTTCAAGAAAATCTTTACCTTCAATTGTTTTGATTTTACCTGTTCCGCCATATTGAACAATTTTTTTAGATGATGTTTTAAAGCTATCATAAAACGCTTTTAAAAATTTCTCCATGAGAATTTCTCCTTTTATTTTTTAATTACTACATTTATCCAGGGATATTCTCATTATTTACAATCTAAAAAAATGCTCAATTCCGCAAATACTGTGCAATTACTTTACAAGTATTCTACAAATTTCATTGAAATTCTGATTCTAAAAAAGTTTTAGCTATATTAACAAAAGACCTTGATAAGTATAATCAAGATTTAAGTGCCAAAATCCTTTTTCGTTATTAATGATTAAGGGCTTTTCTGTTATATTTTTGTATTTTTTATGTTCATTTATTCTATCGATATATTGATACACATCATTGTAGTCAAGTTTCATTTTATTGGATAATTCCATTGCTTTTATACCCTTTATACCTGCTTTAGCTACATATAATAATAATTCAAATAGTCTATCTGAAAATTTTATTTTCTGATTCTGAATATAAACTTCCTCTTTTTCCATATAAACAACAACAGCATAGTAGGCACTAACATGTCCATTTCCTATTAAATCACTAGTATCGTAGCCTAAAGAAAAAATTTCATTAATATTTTAACTGGTAACAATTTATTATTCATTACAACCTCCTTTTGTTTTGTGATACAAGCCCATTATTAGCAGAAAAAGTGCAGTTAGTGAAATTTCAAAAGCCAAAAATCATGAAATCTTTACATAAAAATATATCTATATATATCTTCATATAGATACAATGTGGGTTTCATGTTCGCAGAAGCTCGTGGAGGAAAAAAGTATTGATTTTACTCTATGGAGATAGTGTAATTATAATAAATTTGCTTAACATTTGAAAATTAACTAATCCAATTCTTTGAAGATTTCTTTTGTTATATCATTTAGATCGCAATAAAATTTATTATAGCAAAGCACTAAAAGCAAAAAATAAGCATTTAATTGTTTTTCTAAAATGTTTTCATTATCAGGTGTCATTTGTTGTTTAATAGAAGCAATTTGATGTTCTATATATTTTATAATTGGTTTAACATTTTCTGTTGATAATATTTCCACTTTTTTAAAATTAAATTCTGTGAATTCGTTTTCTGTAACATACAAAAAAGAATTAAAAATACTTTTAAAACTATCAATATCATTATCTTTCTTTAAAATTTTTATTTTATCTTTTAAAGCTAAAGCTATAGAAAATATTGTCTCAATGGGAAATAACCCTGTTTCTTCCATTGTATCAATTCTCTTTTTTAAATCTAATTTCTTTGCAAGATTTATGAAAACTAACAACATTACAAGAAGAAATCCAATTATAGGACCAGGAAATTTATTACAAAAACTTGCAATTATTAAAATTGAAATCCAAACATTAAATACTTTTCTTGAACAGGGAAAACTTATAAACATTTTTAAACCTCATTTATTAGTGACAAATTGCATAAGTTGAACCAGGAATACAGTAAGACGGATTCTGATTCTGAGAATAAATAAAATACGTGCTACCCGATGACCCATTATTATAATTATTATTTTGTGTGTTGTTTTGCGGACTTGAATATTTAGGCATGTCCCAATCTTGAGCATATCCTGGTGTTACTGTAACAGGAGGCATTTTATATAAATTTTCATTTTGTAATAATTCATTTGCATAAGAATAATATTCATATGCATAAACTTTGCTACAATATCCTAAAATAAATAAAAATAATACTGCGATTATTAAATTAAATCTTATTGTTTTATTCATTGCTTACACTCCAATTATAAAAGTTACCTTTTAAATATACACCAAAAATTTTAAAATAACACGGTGGGTTTGTTTTATTGTTCAAAAGTCCCATTCATAATATCTCTAATGGATAATTTGACAAAAGAAGAATTACAAGAAAAAGAAAATAATTTAAAAGCCTTTGGTTTGCGTATTCGTGAGTTAAGAAAAAGGGCTAACTTAACTCAATTAGAGCTTGCCGAAAAAGTTGGATTATCAAATAATTTTATTGGAATGGTAGAACGTGGCGAAAGAAACACGAGCGTTGATAAAATTTTCAAATTAGCCAAAGCCTTCGATATTAAGCTTGCACAATTTTTTGAGACTCTTTAGGTTTCTAGGATACACTCTATATTTGCAAGCAATAGATTTACCTTACGTAGAACTTCATAAACTTCCAGGTTATCCCGCAACTGTAATTCTTTATCCGTAATACAAGAATCCAAAGCTAGGGCACAAATTTTTACCAATGACCTCGCCTCAAAAAGCAAATGTTGGATTTCCTCGACTTTTGTTTCAAGATTTTTCATTCTTCCTTCTTATAAAATAACTCACTTAACTAGCCGGTATTCAATGGAATAAGGGCTATTGATTAAATTTTATCGAGAAAGAAAAAAGATTCATGAGACAAGTATCAAGATTGTTGCGAAAGTTAGAATTTATTTTAATGTATAATTATTGTGATTATGTATAAAAGAAATAAAATTATTGATACGGAATATTTTCATCAAGAAATGGGTAAGCTAATCTTTTGTTTTAGCCAAATTGTTGAGACTGTAAAATATGATTCAAAAAATTTGTTAGTTTACTACGTTCTTATTAAAAAAATTATTTCCAATGTTACTTCTGCAAATATCTTGATTTATGAAAACTATATCAATGAAGCAAAAATTCTATTAAGAAGTGCTGTTGAAACAGTTATTCTTATTACATATTTATCTCAGTTTCCTATGAAAATAAGTGATTATTTAGACGAAGCCCAGATTTTAAAACTTAAATGTAATTTTATTGCATATAAAGAAATGAGAGAAGGCGAACCTATTGATATTCTAGGTAATACTTGCACAAAAGAAGAATTATCAAAAGAAAATAAACGCTGTTTTGATATTATACAAGAGTCTGCTAAATCTAAAATATTAAAAGCAATTGGGTTAGAAGATTTTGTAATAACGGAAGAAAATATTGAAAAATTTGATAAATATTTTAAAAATTATAAACCTGAATTTATGAAATATGAAAACATGTACAAAGAACTTGATAAAGCAGGTTTTAAACTTAAAGATGTTTTTGAATATTCTTTAAGAGATATTGTTTATGGATTTTATAATGATAGCTCACAAGTTACTCACGGGTGTTTCTTAGATTGGAACCGCAAATCTAAATTTAATCAAAGAGAAGCAGAATATATTTTCCACTTTTTTATTAAAGTAACTTTATTTTTAAAAGTCTTGCTAAAAGGGACTATTAATTTTGATACAGAAACATCAAAACAGTATTTATCAGGCATGAAACAAGCACACGAAAATCTTGAAAAATTAATTTACGGTAAAGTCTTAAAACATTAAATTATTATCTGAAAATATTAATATACTTTTCAAAAACATAATAACGATTGCGGCTCATGCCAGTTTTTTCTTCTAATATGCCTATCTCAATAAATGTTTTAACCAAATTATTAACTGAAACAATGGATATTCCAAGTTCTTTAGATATAATTTGAGCGTTAACCTTTGGCCGTGAATACAAAAGTTCTAATAATCTTTGTCCGTTCGTAGCTTTTTTACCTATTTGGGTAAGTTTAGTTTCGGCTTCTTTTT